>JBFHWK010000098.1:0-10464 GCA_041589075.1 Rhodothermales bacterium
TGCAGCCGAGAGAAGACCATCTTGTGCGCGGCCGTGATGCGCATCTTCAGGGCCGGCGACAGGCGTCTTCCGTTCTTGTAGCGCGCGGCCGCCTTTGCGCCGGCGTCGATCGACCAATCGAAAATCTTGCGCTTGTAGGCGGGCCCTTCGTTTACCGACTTGACTATCAGGTTGTAGATCTTCTCGAAAAGTCTCGGCACGGAGATCAGGACTGTCGGCTTCACTTCAATCAGATTCCGGCTGACGGCATCGACGCTTTCCGCATAAGTGATGCGTGCTCCGCAAGCGAGGACGGCAAGAAAGCCGCCCGTGTGCTCGAAAGAGTGGCATAGGGGTAGAAACGAAAGATGGTGGTCGCCGGGCCCGAAGGGGATCGTCGCAAGCGCGCCTTTCACGTTCGAGCAGAAGTTGCCGTGTGTCAGCATCACCCCCTTTGGGTTGCCCGTCGTACCGCTCGTATAAATAAGGGCGCTCAGGTCGTCGGGCGTAACCTCGTCTGCCAATGGTGCAAGCCGCTCCTCCTCTTCGACCCAGTGTGCCGCCCCCTCCTCCAGGACGTCGTCCCAGTACCGTACATACTCGGGCGCTTCGTCCTTCGGCTCCGTCATGGTGATGAGCAGCTCGAGGTCATCGCAACGGTCGAAGACTTCCAGCGCCTTCTTGTACTGGACGTTAGTGGACACTATAAAGACACGTGTTCCACTGTCGCGAAGGATGTACTCGACCTGCGCCGCCGGCAACGACGTGTACAGCGACACGTTGACTCCTCCGAGGATCTGCGTTGCGAAGTCCGTGATAGCCCATTCGGGACGGTTTTCAGAAAGGATTGCGACGCGGTCGCCTTTCCGTAAACCGTGTTTGTGGAGAAAGCCTGCAAGCGCGTTCACATGCCGCTCCAGGTTCTTCCACGAGATATCGACCCACCGCTTCGACGTCCGGTCTTTGTAGCTTAGTGCCGGGCGCCCCTTGCCCGCGTAGTGGCTCACTAGCCCGCGGAAGAGCTGCGGAATGGTTTCAAATTCGACGATCGCTGACATGGCGCTCTTATCACCTCGAGACCGTGCCCAATATAAACCGGAAAGGGGCTTGGTGCGGACTCTTTTAAAGTACAGGCAAGGTGCCAACCGCCTGACTGACGTACGTGAAATTGTCTTCGGCCGCCAGTTCTACCAGGCGTTGTTTGATGCGCTTGACGAGGCCGGGCCCTTCGTACACCAACCCCGTATACAACTGCACCAGTGTGGCGCCGGCGCGAATCTTCGCGTACGCGGCTTCTCCGGAATCGATACCGCCGACGCCGATTATCGGTATGGCCCCTTCCGTTCGCCGGTAAAGATAGCTGATCAACTGTGTGGACCGTGACGCGATCGGCGGGCCACTAAGTCCGCCCGGTCCGATGGCTTCGAGCCTCCGGGCCTCCGTCTTCAGATTGTCACGGTCCGAGGCCGTGTTCGTCGCAATGAATCCTTGAATCCTGCGTTCGAGACAGACGGTCACAAGTTCTTCGACGAGGCTGTCGAAGACTACGCGTTCCGTAATAGGCGGCGATAGTTTCACAAGAACGGGCACTCGCGGATTCACTTCTTCGCGGACACGGAAGATCTCGTCCAGTAGTCGATCGAGGCTTTCCGCGTCTTCAAAGGTCTTTCCTTCGCGCGTGTTGGGACACGAAATGTTGAGGGCGACGTAGTTTGCTGCTGGCGCCAGAAGGCGGAAGCTTTCGACGTAGTCCGCCAACGCGTCCTCACCTACGAGGTCGGCGTCGTGCGTTTTCGCCAGGTTGATGCCCAGCGGAAACGGATGATACATGCCTCGGTCGCCGATGCGCGCAGCGATCCGCTCGGCTCCGTCGTTGTTCAGACCCATGCGGTTTACGAGCGCGCGATCCTCGGGCAGCCGGAAAGCGCGAGGTCGAGGGTTGCCGCGCGAAGGGCGATACGTTATCGAGCCGACTTCCGCAAATCCGAACCCCAGCCTTGGCCAGAAATCGATCAGTCGCGCGTTTTTGTCGACGCCCGCCGCGAGTCCCACCGGATTAGCAAATTGTAGCCCCCACAACGAAACTCGGAGCGAAGGATGTTCATAGTGAAACCACGAGTCGACGAACTTGCCGCTCGATCCGATAATACGAGCGGTGTTGATCGCGACGTTGTGCGCCGTCTCCGCTTTAAGCCGAAACAGTAGGGGCCTCAGTAACGAATACAACGCTGTTACATCCTATTTGACAACATCCGCGTCGTCTCACGCGACCGCGCGAGAGGGATCCGGGAAACGACAATTTACTCTCCGATGGTACGCGTGTCCAATGTCGCACCGCGGAGGTGCCTGCATTCCGACGTGGCAAAGGTAGCGATTCAATGAAGATCATACTTCACCAGGTGGATGCGTTCGCCGATCAGCCCTTCGCGGGCAATCCGGCGGCAGTGTGTCTGCTCGAGCAGACCATGGACGATGTGCTCATGCAGAACATTGCTTCCGAAATGAATCTGTCCGAGACATCATTTCTGACAAGGGTCGGTGAAACCTTCGGGTTGCGGTGGTTCACGCCGGCGAGCGAGGTCGATCTTTGCGGTCATGCTACGCTTGCCGCGGCGCACGTTTTATGGGAGACCGGAGCTTTGTCGACACAGCAATCGGCGCTTTTTGACACGCTCAGCGGCCGACTGACGGCGCGTCGCAGCGGCTCGTTGATTGAGATGGACTTTCCGGCAGAGCCGCCGGTGATCAAGTCCGTTCCGGACGACGTGTACCGAGCTGTCGGCGCGGGAGTGACCGTGGTGGAAGCCGGCGCTAACCGCCTCGACTATTTCGTGGTTCTCGGGAGCGAGCAGTCCGTGCGCACGCTTCGACCCGACCTAGACGTGGTATCGCGTCTCGGAACCCGTGGCATGATTGTCACGGCACGTGCTGAGGGCAGCGACTACGACTTCGTCTCCCGGTATTTCGCGCCCCAGTTCGGGATCCCGGAAGACCCTGTCACGGGCTCGGCGCACTGCTGCCTCGCACCTTATTGGAGCGAGGAACTCGGCAAGGTGCAGCTTCGAGGGTGGCAGGCGTCCAGGCGCGGAGGACTCGTCGAGGCCACGGTAAAGGACGATCGCGTAATACTGGGCGGTCGCGCGGTCACGGTTGCGCGCATCGAAATGACGCTGCCCGATTAAAAGCGCAAACGGGGAGCAGGTATCTGCTCCCCGTGTCCACGCACATCACCGGTCCGCTATGGACTCTACCATCCGGGCACGATTTGAAAACCGAAGTGCGCACCTTTGTCCGGGCGCTGGAACGGGTACGCGTAGAAGATCTCCAGTACGGTGTAGCCGAAGAGGTTGAAGCGCGTGGATACGCCCGCGCTGACAACCGGGACCCGCTCCGCCGTTCTCCGCTCAAACTTTAGTTCCGGAGGGTCGTTTGGATTCCACGCAACGCCGGCGTCCGCGAAGAAGGCTACCTCAGTCGGGAGGTACGGAAAGTTGAGGAGTCCGAAAGATTCCGTTCCGAGGAGAGGGATGCGCAACTCGGCGCTGGCGAGCGCAAGCCGCGTACCGCGCAGCCGCTCTACCTCCGCGCACAGGCCGTTTTCGTTTGGTGTGCACTCGCCGGGCTCGAGCGACGAGAAGCTGTATCCACGGATGAACGTCAGGCTGTTTGCATAACCGAGATACTCTTCCGTGAACACGGATCGCTCGTCCACACTCGCTCCATAGTTGCCCAGATGCAACCCGCGGAACGCGAGCGAAACCGGCTTGATGAAGAAGTACCGCCGGTAGTCCGCAAGCATGCGCACGAACGACTGCGTTCCGACAAACGGCGACACCTGGAACCGATAACGGCCACCCTGTACCGGTGAGGTGAAGCCGAAGTTGGAGAAGTCACCGACATACGCCCCACCCACCTGGAAGAAATAGACTGGCGATGGCGTGCAGAACCCGGAATCGACGTCCTTGCAACTCGGCAGGTTGAACCGCTCCCGTTCGTAGACGACTCCATTCGTTGTCGTGAAACGGTCGACCTCATAATCAAAACCGTACCGTACGAAACCGACACTCAGGTCGAAGCGCCGCGTGGTGGTAAACGGATACGACCCCTGCAGATCGGCGTTGTCTATGAAAATCCGTTGCCGAACCTGCTCTACAATGAACTGGCCACTTGGGTCAAAACCCGCCTGCTGGAATCCATATAGGATCGGAATATGACCTATGGACGCGCCGTAGTTGAGGCGGTGCTTGCGGTTCAGGTATGCGACCTGACCACCAATGTCCTTGAAGGTCCCGTTCGCCTGTGCTACGACGGCGAGGTTGTGGTCTCCAAGCATATCGCTGAAGAAGAGGCCTACGCCGCCTGCTACCTGCGTCCCGAAAAAGCCGCCTGTCGAAACGCCTACGGTCGGCGGGGCCACGTAGTCGAGTCGAAGCTTCGCACCATAGTTCTTCGACAGAAGATCCGAGGGACTCGGCAGGCCCGTGAGCGGATCGGACAGGTAACTACTGACGAGTCCGGCACCAACAGAAAGCGCGGGTGGCAAAACGCCCGCCACGTTCTCATCCGATGCATCAGGGGCCACGACAAGGGTACCCGTCGTCTGGTCCGGTTCTAACGAGAACACGGAGTAGGTGTTGTTGGAGAAGACGGAGAACATCATCCGCCCGCTCTGTTGAGCCACGGACATCGCCGGTGACAAAGACGTAATACCACTTACGCCGGTCTGGAGCTTGGTTACCTGGTACGTAGCGCCGTCTTCGAGCGAGTATCGGTAGATGTCCTTGAAGCCGTCGTGGTCCGAGATGAACAGGATGTTGCGGCCATCGGGCGAGAACTGTGGGTTGACATGCCTCGCACCCGGGAACGGGCGAATGATCTCGATCTCGGATGTCTGGATATCAATCGTCGCTACGCGAACAGCGCCGTATTCCAGTTTCTCGAAGTCGGTACCGTCCGGACCGCGGTCGGTGACAAAGGCAAGCAGTTTGCCGTCGGGCGACCACGCCGGCTGCAGGTCACCGTAGCGGTCGTTCGTTAACTGGCGCACCTTTCCCGTGCTGATTTCGAGCAGGTACAGGTCACTGATGCCCCCGTCCATTCCGGAAAAGGCGATTTGCGTACCGTCGGGCGACCACGCGGGGTTCGACAGCGCCGAAACCCCGTCGACGAGGATGCGCCGTTCGATCTTCCCCGAGTTCCAGTCAAGAATGGAGATTTCGTTGTCACCCTGAACGAAAGTGATGAAGGCAAACTTGCGGCCGTCGGGCGACCACGAACCGGCCGAGTTGATGAAACGAATCGCGTCGAAGTGCGGGTTGCTGTTCGCACCCTTGAGCGTCTTTACGACGCGACCGGTCTCGGCGTCAGCGATAAAGAGGTTGATCCGGAAGACGTCGCGCTCCGAAAGAAACGCCACCCACTTTCCGTCCGGACTGAGCGAAGGTGCCAAGTTCAACTCGCCCCCCGAATTGTCGTTGTTTAGGACCGGCCTTCCCGCAGAATCCGGGGCCGTACGCCCTTTCGTCAGAGGCAGGTAGGTATCCTTGACCGCTGCGATCCACTCTTTCGAGAGCGAGTCGGGTTTGATACCGAGCGTGTACACGAACGCCGAGTCCAGCCCGACACGCCCCCCCATCTTGTAGATATTGGCAACGGCTACATCGCCGTACTTGCCGCCCACGTACGCCATGTACGCCTGTCCATAGCGATACGGGAAGTAGCGATAGTCACGGCTGAGCTGCTCCATGGTGGGGAGGTCGTCGCGAATGGCGGCATCACGAAGCCACATCGCCGTGTGCGGGTCATCGCGGCCGACGGACAGGTACTCGGCCGTTCCTTCGATCAGCCACAACGGCAGTAGCGAGAGGCCGAAGCGTGTCGAGTCGGTGCGAGACAGGGCAATGTCATACTGGAACGAGTGGACGAGTTCGTGTCCCAGCACATGGTCTGTTTCTGCATACAGACCCGTTAGCGGCATCACGACACGCTCTTTCAGACTCTCGGTAACACCACCCGTGCCCTGGCCGATGGGACCGCCGATCACGTTAGTCTGCTGGAAGTCCGCGTCGTTGGCGTAGAAGATGATAGGCTTCTTTTTGCGGAACTCGCGCAGGTACGTCCTCGAGTGACGTCCGTACCAGCGTTCGGCCATGCGGGCCGCGTCCGCCACCGCGGTCGCCTCCTCGTCATAGAAATAGATTTCAAATCGAGGCGTACTCGTCGTCTTGAAATCAAACGAGTCGTACTGGACCTTATTGCGACCGAAATATTGCGCGTTCGCAGCGGTGGGCGCGAGAAGGGTCAGCAGCGCCAGGCTGAGAAGGCTAAAAACTAGTTTGTGCATAGCTCCGCATCGAGAAGAAAAACGAGAGTGGACCCTGCAGCTCTGACCCGCGCGAACCGCGACTCATTCCGCAGGAGCCGGCCCCTCACCAGTGCTGTAACGGCTCAGGTTCTCAAGTGTTTGCCGGGACATTTAGTTAGAATGCCGGTCTGTCGGCTCGTTACCTGAAAACATACAAGAAACAATCCGACCCGTAGAATAATTGTAACGAGTTGGATCCTGCCGTTTGTGACTCGTATCCGGAAGGCATCGAACCGTCCCGTCGTGGGACGGCCCGCAGACCCGTTCGACCGACATGTATGCTCCTCTGACCGGGGCGCGTAGACTATTTTAGCCTCCAAGGCCGAGGTCCGATCCTCACTTGAGGGGACCCACCAACTCAAACCGACATCCGCCCAATGTTCGAGTATCGCGTCAGATCAAAGGTTTTCATCGGTCTGATTTGCGTTGTTCTCGGGGTTTTGAGTCTGCGCCTGGTTCAGCTCCAGATGATCGACGTGCAGACCTACTACGGCGAGTCCTCGAACGCCATTCGGGAGAATCGCGTGCTTCCGGCGCGAGGCGTCATCTATGATCGTCAAGGCAGGTTGATGGTCGACAATGAGCCTGCGTATACGGTGATGTTGACCCCGCGCTATTTCGACCGCAACAAAACAGCCCTGCTGGCGGAGCTGCTCGGGGTCCCCGATAGTCTGGTCGCCGCTCGACTCGCTGAGGCGCGCGCATGGAACGCGTTCCGCCCCACGGCCTCGTTCAAGGACGTTTCGTTTGAAGTCTTCAGCCGCGTGCAAGAGAATCTGTACCGGCTGCCCGGGATCTCTTTCGACGTCCTCCAGAAGCGCCGGTACCTGACGCCCGCCAGGGCGTGGCACGCACTTGGGTTTGTGCGTGAAATAAACCGGTCCGAGCTGGTGCAGATGCGCGACGAAGGCTATCGCCAGGGCGACGTAATTGGCCGAGCCGGCATCGAACGCGTTTACGAGCCGGCACTGCGGGGCCAGCTTGGAAGTGAGTTCAAGCTCGTCAACATCATGGGCATGGAGGTCGAGTCGTACCGGGCCGGTTTGCAGGACCGCGCTCCTACGAGCGGGTACGACCTCTACCTGACCATCGACAGTGACGTTCAGGCGTTGGCCGAGTCGCTCTTCGTGAACAAGCGGGGAGCCGTGGTCGCGCTCGAGCCGCGAACCGGCGAGATCGTCGCGTTCGTATCCAAGCCTGACATCGATCCGAAAGTCTTCACGTCGGCGGTGACACCGGAAGAATGGAGTGCATTGACGCGTGCCGAAGGCGATCCCATGTTCAACCGCGCGACGATGAGCGGAATGCCTCCGGGATCGACCTGGAAACCGTTCATGGCGTTGATAGGGCTCGAGGAGGGCGTGGTCACGCCCCGCACGGTTTACCAGTGCAAGGGAGGATACCGGTTGGGCCGGAGGCTCTTCAGGGATCATGAAGGACACGTGCACGGACCCATCACGCTGCTGCGTGCGATCGAGCAGTCGTGTAACAGCTACTTCTTTAATGTGATGATGCGGCTCGATGTCGACACGTTCGCCCGCTGGGCGAAGATGTTCGGATTCGGGCAGCGCATCGATCTGGATCTGGCCGAACAGGATACCGGCTTGATACCGGACTCGTCATACTACAACCGTACGTATCCGGGCGGGTGGACAGCCGGCTATTCGATCAATCTCGGCATCGGTCAGGGCGACATGCTCGTGACACCGATGCAGCTCGCACGTTTTGTTGCGACAATCGCCAACGAGGGCACGTTACAGCCTCCACATTTTGTGCGCGGGCTGCGCCACTCCGAAACCGGCGAGGAGCGTGTCCCCGACCTGCCGCCGCGCAGGCAGATCCCTATCGCCCCCGAGCACTTCGAAATAGTGAAGGACGGCATGCGACGCGTGATGCTCAACGGCACAGGTCGGTGGGTGCAGATTCCCGGCCTGACTTCGGGCGGAAAGACGGGCACCGCACAGGCACCCGGGAATCGAAAGGACCACTCTTTGTTCATCATGTTTGCGCCCTATGAAGATCCGCAAATCGCCCTCGCTGTGCTGGTCGAGAATGGCGGTTATGGAGCGACACAGGCGGCGCCGATCGCATCGCTACTGGCCGAGCAGTACCTAACGGGATCCGTGTCCCCACCACGGCAGTGGCTGCTCAAAAGCGTGCTCGAAAGGGAGAGTGAACCGCTTCCGGAGACGCCGTGAGAGTCTGGTACCGAAATATCGACTACGGGCTTGTGTTTCTCTGGCTGGCCTTGGTCTCGCTCGGGTTGGTCGCGATCTACAGCACGACGCATGGCCCGGCGTCCGAGTTCTTGCTCGCAACCGTTCAGAACAACTTCAATCGACAGCTGATGTGGCTCGGCGTTTGCCTCGTGGTGTTGGCGGTGACGTTGTTGCTTCCGGTACGCTTCTTCCAGTACGGCGCGTATCCGATCTACGGAGTGCTCATGCTCCTTCTGCTGCTGGCGTTGTTTGCCGGCCATGAGGTCAACGGTGCTCGATCGTGGCTGCGCTTCGGACCGCTGCAGCTTCAAGTCTCCGAACTCGCAAAGGTCGGCACCGTGTTGGCTGTGGCGCAGCTCCTGTCCGTGCGCCGTCGAAGTGCCAACAGCGTACGGTATGCGGTCCTGGCTGTGATGTTGATCGTTTTCCCTGCCGCCGTGATCGTGCTTCAGAACGACATGGGCACGGCGCTCGTCTTCCTGGGACTGATTCCGGTGATGTTGTTCTGGAGCGGTCTGCCGGCCACAACCCTACTACTAATGGTCTCGCCTGTCATGGCGGGATACCTCGCCATCGTCTATATGCCGGCGGCAATCGCCTTCGCGCTGGTGTTCACGCTGTTTATCCTCTGGTACACGCGCGAGAGGTACCTGGGCGTGCTCGCGTTCATCTTTACCGGGGGAACGGCCGTCGTGCTGGTCTTCGCGCTCTCCAACATCCTGCAACCCTATCAGGTGAAACGACTCCTGTCGTTCACGAACCCCGAAGCGGCCGAATTCCGTGACAATGTCGGTTTCCACCTAGTCCAATCGAAGGCAGCAATCGGTTCCGGAGGGATGATGGGCAAAGGCTTCATGCAGGGAACGCAGACGCAAGGCGCATACGTGCCCGAGCAGTCGACCGACTTCGTGTTCAGTGTAATCGGAGAGGAGTTTGGGTTTGTAGGGGGGATGATCGTGCTCATCCTGTTCGGACTGCTGTTCATTCGAATAATGCGGGTTGGTGTGCAGACAAAGCATCCGTTCGGTGTCATGGTGGCCGCCGGCGCCGTCGGTATATATCTCGTGCATGTGTTCATCAATGTGGGAATGGCAACGGGCATTCTGCCGGTGATTGGAATTCCGCTTCCATTCCTGTCGTACGGTGGCTCCGCATTGCTGGCGAACTCTATGATGCTGGCGATAATCCTGAATCTTGCGATGCGCCGAGATGACTTCTCCATATACGGCTACTAGTCGGATCTCGGAGTCTGATTGGGCGCGCATTATCGATAGGGGCCGTGAGCTGCTGGACATCTGCCTCGCTAGCGGCGGCGTTCGGTCTCACCTGTTCGTTGAGTCTACCCTCCGCCGGCGGCGAACAATCAGGCAGGGCGCTGCCGTCAAGCGCGTCGGTCGGCCTTTCTTCTCCGAGTCGACCTACTGGCTGGAAGGTGGATCGATTTGTGTTGATGGCGAGACTGGACGTGGCTTTGCGTCGTCGGCCGATATTGGAGATGCGGCAATGGCCACCGCGGCCGAACGTGCGGCCGCCTCGCTTACGAGAACCGGCGCCGGATCCGACACCGCGAGACGATCCGGACCACTGGGTTCTCCGACGCTAGTGCCTCTGGCGGGCAACCTGAACACGATCGTACCCGCTGACGCAACCGAAACGCTTCGAGGATTGGCCGATGAATGTCTCTCTCTCAATCATCATGTGCGTAGCGTCCGTGTGCTACTCGATGAGCGGGTTACGCGACGACTCGTCGTGACTTCGGACGGTTTCGCGGGCACGAGTCGTAAGGTGCTGACGGATGTGGTCGTCGAGTGTCGACTGTCCAGCGGACATGCTGGTCGTGCCGTGGCGGGGACCACCAGTGAAGACCTAGCCGACTGGATCGACGGTAACCTATCACGGGAA
>JBFHWK010000099.1:0-10410 GCA_041589075.1 Rhodothermales bacterium
CGAGAATCGACAGAGGTACGGCTCGGTTATCGGTGGACGCGTACGAAGTTCCCTGAATTTCGGAAGTACCGGTAGTCGACCGAAGCGGTCGAGTCTCAATATGCGTTGAGCCGCGCCGGAACGCGTCCGGAGCCGCTCGTTTGCTGGCCGTTCGTGTAGATGACTTGTGATGAATTACTTAACGAGTACCGCGGATTTCACGGCAGTGAATTCGCCCGCCTCCATACGGTACATATAGGCACCACTCGGCAGCCTGCCCGCTTCGAACGTCGTTCGGTAGGTACCCGCCGCCGCGACCTCGTCTACCAGCGTGGTGACCTCGCGCCCGAGGATGTCGAACACTCGGATCACAACGTGCCCAGTGGCAGGAACCGAGAACGTGATTGACGTACTCGGATTGAACGGGTTCGGGTAGCTTGGCTCGAGCGAGTACGCGGACGGGAGCTCTCCGTCGATTTCTTCGACAGCGACCGAGAGGCCGACGTTGTATGTGCCGGTACCTGGAATCGTCAGGGCGTTGTCGGACGTCAGCTCAATCTGGAACGTCCGCAGCACGCGTGTCTCGTCTATGACCCTACGCGCCCAATTGTAGCTGCGCGACTCGCCCGCCCCGATAGTGCCCGCGTCTACGGTAGCGGCATCTATCACCGTCGCCGCCTCATCCGGAACTATGGTCGCGGTTACGCCCTCGGCGGCGCTGCTGCCCTGGTTCAGAATCGACTGCTGCAGCGTCGGGCCACAGTTGACCGGCAGGTTAGCGAGTGCACGCTTGATCGGCTCGTCTATAAACACGCGGCGGATCAGGCTTGCTCCGAGAATAGCAATATCGCCCGCGGCGTCCCTTCCAACTAGTGGCTATAAGTCATTTGAGAACAGCATGATACAGTCGACGCTGGCCGTTCCGTGGAACGGTAGCTTGGCCCGATACCTCGATGCCGCGGCTACATGAAACGCAAAAGGGCCCCGTAGGGCCCTTCGTGCGTCTTCTTCTGTCTGCCTAGAAGATATAGCGAACGCCCAGTTGGAGCTGCCATCTCGACAACAGACTTGGCGAGTCGACAAAGGTCTTTAGCGGGCCGGGGACGAATATCGAGCCGAACTGATTCGGGCCGCCCCGGAAGTTGAATGTCGGCTGGCCATCGCCGTCAAACCCGACAAGGGTTAAGGGTGATGTTGCCGCCGGCGTGGCAACTTTGCGAACACCCCAGTCGGAGTTCAGCAGGTTGCCCACATTCAGAATGTCCATGGATACCTGGAGCTTCTGCCGTCTCGTGCCGACGTTGAAGCCGAACTCCTGGACGACCCGGAGGTCGACGTTGCTGAACCACGGATTCACTCCGCCGAAGCGTTCGGCGATTTCACCTCGATGCTCCTTCAAGTAGTCGTCCTGCTCGATGAACGCATTCAAGCGATTCCATTGATCTTCGGCCGTTCCGACAAAGTTGCCGCTTGCGTCCGTTTCGGAGAAACGAATGTCGCTCGGGCTTGCGGGAATGAAGATCAGATCGTTGCCGCCGAAGCCGTCGCCGTTGACATCGCCGGAATATGTGTACGAGTAGCGGTTGCCGCCGGCACCTAGGAAAGCGTTACCCTCGGCGACTTCGAAGAACAGACCGAACTGCGTCGAGACGTCGTCAGTCCAGTTGAGGCTGTACGTGGCGTTGCCGGTGATCCGGTGACGGTTACCGAACTCAGAGAAGCCGAGCTGCGGATCGTTCGGGTCGCCCTGCACTGGGCTTTCCGAGAACAGCACGCTGGCGATCTCCGTCGACTTGAGCAAGCTTTTTGCCTCCAGGTACGTGTACGCAAGGCCCGCGTTGAGGCCTGACGCAAAGCGCTTGCGCAACTGCGCCGTAATGTTGTAGTTGTACCCCTCGCTCGAGTTGTCGATCACGTATACACCGGCACCTTCAAACGGGAACGCCTGGTTCAGCTCGTTGAATCCAAACCCGCCGTAGTACGGACGGCCGTCCGCCAGCGTACGATCCGGCGTCTTCAGGTCCGCGTTTCGAACGACGACGGAGTTTATGTCCTTGCTATAGATGAACTCGAGCGTGCCGAGCAGCCCCCAGGGAAGCTGATGATCGATACCCAGGTTCACCGTCCAGACTTGCGGCCACTTGAAGTCCGGGTCCATGCCGTTGAGGTCGAACGACTGTGCGAGCCGCGTGTACTGCTCCGTTCGCTCGATGAGGCTGGTCGGGTCGATGTCGCCGCCGTCTCGCGTCTTGATGTCGCTTGAACCGGCCGGCGATCCATCAGGCGGCAGGCTGGGATTGAACCCGGGATTCGAGATTACGTTGCCGATCCATACGAACGGGACGCGGCCCGTAAAGATACCCGCGCCGCCACGGACCTGGGTCGTTCTGTTGCCGGACGGGTCCCAGTTGAATCCCAAGCGCGGTGAAAACAGCGGCTTTGCACCCGCGAGTGATGCCTGATTCACCGTCTCGCCGTTGTCGTCTTGATCGAGAAGCGTCAACCCCGTCGAGTACGGATTCTCGACCGGATCCGTGCCGTAGGTCGGAATGTCGACCCGCAACCCGACCGTGACGCTGAACGCTTCACTGGCCAGGAACTCGTCCTGTGCATAGATGGACAGCTGCGCTACGTCGATTTTCTCACCCTTGAACGGTGTTTCCGAACTAGCGATCAGGTCCGTGAAGTCAATGAAGTTCGGACTGTTCGGATCTGTCACGTCGAAAAACTGATCTAGCGAGAATAGTGTCGTTGACGCGAAGGGCAGGCCGAAGAAACCGTGCCGGAAGATGTTGAACGAGTTGAAGAACTTGAACGACTCGTAGTTCGCACCCACGGTCAAGACGTGGCGACCCGCAAAGTAGCTGAAGTTGTTCGTCAGCTGGATAACGTCCTGATCCAGGATGTTATGGATCGAGAACGGTTCGTGTCCGACCGTCGTGTAGGTCACGCCGCCTTCTCCAATCTCGAGAGTCGGAAAGTCCTCACTGAAGGGGTCGCGATGATCGCGGAAGATGTTGAAGCTCGCGAAGAAGCGGTTCGCGATGCGATCCGACCGGCTGTTGAGTTCCAGCGCGAAGGAATGGAGCTTGTTGTTTATTCGGTAGCCTGACTTCTGGAACGGAAGGCTGGTCTCGTTCGGACCGCGGCCCGTGCCTGCGAAGCTCAGCACGAACGGGTGCGGTGGCTGCTCGCGGAACGCGTCGAGATAGTTGTAGCGAAGAGACAGGTTGTGGTTGTCACTGACGTTCCAGTCGAGCTTGACGAGCAGTTTCTCGTTGTCGGTCGAATGTGTGAACCCTTCGTAGTCGCCAGGGTCATAATCGTACGAGGAGATCATGCGCCGGCGTATCCGTTCCATAACCGACGCCTCGACACGTGACTCACCGGCTCCGGCCCGACCGGAAGTATTGGCCGTGAAGTTGGTGCCCGGGTCGTCGCGCCGCTCGATCTCACCGTTGGCGAAAAAGAAGAGCTTGTTCTTGACAAGCGGTCCGCTAATCGTGACGCCTGTCTGGCTGAACGAAAGGTCTGGGTTCTCGACGACCGTTTGTCCGCTGACCTCATTGCCCACAAAATTCTCGTTTCGCGTGTAGAAGTAGGCTGATCCTTGGAACTCGTTCGAGCCACTCTTGGTGACCTGGTTGATTCCGGCTCCCGTAAAGCCGCCTTCGCGGACGTCGAAGGGAGCCACGGAGACCTGAACCTGCTCAATGGCGTCGTACGGTACAGGCTGGGCGTTCGACTGGCCACCCGGCTCGGGAGCGTCGAGGCCAAACGGATTGTTGTAGTAGGAGCCGTCGAGAGAGATGTTGTTGTAGAGCCAGTTGCGGCCGCCGAAGCTAAGGTTGCCGTCGCTTCTGGGATCGAGACGCGTCAGGTCGCGCGTACTGCGTTTGACCGTCGGCAACTGCGCAACCTCCTGAGCACCGACGAAGGTCGCCGCGCCTGTTCTGCTGCTGTTGAGGATTTCGTCACCTTCGGCGGTGACGAGCACCGCCTCAAGCTCGACGGCTTCTTCGACAAGACGGAAGTCAAGTCGGAGATCTTCGGCGAGGCTCAGGAAAATGTTGCTTTCCTGTTTGGACGCGAAGCCTACAAAGGAGGCGGTAATCGTATACGGCCCACCAACGCGTAGGTTGGGGAGGTTGTAGGCGCCTCCGGACCTGACGGATGTCCCGTATTGCGTGCCGGTTGGTCCGTGCACGGCGACTACGTTGGCACCCACGAGCGGTTCGCCGTTCACGTCCGTGACAACGCCGCTGACGGCGGCGGTGGTCACACCCTGGGCGTAACCGTCACGCGCGTACGGAAGAGCCAGGAGAACAAGAAATACACCAAGTAAGAGAATCGGGGGGCGGTAGCGAGTTGTCATGGCATCTGGCGGAGATTATTTCGAAGACCGGTTGTCCCGCTGGACGGCCGTAATATATATGTCAATAGATACTCGTGCTCCAAGAAAAGCGCGGTTGTATTTCCACTCGAAAAGACGGGTCCGGAGCCCATTCTGGGCTCTGTGGCGCGAATCCCTGCGCGGCGGCAGGAGACGACGATCCGGTTGTCCAACTACGGTGCTTGCGGGCTAGTCATGAAACCCATTCGGCTCATGTGTTTCGAGCTTACATGATCCCGCGTGGGTGTCCGCGCGAGCGTGGCGCCATTTAGAGAGCACACCTCCGGCTTCGTACCTACCGGCGTTCGTTCGACAGGGAATCAGTGAGGAGGAATTATGCTCGTTTTGCGCCGACTTCTTGTGCTGACCGCTCTCTGCTTCACAGCTGCGGTCGAGCCGCCAGACTGTCTGTACATCGCCTACGACTGCGTCTACTACATCTGGGACTTTCGTGATGGCACAGGTGAGGCTCTCGTGACGTGCGACGGAGGGTCGACGTTTTCCAGTTACGGTGGGCTCTTCGGTGGGTGCCCCGACTATCCAAAAACGAAAGAGGAGACAACGTGATGATCACAAGAGTGGTGACAGCCGTTGCGTTCGTTGTTCTCGTCGGTTGCCAACTGACCGACACGGACTATGACGCTCGTATTCTGCCCGATGGCAGGGAGATTACGTTTCGTCCGCTTGGTGAGTTTGACGTTATCGGAGCGGAATCATACAAGGGTGACACTCCCGAAGCGAAGGCTGCAAGACTGGACTTGCTGGACCGCGTGATGGATCGCGTTAAGGCGGTACATCGTGTCATGTCCTCTGGTGAAGCAGTCGATGCCAAGCGACGCGAGCTGCGCCGCGTGTGGCTTGACGTCGAGATTTCTGACGAGGAGGCCTGGTTTGTTGACCAACTTGCAGCGTCGTTAGTACTTGAGGACGCCACCGTCAATGGCACGTTTCGGCCTGCTGATGACGTGGTCATTGCGTCCGTAGAGCGGCTGATCACTAGAAAGAGCCCTAACGCTGCACTTCTCGCTCGGGCTCTCGCGCGCGCTGAAGGTACAATTCCGGACGCGCGACTGGTTGTCCTTGCTGAGAAGGCTGCCGAGTTCGCAGCGCACTGGATCGAGAACACGTGTGTCGAATGTGGCCGCGGAATGGATAAGCACGAGAGCGAGGCATTGCCGAATCTGCACCCCAACGTGCTCCAGATTCAAACGGGCGTGGACGAATTGCGTGAGCTCGCAGGACGGCTGCGGCAGTAGCGAACCCGGGAAGTAATCCTGGAAAACGGTAAATCGTAGGGCGACGCAGTCGATACCTGTGCAGAACCCTATTCTGCCATGGTATTTAATCCGCGCTCCTCTCGTGACAGGTTTTCGAGTCCGTCGATTTTTTGGAAGTACTGGCTGTGTCACAGTGCCGGAGGTAACTACTGCAATTGTCAGTGCCTCAATTTTGTTGTGCCTTCTGGGACCGCGAATACAGACAGTGCGAGCGCAGGCTCAGGATCGAGACGGAGCGTGGCACGATGCCGCTCCGGCACGTGTCGACCTCTCGGCGTGGGGAATTCGGGACGCCGGCAGTATTACCGCAGGACAACTTTCGCTGCTCAAAGACGGTGCTCATCCTCGGTACATCGCGTACTACCTTTCGGATGAGCCGCCGCTGAGCAAGGTCATCTCGATGAAAAGACATCGCGTGGACGACACAGATGTATTGTTCGTCACAGACCTTACTGAGAATCGAAACCACCTGGGCGGATACTTCAACACTTTTCAGCGGTCGCCGTCCGCCGCGCGGCTCGGCATCGACACTGCGCCTGATAAACGGCGCGGGCTGCGTCTGCGTTGCGAAAGGCAAGACACCGGATTTTGTGGCTTGTGGATTCACCTTTTCGATTTCTCCAGGCCGTTCGCCGAGCGGGCGTTCCTGGATGCGACACCCTATTCGCACCTCTCTTTCTGGATGCGGGGGTCGGGGCTGGAGTCGCTTGCCCTTAAGGCGGCTGACGCCATGTGGGAGCAGCGAGAGGACGCTTTGCCGCTTGGACTCGTGGTCGAATTTGCGGCAGAAAGCGACCCGCAGGACGGGTGGCAACAGTTCCTGATACCGCTTTCGATTCTCTCCGATCGTGTTGATCGGTCCCTGCTGGCGTCGGTAGTCTTCGAGGCGAGCGCGCCGGGCTCGTACGATCTGTATATGAAAGACATGTCGTTCGTCAGTGCGCCCCGGTTTGCGCCTGCACTAAGCGATGCCCGTTCCGAAGCCCGTGAGGCCGTCGATCCTGACATGGCCATGTGGGTGTGGAACACAATCGATCTTCTGGCCGATGCGGAGAAAGCCGATTCGCTCGTCGCGTTTTTGAATCGGCAGGGGTTCAACCGGGTCTTTCTGCAGTTGCCCGGAGACAGCACGAGGAAGACCCTTCCCGGCGAGATCGCGATCGACGTCGGGTCGCTACGAGCCCTAGTAAGCCGGTTTGCACGGGGTGGCATCGAAGTAGAGGCACTCGACGGTTACGCCGGCTATGCAAGGGCGGCATATCACCCCGGTGTCCTTGCCACAGTCGAGAACGTCATCGCATACAACGGCGCGGTCGACGCCGACGAACAGTTCAGCGGTGTCCGATTTGACATAGAACCTTACCTGCTCGACGGTTTTCATGGCCATGAACAGCAGGCGATCCTGTTGGAGTTTTTCGATTTACTGGCCGCAATCGCCGATCGCTGTCGTGCCGAAGAGCTTCGGTTTGCCGTCGACATACCGTTCTGGTATGACGCGCGGTCCAAGTTCTCGGGCAGGTCGGTAGACGTCGAGTATCGGGGTGCCACGAAGCCGGCGAGCCATCACATAATCGATCTTGTTGACGAGGTCGCGATCATGGACTACCGGACGGTAGCGTGGGGAGCGGACGGGACTATTCGTCACGGCAGTGGCGAGATCGCATATGCTGCTGAGGCGGGCAAGTCAGTTCTCATCGGACTGGAGACGTATCCACTGCCGGACGAGGAGCTCATCGAGTTCGAGGGCCGACCTGAAGCAGGGCTGCCGCCCGTGGATACCGACGCGATCATCATGACCGTACAACACGATGGAGCCGCGGTGCTGGGCCTCTCCGACAGCCGCGGCACGCGCAGCGAAACTCCTGTACAAGTTGACGGCACCGAAGTCTGGTGGTGGCCCGTGTCGCGACGGATACCGGTACCGGCGGAAAAGATCACGTTCTATTCGCTGGGTGCCGAGCGACTCGAGGAAACACTGCGCGAGACCACCGACGGTTTTTCCAGGTATCCATCGTTTGCGGGTTTCGCGATCCATGATTCCCGCAGCTACCAGGCACTCGTTGAAGAGGGCTCATCACCCGATGCTGCGGTCGACGCACATTAGCGCATTGGTGGGAGCGCGTCTTCACCGGTCTTCGGCGTGTGCAGGTCGAGGTTTCCTGACGTATCTACGCCCGTAGGCACTGTTGCGACGTATCTTGCTGTCGACTTAGGAGTCAACATCGAGAGACGGATGACCGCAGTTACAATCGAACGTGTCGACGATACATTTCATTTTAGGGCGTCGAATGCACAGGGCACATCGGTGGATATCGACAGTGTCGGTGATCGCGACGGGGAGCAGGTGGGTGTCGGGCCGATGGAGATGCTTCTGATGGCACTCGGCGGTTGCAGCGGCATCGACATCGTCATGATTCTGAAAAAGGGTCGTCAGCGGATTGACTCGTTCAAGATGCGTATCGAAGGTGACCGGCCGCGCGCACAGATGGCTACCCCGTACACTTCAGTCCATACGCATTACGAGCTGACGGGAGATCTGGAGCCTGCGAAGGTTCTGCGTGCCGTGCGCCTGAGTCACGAGAAATACTGCTCCGTCGTGAAAAACCTGGAGGAGGCGACGGTCATCACATACGCGTGCTCCGTCAACGGCGAACGATATGAGTGAGAAAACCCGTAAAGGACTGTCCACGAGGGTTATTCATACGCAGGCGGAGCGGTCGGTGCACAGGGAGCACACGACGCCCATCTTCATGACGTCGAGCTACATGTTCGACGACGCGGAGCACGCGCGCGCGCTGTTCGCCTCGGAGGCTGAAGGTAACATCTACACGCGCTACAGCAATCCGAACACGGACGAGTTCGTGGCACGGATGTGTCTACTGGAAGGTGCGGCTGACGGGATCGCAGTGGCGTCGGGAATGTCCGCGATCTTTACACCGATGGCCGCGCTGCTGAATTCAGGCGACCATGTGCTGGCCGGGCGCGCAATCTTCGGTTCAACCCATCGCATTCTGACGGGTATTCTCCCGCGGTGGGGGATTGAGCATTCGTATGGCGACACGGACGCGTTGATGAGCTGGGAGGAACTCGTCCGAGACAACACGACGATGTGCATTATCGAAACGCCGTCGAATCCGGCACTGGACGTTCTCGACATCCGGTGGCTTGCCGACATGTGCAAGTCCCGCAATATCATTCTGATCGTGGACAATGTGTTCGCCACGCCTGTCGTGCAGGCACCGATGGCACTGGGCGCCGACCTTGTCATGCATTCGGCAACGAAGTATATCGACGGAATGGGAAGGGGGATCGGCGGCGTGGTGGTCGGAAAGAAACCGCTGATCGAAGAGATCCGAGAGTTCGCGCGTCACACGGGTCCGACGCTGTCACCGTTCAACGCATGGATGTTCAGCCGAAGTCTAGAAACCCTGGAGGTCCGCATGGAGAAACACTGTGCGAACGCGCTCGCCCTGGCCAACTGGCTCGAGCAGAATGAGCAGGTCGAGTTCGTCAGGTATCCGCACCTTGAATCCCATCCGCAGTACGAGCTTGCGCGCCGTCAAATGTGCCTGGGCGGTGGCATGGTAACCTTCGTAATAAAGGGCGGACTGGAACGCGGCCGTACGTTTCTCGACTCACTGCGACTGTGCTCGCACACGGCCAACCTTGGTGACACTCGGACTATTGCACTCCATCCGGCGAGTACGACGCACAGTTCCCTGACTGACGAGGAGCGGGCAGCCGTCGGAATACTCCCGGGGATGATCCGGATTTCGACCGGCCTCGAAGATGTGGAGGACATCGTCGCGGACGTGGAGCAGGCGCTGCAAAAGGTGCGCTAGCGTGGCGCGTGGCTCGAACCGAGGTGGTGCGATAAGGAATTAGGGTCGCCCCGCATTAGCGGAACACGGTCCCATGTTTCCACCTGGACGCGTGATCACGACTCCGTCCCCGGCACACTCATGTCGACGTAGATCTTCCAATTGCCGTCATCCTGGAGCCGCCAGACGGTGACGTACCGGCCGCCGATTGTTCGCCGCGTGTCACCAGGCGGCGTGAAGGTGTACGTCCAGCGTCCCGTTTCGTAGGCCATGTCGTCGACCAACCATACTTCTGTCGTCTCGATGGTGGCCGTAACCGGTCCGATCCGCGTGAAGAACGCGCCGATGTGATCCGTAATCGCGGCCCTACCGCGCACCACCTCGCCCCCTCCGGCGAGCCGACGGCCATCTGAATCGTAAACATCGGCGAAGGCGCGCGCGTCCGCGTTGGCCATTGCCTCGATGTATGCCTTGTTGCCGCTGTCGATGGCCGTCCGAGCGTCTTGATCCTGCCCCTGAGCGGGCAGCGTCAGCATGAGAACGGCAACCGTGGCTATCGTTTGGAACGCGTGTTTGTCAATCATTCCGATGTGGGGTCTGAGTTGCACGTGTTGTAGGTACTATTATTTGGGGCTGCCGGCGAATTCACGCGTCGCGATACACCCTGCAGCCCGGGCGACTTGCGGATAACCGTGTCAGGCGGTTTCTTAACCTGCTGTGTCACGGCGCTCGTGGGGAGACAGATTCCCGCTTCCCGAAAAACTGTCATTTGCTTCCGGAGGTCCCTAATGAAAATCCGCACGACTCTATTTGTTCTTGCCGGCCTGATAATTCCCACTCCACTGGCAGCCCAAACGGCCGCTCTGTACGAGGTATCCCTTGACCAACGCATCGAGAAAGCAAGTGCTATTGTCGAGGGCAGGGTGGTTTCGCAATCGTC
>JBFHWK010000100.1:0-10388 GCA_041589075.1 Rhodothermales bacterium
ACTACGCGCTCGAGTCCGTCGAGACGCCTCTCCAGCTCCTCCAGACGCTGGCGGTCCGACCGCGGTGCGAACTCTGATTCCATGACCTGGTCGTCGTCTCTGATTATTTGAGGTAGTTAAGATGTCCGGCGGTCAAGTTGCAAGCGGTCTTGCTGCAGGCGACGGCTGTCCATCAGTATGCCCAGTTCACGAGTTCCGGGAAGAGTATGATAAGCACGAGACCGATGAGTTGAATGCCGATGAACGGGACTGCTCCGCGATAGATCTGCGCCGTGGTGACCTCCGGTGGTGCAACGCCCCGCAGGTAGAACAGAGCAAATCCGAATGGCGGCGTGAGAAAGGACGTCTGGAGGTTCATGCCGACCATCACACCGAACCACACGAGGTCAACGCCCAGTAGAGATGCGGCCGGCACCAGCAGTGGGATAATAATGAAGGCGATCTCGAAGAAGTCGATGAAGAAGCCGAGCACAAAGATTGCCACGTTCGCGACAATCAACAGTCCTATAACACCACCCGGAAGATTGGTGAGGATACCCTCGATCCACAGATCTCCATTGAGGCCACGAAACACCAGTGCGAAGGCCGTCGACCCGATTAGCAGGAACATCACCATCGAAGTGAGCTTCGTCGTTTCGGACATCGTCTCCTTTAAGGCGGAAAGGGACAGGCGCCTGTTCGCCGCGGCGAGGACGATCGCGCCGAGTGCACCGAGAGCGCCGGCTTCCGTCGGCGTTGCCACACCGACGAAGATGCTTCCGAGGACGATCAGGATCAGCGCAAGGGGCGGGACCATTACGAGGGCGACCTGCCGTGCAAGTACGCTTCGTTCCATGGTGCGTTGTGCTTGCGGAAGCGCCGGAGCCTGATCGGGCTTCGCGACGGCCACGCCAACCGCGTACAGCGCGTATAGCGCCGCCAGGATCAGCCCCGGGACCAGTGCGCCAATGAAGAGGTCACCGACGGATGTCCCCAACTGATCGGCCAGCACAACGAGCACCACGCTTGGCGGGATAATCTGCCCAAGCGTGCCGGAGGCGCTGATCACGCCGGCCGACAGCTCCTTCGAGTAGCCGTACTGCAGCATCACCGGGAGAGAAATCATGCCCATGGCCACGACAGACGCGCCCACAACTCCGGTAGCCGCCGCCAGCAATGCGCCGACGAACACGACCGCGATCGCAAGACCACCACGAAGAGATCCGAAGAGGATACCGATCGTAGTCAGCAGATCTTCTGCGAGTCGTGACTTCTCCAGCATGGAGCCCATGAAGATGAAGAAAGGCACGGCCAACAGAACAAAGTTCGACATGATTCCGAACGATCTCTCCGGCATGGCAAAAAGCAGACCCCAGTCCAAAAGTCCGGCCTCTACACCGATGAAGGCGAATACCAGCGCCGTTCCGCCAAGCGCGAACGCAACGGGATAGCCGGAGAAAATTAAAATGAGGGCGCCGGCGAACATCATCGGCGCGAGCAAGTCGCCGCTCATACGTGTCCCCCGCCACCGGGCTCTTCTTCTTCAACCTTGTGCCCACGCAGTACGGCGATTTGTTTGATCAGCATCGACGCGCCCTGAACGGCGAGCAACAGAAACGCGAGCGGTATTACGGTCTTGATGGGATAGCGAGGCAGACCTCCTGGGTCGGGGGATTGCTCGAGAATCACCCATGAGTTACGAACCGCAGGCCACGAAACAACAATCATGACCACACAGAAGGGAAAAAGAAACAGGACGGTGCCGAGCAAATTGATCCACGCTTTTCCGCGCGCGCCGAGACGACCAAAGAACACGTCCACGCGAACGTGCGCGTCGTGCCTGAGTGTGTAGGCCGCGCCGAGAAGAAAGATCAGGCCGAAGAGATACCACTGTAGCTCGATGTACATATTCGAGCTTATGCCGAGCCCCGTATATCGGTCGAGATAGCGGAAGATGGCATTGAAGCTGCCGACCAATACCGCAAACAGCGTCAGCCAGCAGATAAACCGACCTGTTCGTTCACTGAACCGGTCGATGGCACCCGCTATGTCGAGTAAGCGCTTCACGTCACGACGAGTCGGCGAAACTGTGGGTCAGGGGTGGGTCCGAGTCCGAATTACGGACATCTCAGGATAATAAGCTCCCTGCGGCTTCCTGCTGGACGTTGATCGGCAGGAAAAGAAAACCTATATCTGACTAAACAGAAATTTAGTCACGTCTCGGTGCAAAGAGTATGTTTGATGCAGATTTGAAGTCGGCGGCCGGTGTTTTGACGACGGTAGTAATCCCGTTGCTGTTGGCCGCCGGCTGCGGGCAGGACATGTCCGCAAAGCGCGACGCTGCAGCGCAAGTTGCCAATCGGGTTGCAGCCGAATATGTCGACGCCTATTACAAACAGTTTCCCGAAGAGGCGTACGAGGTGGGGTATCCCGACACGCCGCTGGACCGTCTTGGTGATCGCAGCCGGACGGCGATGGCTGCCTGGGAGGCACAGGAAGATGTGTGGCTTGCCGAACTGAAGGCTGTCGATGCAGCGCTTCTGGAAGGAAGCGACGCGGCGGTACCGCATGCGTTCGCCATGTGGCGTTTGCAAGCGAGCGTCGACCGTCGGGTCTGCCGTATGGACCTCTGGAACGTGAGCCCGACCTTTTCCGGATGGCAGGCTATCATACCGGCGACGCTTAGCCAGCAGCCTGTCGGAACCGACAAAGCGCGGGCGGACGCTCTTGCGCGAGCATCCGACATTGCCCGTTACCTGGACACGGAAATCGCGAATCTCCGAGAGGGCATTGCGCAGGGGTACACGGCGCCGCGTTCCAACGTCAAGGCCGTGCTGGTCCAGGTTGACGCCATCCTCGCGACAAGCCCCGAAGAGTCGCCCTTCTACGATCCCGCAAAGCGCGACGACTCACAGGAATTCAAGAGAGACTATTTGCAGATCCTGTCGGAGGTCGTCTACCCCGCCATCCGTCGCTACCGGACGTTTCTGGCGGACGAATACCAGAGCCGTGCGAGGGAAGCGATCGCCGTGTCGTCGGACCCCGGTGGCGCCGCGTGTTACGGAGCAATGGTAGTGTACAACACGTCACTTCCGCTGGACCCGAAGGCAATTCACGAGAACGGTCATCGGCAGATGGAACGGATCCATGCAGAGGTTCGCGAAATCGGCAAGCGCAGCTTCGGGATCGAAGATCCCAAGAGACTCTTTCAGCTCGTGAGAACGGATCGCAAGTACACGTTCCGGACCGGAGATGAGGTTCTCGAGTATGCCCGAGCCGCCGTGGAGCGCGGCAAGGCGGCAGTGCCTCAGTGGTTCGGGTTTGTGCCGAAGGCCGAAGTGGTCGTCAAGCCGTTTCCGGCATTCATGAAACGCTCCGGTGGTGGATTCTACAGTGCCGGTTCTGCCGATGGCACAAGACCAGGCACTTACGAGCTTGGCATCTACGAACCACGGAAGATTAGCAAGGCGGGAATCGAAGCGACGGCTTTTCATGAAGCGTATCCCGGCCATCATATGCAGGTATCCGTAGGTCTCGAGCGGGAGGGACTGCATCCGGTACTCAAGTACTTCTTCTTCTCTGGTTCGGGCGAGGGGTGGGCGCTGTACACCGAACGCCTCGCCGACGAGATGGGCATCTACTCGTCCGATGTGGACCGCCTCGGTATGCTGTCCAATGAAGCGTTTCGCGCTGCACGGTTAGTCGTCGATCCGGGCATGCACGTATTGGGGTGGACACGTCAGCAGGCGATCGACTACATGCTGGCAAACACGGCCGAGTCGCAAGGATCGATTGAATCCGAGGTGGATCGCTACATTGCGACACCCGCACAGGCGACGGCTTACCTCACGGGCAGTCTGGAGATTCAAAGGCTCCGGCGGATAGCGGAAGAGCAGATGGGTGAGCGTTTTGACATCAAAGTGTTTCACGACAAGGTGATCGAAGACGGTACTGTGACGCTCGGAATGCTGCAGCGCAAGATCGAGACGTGGATTGCTCAGTCACCATCCTGACGATATCGTTGTAGCCGCTTCGGAAGGCTTTCTTCGAGGTCACGTTTTCGCCACTCGGCGAGGCGCTCGGCGATAATCTTCTCGAATCCAATGTCGGACGGCTGATAGAAGTACGTGCCCTGCATCACGTCCGGTAGATACTGCTGTGCGACATAGTGATCGCGGTACGCATGCGGGTACGAGTAACCCTGGCCGTGACCGAGTCCTTGCGCGTCACGGTTAGCATCCTTCAGCGCATTGGGAACATCGCCGGACTGTTCATTGCGAACGTGACTCAGCGCGTCGAAGTACGCCATTGACGAGTTGCTCTTTGGCGCCGTCGCCAGGTACAGACAGCACTCGGCGAGCAGGAACTGACCCTCGGGCATTCCGACGTAATCGAAACCCTGCGCGCAGGAAGCGACCACGTTGATCGCGTTCGGATCTGCCAGCCCGACATCCTCTCCTGCAAAGATGAACATGCGACGGAAGATGTATCGCGGATCTTCACCGGCATAGATCATCCGGGCCATCCAGTACAGTGCGGCATCGGGATCGGAACCGCGGAGGCTCTTGATGAAAGCGCTGATCGAATCGAAATGGGCGTCGCCCTCTTTGTCGTACAGAACGGCCCGGCGCTGAATGCTGTCCTCGGCCACCGTAAGGTTGATCCGCACGACTCCGTCGTCGTCGGCGCCCGTTGTCTCGACGGCGAGCTCGAGGGCGTTGAGTAGTGAGCGCGCATCACCGTTGGCGGTGCTGATGAGGTGGTCGAATGCCTCGGAATCGATCTCGACCCTGAGGCGGCCATATCCGTTTTCGGCATCCGACAGTGTTGCGCTTGCGATCTCCTTCAGATCTGCGATGTCCAAGCCGCGCAACTCAAAGACGCGGCTTCGGCTCACCAGAGACTTTATCACCTCGAAATAGGGGTTCTCGGTCGTGGCGCCGATGAAAACGACCGTTCCGTTCTCGACGTGAGGAAGAAGGGCGTCTTGCTGGGCCTTGTTGAAGCGGTGGACCTCGTCGACAAACAGGATGGTCCGAACCTGATGCAGCCGCAGTCGCTGCCGGGCCTGCTCGATAGCTTCCCGGATGTCCTTTACGCCGGCGAGTACGGCATTGAGGGTGATGAAGTGAGAGGAGGTGGTGTTCGCAATGATTCGTGCAAGCGTGGTTTTGCCGGTGCCCGGGGGACCGAAGAATATGACGGAGGTGAGGCGGTCGGCCTCGATCGCGCGTCGAAGGAGTTTGCCCGGGCCGAGGATATGGTCTTGTCCGACAAACTGATCGAGCGTACGGGGACGCATGCGATCGGCGAGGGGAGCGCGTTGCCGGCGGAAGTTTTCGGCGGCTTCGTCGAAGATGTCGGGCATCTAAGTTTGCCTCGGTTTTGAGGGCGCATACGAGCACGCGCACGTGAGGTTCGACGTGCCGAGGTGCTGAAAGGAACGCTGGCGACGTTGGAGGGGCAACTAGGGAGTGATTTGTCGGGAAGTCGCCCTTGGCGCTGGGGTGCTAGGCGAGTGTAAATTATATTGGGGAGGAGGTGAGGAGGCCCCCACATCAGCGCCGAGTCGATCCGAACACCTCCAACATACCCCGCTCGAAAGCTCGCGCACCGCCCTGCGACGGGTGCCGAACGTACCGGCACTCCAAACCCAGCATCCCCATCTGTGCCTCAGCCCGACGACCAAGGGCCACCAACTCAACCGGCCCCAACAGCTCCACAACCGCTGCAGTCACCGGAGCAAACCGCCGCAGTTCCGAAACGCGCGGCGTCCGAATCGAAGTAGGCTGCCCGATTCGCCTGGGATGAAACGGTACCGCGTTCCAGACAAGAAACGCCGGATAGAAAGGCCGCATCACCCGCCAGAAAATGCCTGCGCTATACTCGGCATGGGGTACACCATCACGGGACGTCACCTCACCGTCGATGGGAAAGTCAGGATCGTCAAGCTGCGCTTCGCTCGTGATAGGTACGCCCGAGAAACGGCAGCCCCACGGGCCCGGCGCCTCAGCCAGGATCATGACCCCCGGCGGTCGCTCAAAATCCTCCAGGTAACGCCTCAGGTTGTCGCGACGGAGTCCGTCTGCCTGCGGGGCATCCGCTTCGGCATCGACACCCAAATACGGATTGAAAAGCTCCTCCGTCGAAGCTATTCCGAACACATGCTCCTCACAGAGCTCGAACACCTCGCCGAGGGGCGCGCCTGCAGAAACACGGGCGGACCGCGTCACAGTCGGCTACCACACTTCTTGCAGAAGACCGCGTCGAGGTCATGTCCTTCAATGCCGCACTTGGAACACGCCATCTTCGCGTGATGGCGGTACTCGGCGGAGCGTGTTAACTCGGCGGTGACTATCCCGGTGGGAACCGCAATGATCCCGTACCCCATGATCATTACAACAGCAGCCAGCGCCTGCCCGATATTTGTCTGGGGTGAAATGTCGCCATAACCGACCGTGGTCAGCGTGACGATCGCCCAGTACACGCTTCGCGGAATGCTCGTGAAGCCGTTGGCAGACCCTTCGATCAAATACATAATCGAGCCCAGGATCACCACCAGGATCAGCACGGAAGTTATGAACAGCGTGATCTTGCGGCGGCTTGCGTGCAGCGCCCGCACCAGGACGTCGGCTTCCGTCAGGAACTGGGCAAGCCGAAGCACCCGGAATACGCGGAGCATTCGCAGCATTCGGATGACCAGCAGGAACTGGGCACCCGGCAGGATGAGACTGACATACGTGGGAATCGTGCCGAGCAGATCGACGAGACCGTAAAAGCTCCCGGCATAACGCAGCGCCGACTGCGCACTATACAGCCTGACGAGGTACTCGATGGTGAATATGACGGTGAAGAACCACTCCGCAACGAAGAGGGCCCGTCCATACGAGAGTCGGATGTCAGCGACCGACTCGAGCATGACGGCAAGCACGCTCAGGGCAATGACCGTGATGACGAAGATGTCGAAGTTCCGTCCCCGCCGTGTCTCCACGCCGAAAACCAGCTCGTTCAGCTGACCGCGCAGGCCCGGCATCCGAGCGTAGTGCTTTGGCGGTACGTGTCTCAGCATCTCACATACTCCTGGTGTGCGGCCGTCCGATCCAGCATCCCGCTCGCGGCCTTGATGGAATCACCCACAGAGTTTCGCGCTGTCCTCCGTCACAAGTTTCCGTCAATAATCGTCCAAAAATAGGACAATCGGGAACGGGGTGACAATTGCGCGCTTCTTATCTTGCGCGGCGCACTCGGAGGCTGCCACGGCGTTTCGGGAGGCTGCCAAACCAGCGCCGCTTGACATGATGAATCTGGAGGAGTGTTATGGAGCCCGCAAGATTGAAATTAGACGGAACGGAATTCGAACTACCCGTCGTCGTCGGATCAGAGAACGAGGTAGGCATCAACATCCGGGATCTTCGTAAGCTGTCGAAGACCATCACGCTGGACACCGGCTATGGGAACACGGGCTCTTGCGAGAGCGCGATAACGTTCATAGACGGTGAGAAGGGCATCCTTCGATACCGCGGCTATCCGATCGAGGAGCTCGCGGAGCACGCCTCGTTCGTCGAGGTCTGCTATCTGCTTATAAAAGGCGACTTGCCGACGCAGTCGGAGTTTGATCGGTTCCAGCATGACCTCACGCATCACAGCATGCTGCACGAGGACATGAAGAAGTTCTTCGAGGGCTATCCGGCGAGTGCCCACCCGATGAGCGTGCTGTCGGCAATGGTAGCGTCCCTGTCCGCCTATTATCCGGAGTCGGACGATCCTTCCGACCTCGACCTCAATATCATTCGGCTCCTAGCGAAGCTGAAGACGCTCGCAGCCTTTTCATACAAGAAGTCGATCGGTCATCCATACATCTATCCCCGCAACGACCTGTCGTATTCGGGTGACTTCCTTCACATGATGTTTGCCGTGCCCGCCGAGAGCTACACGCCATCGCCGTTGCTGATGAAGGCGCTGGACATGCTCCTCGTGCTGCACGCCGATCACGAGCAGAACTGCTCGACGTCCACAGTCCGCATGGTGGGCAGCAGCGGCGCGGACCTCTTCGCGTCGATCTCTGCCGGTATCAGCGCGTTGTCGGGCCCGCTGCACGGTAAGGCGAACCAGGAAGTGATCCAGATGCTTAATATGATTCGAGCGGACGGCGGCGACTACAAGAAGTATATCGAGAAAGCCAAGAGCAAGACGGATGAATTTCGGCTAATGGGATTCGGGCACCGCGTCTACAAGAATTTCGACCCGAGGGCGCAGGTCATCAAGCAGTGGGCCGCCGAAGTCCTGGACGAACTCGGCGTCGACGATCCTCTACTCGAGATAGCCAGGCGCCTCGAGGACATCGCCCTAGAGGATGAGTACTTCCTCGAAAGACGGTTGTATCCGAACGTCGACTTCTACTCGGGAATATTGTACCGTGCCATGGGTATCCCCACGGACATGTTCACCGTCATGTTCGCGATGGGCCGCATGCCGGGATGGATAGCTCAGTGGCTCGAGATGCGCAGCGATCCGGCCGGCCGCATTCATAGGCCGCGTCAGATCTACGTGGGCGAAACTGAGCGGAACTACATTCCGATCGAGCAGCGTCACGGCGGTCTCGTAGCCGCGCTCTAATCTGCGCCGCAATAGCTGAGCCCTACCGGTGCCGCAGAACTACCTGCATTCCATCGCCCTCGGCAACCGCGGCAAGAAGTTCGCGGTAGGAGTCGTATTCGTCGGGCAATAGTTCACTGCGGTTCATCTCGAAGCGGCGCCGCAACTGCAGGCGGCCCTCCTCGGGGAAAGCGACGTCGGCATGGTAGCGGCCAAAGTCGAACTCGACCGCAACCGGGGCGGGAAGCACCTCCACCTTATAGCCCTGTGGTAACTCAAAGTCCAGCGTGTCAACGTCGGTAAACGCAAAGGGCAGTATGACGGGCTGGCTGCGCGTTTCGAGTTCGGGCGGAACAGCCGGCGGTTCGTCCAAAAGGAAAGGCCGAAGAAAGAGACGCGTTCCGGCCTTGGTCGCCATGCGACGAGCGGACATGGTGTATCGCAACCGCGCATCGCCGTGATCGGCGTCCATACGCTGGAAATGAACGGACCCAACTTTGGCATCCACCCCGGCGACGCCGCTCCGCACGCGCTGAACACGATCGTGCTCGCTAAGACTGCCTAACTTCTCAATGACGGCGACGGCCTGGTTTCCAGTGTACTCCTCCTCGACCGAGCCCGAGCCGGCACCCACGGAGCTGAGCTCAAACGTACCTCGCCGTAACCGAAAGTTGTCTTCAGACGTGGTCGAAGGCGTCCGCAACAACTCACTTCCGTCTTCACGGACTACAAGCGCGTATCGATCCTCGTTATCTGCCCCCAGAAAACCGAACGGTATGTCCTGACTCGTACACTCGAGCCATAGGGAATCTGCGGACGGAACGTGCAGAACCACATGGTTGAATTGATTGCACGGAAAATCCGTGATGACGTTCGGGGCTCCGTACCCTCTCCGGATGAGCGCCGGATATGCATCGATTCCCACGGCCTTCAGCATAGCCAGCATGTAATTGCTGAGTGCTTTGCAGTCACCATACCCACGTTTTTCAACAAGGGATGCCTCTTCCGGTCGCCAGCTTCCGATCCCCAGTTGAACGCTGACGTACCTCGTTTTTCGCTGCAGATGTCGATATACGACTCGAACGGCCTCCCGCTGCGTATTCGTGTTTGCTACAAGCTCTTGCAGCTTCGAAACCGTTTCCCCACTTAGTCGCGCCCGACCCACACTGAGTGACCGGTACCACTGCCCGAACGAATCCCAGGACGACATATTGCCACCGAAGCCTTCCACTTCAAACACCGACGGTACGACAAACACGGCCGGTGCCTGGCGTTCCCAGTTTGGTCCGTACGGCTCGCGTTCAAAGGGTGCTGCACCAATCAGTTCCCACCGGTACGTCTCGACATTCCCGGTCGTCGAATGTCGCGGTTGAAGGTCAAGATTCTGGCTGTAATACCTGATGCCCATCGATTGCGGGGTAACGATTTCGAACGAGGTTCGCAGCGTATTCAGTTCCGGGTGGTTCGGATACCACGTGGGCCACGACAGACCACCGATGTCGATCGCATATTCATACGCGACCGTGTACGGGAACTCACTGTGAACTAAGCTCACGGTGCGCATCCGATTGTCGTCATAGAGCGTGCCGCTGTCTATCGCGCTCCTGTCGATCTGGTCGTCTCTTCCGAGACGTCGTACAACGCGCCCCATATGGTCGCGAATCTCACCCGATATCTTCGACAGCTTGCTCAACTCATCGTAGAAGATATTGACGATACCGTGGTCCCGGCCTGCCGCCGTCAGGATCGTGACAACGTATCGCACCTCCACGCGAGCTTCGGAGATGGACTTGACGGTAACTCGAAGGGACCGC
>JBFHWK010000101.1:0-10134 GCA_041589075.1 Rhodothermales bacterium
AGAAACGGTGCCGACTCGTTGTCCCATGCGGTCCGCCAACTCGTTATCATTGACTTGAAGAGGTCGGCATATGTCAGAGCGTCTTCTTCAGAGCCCGCGTTGGATTCCCCCTGGTACCAGATAAATCCTTTCACTGGATACTGCAGCATCGGAAAAATCATCTTGTTGTAGAGCAAGGTGGGCAGCTGGTTTGCTGTCCCTTCGTGGTTGAGCATGAACGTTCCGACGCGAAACTTCCACGACCCCGACAGCGGTATCTTGAACGATCCGGCTTCCAATCGGAGTTCTTCCTCCGCGCCATAAATGCCGCCGCCACCCTGGCCATCCTGCACCCGGATGGCGATCGTATTTCGACCGGGACGAAGGATGCCGGCGGGAACGGAGTACGTCCTCGGTATTGTCCAGCCCCACGTCTTGCCGACGAGCGTTCCGTTAATCCATGTCATGTCGTCGTCGTCGATCGTGTCGAGGTGAAGCGTCGCCGGACCTACGTCAACCTGCTCCGACGTGAGCCCTACTTCGGTTCGGTACCATGCGACTCCGTCGAGTCCCGGGTATCCGCGGGCTTCCCAATTGCCGGGCACTACGATGTCGTCCCAGTCTGTCGTGTCGAGGTCGGGGTCCGCCCAGACTGCGACGCTGTCCCTCAGGCCAGGGTCTTCGGCTGAAGAGGCACCGTACTGGTCGCGGAATCTTTGTTCGAGGGTTTCGATTTGCCGGCGATTCTCATCCAGGATTTCGGTCAGTTGGTCTCGATCCATATTCAATGTCTCGCGATCAATCCATGGCTCGATGCGGCTTCCTCCCCACGACGAGTTAATTATTCCGATGGGGACGTCTACTGCTTCCCTCAGCTCACGTGCGAAGTAGTAACCGACCGCGCTGAAGGCTCCAACGTGCTCCGAGTCCGCCGGATGCCATTCGCCTCCGGCAAGCGTTGGCTGCGGCTCGGAAGACCAGGAGCGTGGGACCTTGAAATGCCGAATCAGCGGATCGTTGCCTGAACGTATCTCGTTCTCCGCATCCGCAGCATCGGCGACGACCCATTCCATGTTGGACTGCCCGGAGGCAATCCACACGTCACCGAACCACACGTCTTGTATCTCGAGCCTCGAATCTCCCGCCGATATCGTCAGCGTGTGCGGCCCGCCGGCCGGATGGGGCTCCAGTGCGCCTCGCCAGGTTCCGCCTGGTCCTGCTTCTACTTCCAGAAGAACGCCATCGAACGAGATGGCAACGGACGTGCCGGAGGGCGCCGTTCCCCACACGGGGACAATAGCGTTACGTTGCACGATCACGCCATCCGAGAACAGGCAGGATACCGTAAACGGAACATCCGGACCGGACTGCTCACCCCTGGAAACGCCCAGGGCGATCAGGGCCAACAAGGAGAATACTTTCATAGGGTGTTCAATCGGCCGTGCCGTGTTTCTTTTATTTCGCGGCCCCGAGGAGTGAATCGAGTTCTACATCCATTTCCTGGCGTATGAGGCTCGTGGACGGATCGGCGATTAGATTGCGAAGCTCATGCGGATCGGCATGCCGGTCGTTGTTTGGTCGCTGCGGCTGCGCGAGCGCTACACCGAAAGATCCGATCCACAGGAAGAGAACGAGGAGGATGTTGCGCTTCATGGCAGGAGCAATGGGTTAAAGATCGGGACGAAGGCACAGTCACTCCGCGGCCGCGTTTTTGCGTTCGAGGTAGTCGTAATGCGTCACGTCGGCGGGCCCACAGACGATCTTGCGAGGTGGCACGGAACCAAGCGTGTCTACGAAGGCATCCATCTCGGCAAGCACAAAGTCTAGGGTATCGGGATATGCTGCAGCAAGGTTGTTCCGTTCGCCGGGGTCATTCCCAAGGTTGAACAGCAGCGTGTCGTGGGCGGCTACGGCGCTTCTCCAGCGCGCGTGCGGGTTGCCCGGGTGGACAAAAGTAGCCAATCGAATTGGATTAATCCACCAAATGGATTAATGTCAAACCGTCCATGTAGACGCAATACCTCTCATTGAAAGCCCCGGTCATTAGTTGACCGCGAACTCATGAAACGACGAAACTTTCTACGCAAAGTTGGCCTCTCTGCGGCCGCTGTTGGAACGGTATTTGGCTCGCCTTTGAGGTCTGCCGTACATGCTGCGCCTCGTCTGCAGGCCAACAAGATCAGGGTAACGGGCATCAAGACCCTGCTGATCGACAATATTCCGCCGTATGCGGGACAGCCTAAATGGTTATTCGTGCAGCTTCTTACGGATCAGGGCGTGATTGGGCTGGGCGAGCGACCGACGGGTGGTATTACCAATCTCGAGCCGCAGATGAGTCTGATCCATGATTTGTGTGAGCGGTACGTCGTGGGGGAGAATCCCTTCAATGTCGAAAGGATCTGGCAACGGATTTATGCCGGAGTGCACGACTATCGCCATCCGGGCCTGTACGCGACCCCGGCGCTGTCCGCCATCGAAATGGCGTGTTGGGACATCATGGGGAAAGTCACGGGTCAGCCCGTGTACAACCTGCTGGGAGGCCGTGTTCACGATCAGCTGAGGGCCTACGGATACTTCGAGCCGCCAGGAGCCATGGACAGACCGGAGGTTGCCGGCGAGCAAGCTGTCGAGCTGGTCGAGCAGGGAATTACCTGTGCCAAGATGGATCCCCTGTACAGACTGGGAGGACCTTTTGACTATTCGTTGGAGACCATGCGCAAGGTGGCTCGCATTTTTGAGGCCATTCGAAATGCGGTTGGCGACGAGCTTGAGGTCGGTTTTGGGGGGCATGGCCAGTTCAGTACGGCCGGCGCCATTCGCCTTGCGAGCCTTCTTGAGCCCTACAACCCATACTTCTTTGAAGAGCCCGTACACCCGGAAAACGTGGACGAGATGGCGCGTGTGGCTGCACACACGAACATCCCGATTGCGTCGGGCGAGCGCCTGGTCACCAAGTTCGAGTTTACCGAGGTGCTCCAGAAGCAGGCCGCTCAGATTATCCAGCTCGATGTGGGGCAGTGTGGCGGCATTCTTGAATCGAAGAAGATTGCCGGGATCGCGGAGGCTCACTATGCCATGATTGCTCCGCACATGTTCTGTGGCCCGGTTGCTTTTGCAGCCGCGCTACAACTCAATACATGTTCGCCCAACTTCCTCATCCAAGAATACAACTATACCGATCTCCACAGTGAGATCTTGGTAGATCCCATCCGATATGAGAACGGGTTCATCACGCCACCGACGGGTCCCGGTCTGGGCATCGAGTTAAATGAGGCCGTGGTTCGGAGACAGCTTGTTGCTGAGCGCTAGTGCGGTCCAGGTTGTGCCCGACGCGTGGCGGGAGGAGGTAGAAGCACCGCAACCCGAACTACGGTCAATAACACGGAGCACCGTGAACGACACCTTGATATCGCGTCGCCACTTTGTGCAGCATCTGGCGGGTGTTGCGGCGCTGAGCACCCTCGGCGGATGGCGCCTGCCCCTCCGGTCCGACGAGCCGCTCTTCAAACTCTCGCTGGCGCATTGGAGTTACCATAAGGCGATCTTTGGCGACAGCCGGCGCGACTACGACTGGTTCATCAAGACGCTACACAATGATCCAGATGCTGTTCTGCTCGGCCCGTTGGATCCGCGTGATATCGTCGTGAAGGCCAGAGAACACGGTATCGATGCCGTCGATTACGCAAACGTACTCTTCTTCGGGCACGCCGCCGACCGCCCCTATCTGACCGAGTTGAAGCGGCGAGCCGACGGCGAGGGGGTGAAGAGCCTGCTCATCGCGTGTGATGAACTCGGACGGTTCGGCAATGCCGACCCCTATCTGCGCGGTCAAGCGGTCCAGAACCACGTCCCGTGGCTTGAAGCCGCCGCTTTTCTCGGATGTGATGCTATCCGCGCCAATGCCTATGGAGACGGCACGTATCTGGAGCAGATGCAGCGAACGGCGGAGGGCCTGCACGCCTTGTGTGAGAAGGCAGATGCCATCGGATTGGACATCCTGCTCGAAAACCACGGCGAATCGTCGAACAATGGTGCCTGGCTTGCCATGGTCGTGGAGCACGTCGACCATCCTCGGCTCGGCGTGCTGGCCGACTTTGGCAACTGGTTCATGGGTGGCTGGAATAACGACCCTCCGCGATGGTACGACCGCTATCAGGGGTTGCGGGACATTGCGCCGTATACACGATCGGTGAGCGGCAAGTCTCACGGATTTGATGAGTACGGCCAGGAAATCGAAACGGATTTTGCCGAGGCGATGCGGCTCCTCCTGGCGGGTGGCTTTCGTGGCTACGTCAGCGTCGAGTATGAGGGCGACGGGCTCACTGAGGACGAGGGTGTCGCTGCGACGAAGCGGCTGCTCGAAGAAGTGAGAGAGGAACTGACGCCCGAGTTCAAGTAACCTCCGCCCTGACCACCAATTCAAGGAATAATATGCTGCCGACTCATCGTCCGTGGGTTGAACCCATGTTGACCGACCACCTGTTTTGCTGCCCGGCGCCTCGAGGTAGTACAGTTAAGATCGAAGCCGTGGATCCGTGGGGTCGGACGTATGTGTCTGACGTGCCTGAGACTTAATCGCGGCGTGGAGCGCTTTCTCGAAGTCGTCCAAAGGGAACTGACTGTGGCTTCGTTCGAAGCACGAATAGCTAAGTTTTAGCCGCTACGCGCACGTCAACGCACTATTTCGCCGCCGAATTTCGGCCTCTCATTGGAATAATGGCTCGGATTCCTTTATTTATCCATCAATTGGATTAAATCAGTGTTCGGGCCGCCAAAAGGGCCACAAGGTTCTCCGTCTGCCGCACAATGCTAGAACGCGGGCGAGCGTATGCGTGCACATCTTGTAGTGACCCTTCGGCGTGCCCCCGGACATTCGATCGAGTGTTCACGAACCTGCAGACGGAGAACTGAGTGACCCAGTCGACGCCACTCGGGGAGAAACCGGTCATCGCTCCGGAAGACAGGGTCCCCGTTCCCCAGAAGATCATCTACGGCCTTGGTACGGCCAATGACATATGGGGCAACTGGCTGTTCCCGTCGATGGCGTTCCCGGTCTTCAACATCTTCCTACACGTCAGTCCCCACCTTGTCAGCACGGCGCTGCTGATTAATCGACTTGTCGACGCCCTCACCGATCCCCTCTTTGGATGGCTGTCGGACAACGCGCGAACCCGTTGGGGTAGACGCCGGCCGTTCATTCTCGTCGGCTCGATACTGGCAGGTCTGATGCTGCCGATGCTGTTCATGATTTCTCCTGGCTGGAGTGAGATGGGCTACTTCTGGTTCATGGTCATCTCCTCGTCGATGATGATCTGTATCGTCAGCTCGTTCAACATGCCCTTCCAGAGTCTGGGTAATGAGCTCACGCCGGACTACAACGAGCGGACAAGTGTCTTCTCATACAAGAATGTCATCCAGCGGATCATGGACATCGGCCTGTTCGGCGCCGCCGCATTCATCACGATGAGCTGGTTCGACGATCCGGCAACTGGCGAACCCGATATGATCCTGGGTGCGCGTGTCTATACCGTGATCCTCGGAGCGTTCATGATCGGCATCGGGCTGCTGCTCTTCTTCTTTGTGAAGGAGCGCTACTATGCCACGGTTGTCGAACGAAAGCAGGCGTCGATCAGCATCTGGGACACCATCTGGAAGGCCCTCAAGGTGCGGCCGTTCCGGGCTCAGCTTGGGATGGTGTTGGCGTATGGTCTTGGCACGAGCATGGTCGGTACGCTCGGTTACTACCTGACCGTTTACTACGTCTGTGCGGGTGACGTCGCGCTCGGCTCGAAATGGAGTTTCGCGATGGGCTTCGCAAACACAGGCGGAGCCGTGATCGGCGTACCGATGGCAGCGGCCATTAGCAAGCGTCTCGGCAAGCGGCACGCGATGCTGATCATCCTCGTGTCGGGAATCTTCATCTACGTGGCGTCGTGGTGGCTCTACGATCCCGCCATGCCCATCCTCCAGCTCGGCGCGTCCGGGACAATCGCCTTCCTGTCTGCCTCCTTCGGGATGATCCTCGGGTCTATTGGAGCCGACGTAATAGACTTCGATGAGATCAACACCGGCAAGCGGCGCGAAGGCGCGTTTACCGCGTGCCTGTCGTGGATTATGAAGGTGGGATACGCGCTCGGTATCGGGCTGTCCGGCGTCGTGCTAAGTGCCACGGGTTTCGACGCGGCCCTCGGGGGTGCCCAATCGCCGGACACGATTCTTCTGCTGCGGATATTCTTCTTCGCACTTCCGGTTGCCGGCTTGCTCTTCGCATTGTTTGCACTGTCGCGCTACGACCTCAGCCGCGACCGCATGGCCGAAATCCGCGCTGAGCTGGAAGCCAGTAGGGGAAAGGTGTAGCAGTCCGTCTTAATTCGCTAACGTGGACCCGATGCCGGTACGTACTGACAAATCTGGTACCCTACTCAAGGTCGCTGCTCTCAGTAGCGCTTTGCCGCCAGCCCGCAGCCCTCTCAAGCAATTTGTACTCCTCGTCGTCCTCTGTTGCGGCTGTTCTACCGAGGCAGCCCGTGTCGAGTTTACGTTTACGACCCCGCATGCGGACGGCAATCCTTTCGCACGAGATATCTGGGCCACCGTCACCACGCCATCCGGTGCGGACGTCCGCCTGCCTGCTTTCTGGACGGCTGCCGACAGCTTTGCGGTACGCCTATATCCGGACGAAGCAGGACGGTACATACTCTCTTCGATCGAAGAGCAGGTAGGCGACTCCCTCGTGCAGCATTCGTTACAGGATGTTAACGTTCAATCCTCAAGACTTCGGCCGCCGTCGAACCTGCACTTCGTCCGAGTCGATTCTCAGGATCCGTTTGCGTTTATGCGAGACGACGGCTCTGGGTTCGTCCCTCTCGGAGGAAACATTCCTTGGCTTGAACAACCTGACGACAGTCTTGAGGAACGCCTCATACCATTCTATCGAACGCGTCTCAGTCAGTTCGCTGCGTCAGGCCTTAACTGGGCACGCATCTGGATGGTTCACTGGAGCCGGCTCAATCTCGATTGGCTCGAGGAAGATCTCGAGCAGCAGCCGGAGCCCGGATGGCTGGATTCCGGCGTGGCCGGCAACTGGGACGCCATCCTTGCGATGGCCGAGGCCTCCGGCATCTACGTGCAGATGGTGTTGCAGTACCACGGCCAGTACAGTACGGAAACCAATCCCAAATGGCACATCAACCCGTGGAATGCGGCAAACCCTGGAGGTTTTCTAGATGATCCGGCCGATTTCTTTACCTCGGAGAAGGCGCGCGAACTGACAAAGCAGAAGTACCGGTACATCGTTGCGCGATGGGGCTACTCGCCGGCAATTATGGCGTGGGAGCTGTTCAATGAAGTCCACTGGGTCGACGCCATGCGGAACGACTTTGACGAAGAGGCTGTTGCGTCATGGCATACCGAAATGGCGGACTACATACGCTCGATTGACGCCCACGACCACCTGATTACGACGAGCACCGACGACATCCGTAGCCCTATCTATGATAGTATGGACTACCTGCAGCCCCACGTTTACCCCGTAAACATCCTTCCCAACATGCGCTATGTAGATCCGGCGTACTGGGAGCTTCGGAAGCCTGCGTTCTATGGTGAGTTTGGGGATGATCACATGCCGCTCTCAGAAGAGGAGAAGCAGAGCGGTGTCACCATCGTCCCGCCGATCTGGGCGGGTATTATGGGGCATCTGCGGATTCCGCCACAAACCTGGTTTGTCGATCGTCTTATCGCCACCGGAAGGCTGGAGACCCTCACGGCTGTCTCACGATTCCTGTCGGATACCAGGCTGGCGGAGCGCGATGACATGGAGCCGTTCTCGCCTCTGGTTGAGAGCCGCGCCAAGATCCAGCTCGTCATCACGCCCGGGTATGTCTGGAAAGCACGTACCGCCTCCGTCATCGAGGTACCCGTCGATGGAAGCTCGCCGATCAATCACGCTCTCGTTCCCGGCGTACTTATCGCCGATACACTGGGGCGGAAGCGCGGATTCCCGGAGGAGGTTACGTTCCGCACCGTTTTTCCGCGGCCCGATACAGTGGTTGTCTACACACGCCTGCGGGAAAGAGGTGTCGGCGGAACCTCGGTGCAGGTAGCCCTCGATGACATCGTGGTCGACAGCCACACGTGGCCAGGCCCCGATTCAACGATCGAGGGGCGATCCGCCGAGCTTGTGGTGGTCGTACCGTCCGGGCGACACACGTTTACGATCCGCAATCACGGCGGGCCGGCGTGGTTCTACCTAGACCGGATCGAGACCGGTTTCGAGGTGCCGCTGGTCGCTGCGGTGGGTAAACGCAGCGCCGACTTCTTGGCGGTGTGGGTCTGGAATGGCGAGGGAGTCTTTGCCAAGCTGGCGGGACGCGCCGCGTCGGCAACGATAGAAATTCAGGATCTTCCTCCGGGACTTTGGAAGGTCATGTGGTGGGACACAATTTCAGGCGCTAGGACCACATCGGAGTCTGTCGAGCACAAAGGCGGAACCCTGTCGCTCGCGACTCCGGAGATCGAGCGGCATGCCGCGGTCGTGTTGAGTCGATCGGACACTCCGGCCTGAACTCAACCGGCCAGGACATACAAAGACACAAATGAGTGAGTTGTAAAAGCTGAAATCGCCCGAGTTGATATGGATCGGATAAGCCTCAACGGAGAATGGACCCTGCAGTACGGTCAGCAGGAAAAGCCGGCGGCCGTGATGGATCGCCCTGAGATTCCATCCGGATGGATGCGGATTGCTGCAGCCGTACCGGGAAACGTAGAGCTTGATCTCATCCGTGCAGATCTGCTTCCCCGCGATCTTGAGAAGGGTCACAATATCTATAAGCTGCGCGATCTGGAAACGTGCCAGTGGTGGTACTCGCGCGAGTTTGATGTTCCTGAAGAGCGTCACAACCACCGGTTCCACCTAGTTCTCGAAGGCGTCGACACGCTCGCTTCCGTCTGGCTCAACGGCGAACGGATTGGACGTCTCGAGAACATGCTCATTCCTCACCGGATCGACGTCACTGGTCGCCTCCGAAGCGGCACGAATCGCATCGTGATCGGGATCGATTCGACCGTACTTGCGGCGCATGAACAGCCCGTCGAGGCCGGCGCGTGGGCCATGGAAAACAACTGGGAGTCGCTGAACATTCGCAAGGCGGCTCACGGCTTCGGATGGGACATCATGCCGCGGGTCGTCTCTGCGGGCTTGTGGCGCGACGTCTATCTCGATCGTGTCGCCCCTACGCGATTTCGTGACGTTTACCTGGCAACGCCGTCGGTGGATGCCGAAAAAGGAAGTGCCGATTTCGTAGTAAGGTGGGACATCGCTTGTGACGAATGGCCTGTCGACGACTGGTCGGTGCGCGTTACTATTACCGATCCGTCTGACGGAACGCTAGTCCACGAAGCAACTGCTCCCGTGCTGTCGACGCACGGCCTGATTCAGACCGAGCTCCAAAATGTCCGTCTCTGGTGGCCGCGCGGGTTCGGCGAAGCTGCACTGTATGAGGTCTCTCTGGAGCTGATCGATGACAATAATCAGACCCGCGCAAGCTGGCAGACTCGTTATGGCTTCCGAACGGCAAAACTAGAGCGCACCGACTCGACCGACGAGAACGGGTCGGGCGAGTTTTGCTTCGTTATCAACGGTGAGAAGTTGTTCGTCAAAGGAACCAACTGGGTACCGCTTGACGCCTTTCACAGCCGCGACGCCTTCCGACTGCAGGAGACCTTGGATCTGGTCGTCGACCTCAACTGCAGCATGGTCCGGTGCTGGGGTGGCAACGTCTATGAGTCAGATGAATTCTTCAGACGGTGTGACGAGGAAGGGGTTATGGTCTGGCAGGATTTCTCCTTCGCATGTGCCCTCTATCCGCAGACTCCAGAGTTTCATGAGAAGGTCAGGCAGGAGGCGGAGATCATCATTCCGCTTCTTCGCAATCATCCGTCACTTGTACTTTGGGCGGGCAACAACGAGATCGACGCCTTCTATTCGTTCGCCAAGCCGACGTGCGATCCAAACGTCGACGACAGGATCTCGCGTGTGGTGCTTGCTTCGGCGTGCCGAAGACTGGATCCATGGCGCAGCTACCTTCCGAGTTCGCCTTATTACAGCTCGGAACTATGGCGTCGGGGAGCGCGGCACGAATCACGTCCGGAGGACCA
>JBFHWK010000102.1:0-9860 GCA_041589075.1 Rhodothermales bacterium
AACGCGGCCCTCAGCTGGTCAATCGAGAGTCCCGTCACCTCGGTTAGCCGGCCCAGCCGCAGATCCGCCTCGCTCGCCCCGGCTGGGACTATCTCTCCGCGTAGAATTAGCTCGACAACCGTTGCCGACGGGCCCGCCACCCTCTCCTGCATAAAAGAACGCAATGCGCCCGACTCGGCGTCGACGAACAGTCGGCCGTCCGCGGCGACAGGGACAACCGACCAGATTCCGCAACGGTCCAGGTAGTCGACCGCCGCGTTAATCAAGCCGCGATCGACACGCGTTGCTGTACAGATCTTCTCGATGTCGACCTTGAGAGGTTCCTTCGGCATCGACCCGACGGCCACACCCGATAGGCTGCAAACGGTATCGTATACCGACCGGACAATGTCGGAGTCCGGGAACGACTGTTCGATCAGGCGAGCGGGCAGATCCTCATCGCCCGCACCGTACAGAAGGGCCGCGTACGACTTCCGTCCGTCTCTCCCGGCTCGTCCCGCCTCCTGATAGTAGGCCTCCAGGCTTGACGGTAGGCCGACGTGCACGACAAACCTCACGTCCGGCTTGTCGATGCCCATACCGAACGCATTCGTGGCCACCATCACACGCGCCCGCCCTTCCATCCACGCGTCCTGATGCCTCAACCGCTGATCTGCGGACAGTCCTCCATGGTAGAAGGTCGCTGCGACGTCGATCGAGGACAGCCAACCGGCCCAGTCCTCAGCCGCCCTCCTCGTGCCGGTGTACACGATTCCCGGCCCGGAAACGCCCTGCAATATCGCGCGAAGCTTCGATCGCTTGTCGGAAACATTGAACGCTGTCCAGACGATGTTGGGCCGATCGAATCCCGTTACGACTTTCACCGGGTTCTTCAGCCGCAGCAACGATTCGATATCCTTGCGGACACGCGGCGTTGCCGTTGCCGTCAGCGCGATTACCGGCGGCCGCCCCATGCTTTCGAGAGCATCGGCAACGAACAGGTACGAGGGGCGGAAGCTGTGGCCCCACTCGCTGACGCAATGCGCCTCGTCGACCGCTACCGTGGCAATGCCCAGATCCGGACACTGTTCGAGAAAATGATCTTGCCGAAGCCGCTCCGGTGATACGTAAAGCAGTCTGTACCGGCCGTACCTGGCGTCGTTAAGGCACTGAGCGATCTCCGCACGACCGAGTGAGCTGTCGATTGTCGCAGCCGGCACTCCCCTGGCCGCAAGGGAAGAGACCTGGTCCCGCATCAGTGCGATAAGAGGTGAGACGACCAGCGTGAGGCCTTGCCTGACCGCAGAGGGCAACTGATAGCAGAGCGACTTGCCCGTGCCTGTCGGCAGCACGGCCAGCACATCTTTGCCCGCGAGCGATGCCTCGATAGCCTCGCGCTGGCCCGGTCGAAAGCTGCGGTGCCCCCAGACGCGCAAGAGCGTGTCCTGCACCACGTCGGCCTCGGGTTCTGCACCCTTTGCGCGATCAGTTCTCATTGGGCACCTTGCTCGTCAGCATTATCTTCCTTCCAGCCTCGACGTGCCAATTTACCGCCGATGCCCGTCAACCCAACCGCAAGACTCCCCCGGGTCTCCATCGTTATCGTCACCTGGAATGCTATCGAGCTTCTGAAGGAGTTCCTTCCGACGGTTGTCGACACGGACTATCCGGATTTCGAGATCATTGTTGCGGACAATGCTTCGACGGACGGATCCGGCGAGTGGGTTCACACCAACCTGCCGGGCGTGCGCGTTGTGCGGCACGACGAAAACTACGCGTTCTGCAAGGGAAATAATCTGGCATTGCCACATGCGACCGGGCAATACGTTGTGCTGCTGAACAACGATGTCCGCGTGACACCGTCGTGGTTAAGGCCTCTGGTCGAACGAATGGAGAGTGACAGCCGTGTTGCGGCGGTTCAGCCAAAGATTCTCAGCCAGCTCGAGCCCGGCCGTTTCGAATACGCGGGCGCCGCGGGCGGGTTTATGGATCGATGGGGATATCCGTTCGCACGTGGCCGCATCTTTGACCATGTCGAGGCAGACAATGGTCAGTATGACCAGTGCTGTGAGGTGCACTGGGCTTCCGGTGCAGCAGTCATGTTGCGACAATCCGCACTGGACGAGGCAGGCTTTCTTGATGAGGCGTTTTACATGCATATGGAGGAGATCGACTTGTGCCTGCGCCTTCGGCGCGCCGGCTACAAGATCCTCTGCGAACCTGCCAGTGTCGTGCACCATGTCGGCGCAGCTTCGCTCTCGGAGAGCAGTCCGGAGAAAGTGTATCTCAACTTCCGCAACAATCTCCTGACGCTCTACAAGAACCTCGGACCCACAAGTTGGCGCCGCGTCCTGTCGGTGCGAATGGCTATGGACCTACTCGCGCTGGTTCGGGAGCTCGCGCTGCTGCGCCCCGCCGTCGCGGAAGCAATTCTGCGCGGCTACCGCGACGCCTTGCGCATGAAGCGAGCGTACGCATCCGAGAGAGCGGCCGGTAACCTCGTCAAGGAGCTATACCGGGGCAGCATCGTGGTCGACTACTTCGTCAAGAGGCGGCGTCGGTTTTCGGACCTTCGTCTTGAGCCGCGACCCTGTTCGAGCGATGCACACGACGGCGGCGCGGCGTCCACAGAGCACTAGCTACCGAGCCGAGGACGATGGCGATACCAACGATCGCCGGCAGCGACGGCACTTCGCCAAAAAGGAAGTACGCAAGTACGGATCCGCCCACGGGCTCTGTCAGCGAAAAAAGTCCCAACAGCGCTGCCGGAAAATACTTGATCGCATAGTTGAACGACCCGTGGCCGGCGATCTGGGGGCCGAGCGCCATCAGGGAACAGAGCAAATAGATCCTGGCGTCGAGCCCGAACAGCGGCACGCCGCGGACGACAGCGAGAAGGAGTACGAGCACCGCAACAACCGAGTACATGCAGAATACGTAGGCCAGCCAGGACGTCTTCTGCCGGACGACACGTCCGATCAGCAGGTACCCGCTGACCATTAGTGCAGCACTGGTCGCGAGCGCGTTGCCGAGAATGGAGTTTCCTTCGTGCGCAGATGCGGTGGTGTCCCCGATTCCAATCAGGACGCTCCCGCCTACCGCGGCGACGATCGCGACAACGGTAACGCGTGTAAGTCGCTCCTTGAGAAAGACGAAGCCGAGTACGGCGAGGAAGATCGGACTCATCGACACCAGGACGGACGCGCTGGCAACGGAGGTGTGGTAAAGCGATTCGATCCAGAGCACGAAGTGAGCCGCCAGCATGACTCCGGATGCGAGGATGAGTCTGATGTCGCGTGCGTCGAAGCGACGAACCTCTGCGCCAATGCGCCCAACCGCAAAGGGCGCGAGCATCAGTACGGAGAAGACCGTTCTCCAGACGGCAAGGCTCAGAGACGGTGCGTCGGTAGCGTACTTGATGAGGATCGGGCTCAGCGCGAAGCTGCACAACCCTACAGCGAGCAGCGGATAGACCAGCAGCGGCCTCGACTCATCGGTGCTTTGGTTCGTGCCGACTCCCATGCTCTAAGGTACGGGGCAGCACAGCAACCGTTACCTTAGTCGGTCCATTGACCGCACGAGTTCGATGTCCTTCTGGATCGATCTTCGAGCAAGCAGCAAGAGAACAAACGCCACGACCGGCAGCATGATGGGTGCGGCGGCGCGGAGACCCGAGATCCCGACAACCGTGGCCCCGACCGACAGGAGCACCATCAGCGGCAGGAGCATCACGAGTATCACAAGAACGAAGCTCTTCTGCCGCTGGCGCTGTTTGTAGACGAAGATCGCTCCAATGCAACCGGCCGCCACGAGGATCGCGAACGCGACCGTCACCGGTGTGAACCACGACCATTCCTCGGGCGCCACGACGCCCTCCAGAAAGGGCACGCCTACAAGACACGTCGCCGCGAGCAGGAGATACGCGGATTGTACTCTTTGGATCATCTCGGCAGTGCGGTCCGGTTGAATCAGACGGTGGCGGCTACCCTGTCCGCGAGGTGCTCGGCAAACTCGACCGTGCTGCGCGAGCCTCCCACGTCCCTAGTTAGATTTGCTCCTTCGGCATACATGGCGAAGAGCGCTTCATGGATCGCATCGGCAGCCTGGAACTCGTTCAAGTGCCTGAGCATCATCTCGGTGGAACGGATGACCGCCGTCGGGTTGGCCTTGTTCTGCCCGGCGATGTCCGGGGCACTTCCGTGGACGGCCTCGAACACAGCGCAGTCGTCGCCGATGTTGGCACCCGCTACGACACCAAGCCCTCCGACCAGACCGGCCGCGAGGTCGCTCAGGATGTCACCGAACAGATTCGTCGTGACAATGCAGTCGTATCGCTCAGGAAACATCACGAGCTGCATCGCCATGTTGTCGATGATGCGGTCGTTCATCTCGATGTTCGGGTGCCGCCTTGATTCCTCCGCCGCGATATCCAGGAACAATCGGCCGGCTGCCTTCAGGATGTTCGCCTTATGCACGATCGTCATCAGCCGCCGGCGGTGCTTGTCCGCGTACTCGAACGAGAAACGGATGATGTTTTCGCTGCCTGCCTTTGTGATGCGCGCTATAGAGTCGACGATCTCGAGCCGCTCGTCGAGGTTTTCGATCCCCGAGTAGAGACCTTCCGTATTCTCGCGAAAGATGACGAGGTCGACATTTTCGAAGGGCGTCTTCAGACCGGGAAGCGACTTGCACGGCCGCACGTTGGCGTACAGATTGAGCTTCTGCCGCAGCCCGACGTTAACGCTGCGGAAGCCGCGCCCCACCGGTGTCGTGACGGGACCTTTCAAGGCAACGCGGTTGCGCTTTATCGACTCGAGAATATGCTCCGGAAGTGGCGTGTCATACTTCTCCAGGGCCGCTTCTCCGATTTCGTCAAAGCGCTCCCAGTCGAACTGCAGTCCCGTCGCCTCGAGCACGATCAGGGTGGCGTCGACAACTTCGGGACCTATCCCATCACCGGGAAGAAGCGTAACTGTGTGGGACATCAAACCTGGGGTTCGGGTTCAGAGCCGGGGGCTTCAGGTTTCGATGATAAAGAAAAAGCCCTGCCGAGGGCAGGGCTTCATTCGCACGCTCCATCGAATACTACAGAAATTAGATCTCACGTTTGGTGGAGTAATTGATCCGAAGTGTACCCGCTTCGCGCAGCTCCTGCTGCACATCGAGCACAATTCCCATTTCGGAGACTTCGTCCACACGCAACGAAACGATGAGCTTCGGCTGCTCAAGGAGTTTCCGGTACATGACCGTCCGGATGCTCTTGACGTCATCGATCAGCGCGTCGTCAATCTGTACGGCCGTTGGCCCCAGCCGCTGACCCTCGAGCTTGCGAGGGCCCACGTAGACATACGATACGAGCCGCTTCTGGTCGATCTTCGTGAGCGCCTCGGCACGCGGGAGCTGCACTCGCACCTGCACAGTCGTCTCGCGAAGTACAGTCGTGACCATGAAGAAGATTAGAAGCATAAAGATGATGTCCGGCAGAGAGGCTGTCGGAATCGCCTGCGACGTCTTCGATTTCTTCTTAAAGTGGCTGGACATGCGCGCGCTCGTTTCGATTAATCAGGATGGATCCGGCTCAGCGATCGAGATGGCCGCGGGCACCTTCTTGCGCACCTCGTTCTCTTTCACCTCACCCAGTGAGGCCACATAGTCCTTGTAATTCGGATAGCCGAGTTGCCGGGCCTCGGAATCCCAGATCTCAAAGTAGGCCATCCACACCTCATCGAGCACTCCGATATATCTGTCGTACGGCGTCTGGCGAGCCGTCTTGATCGATACGACCGCTTTGGAGGCGCTTTCGGCGTAGTTCGCATCGACACCGTTGTTGGTGACGTGCTTCTTGACTTCGGCCCGGATCTGCCCGACCGACGACGGCCGGTCTTCGAGAAGAACCGCACCCTGCTCATTGACAAGGATCTTGAGCATGTTGCGCTCTTTCACCGGCGGTGGATCCTGTTCCTGGTCAAGCGGAGGCGGCAACACCATGCCGATGCCGGTGTCGACGTCGATGGTCGTCGTAACGAGGAAGAAGATCAGAAGCAGGAACGCGATGTCGGCCATGGAGGCCGTAGGAATCTCGGCCTCGCGGTTCTTCTTCTTTTTCAGGAGTGCCATTTCGGTTCACCAGTGATTGGCGCGGCCGGTTACTTGCTACCGCATTCCGATGACGCCGCGCACACTTGACAACACCATCGCCAGCGCGGTGATCCCCAGCATGATCAGGAGCGTGTAGATGGCGGCGGCGGGCCAGTCGCCCGTCACAAAACCGAGTATCACCAGGAGCACCACAGGTAGCAGCACGGCGCCGGTGGTGATCGGGCTCACCTTGCCATGAGCAAAGCTGCGAATACCGAACAGCAGCAGTGCCAACAGGGACAAACCTGTTATGCCCAGAACGGCAACGATTCCGATAAAGGGTATACCCATCGCTAAACTCGTTTTGAATTCGGGCTATTCCGGCTTTCCGGCGACCGGGCGGCCTGCCTGCAGGAGCACGAGCGAATCGATCAGCTCGAGTGCCGACTCCTCCATGTCGACCACGATCCGGTCCACCTTGGACACGGCGTAGTTATAGAAGAACTGCAAGATGATGGCCGTGATCAGACCGAACACCGTAGTTAGCAGCGCGACCTTGATACCACCGGCCACAAGGCTCGGTGAGATGTCGCCCGCAATCTCGATCGCGTCGAAGGCCTCGACCATTCCCCAAACCGTTCCGAGGAACCCGAACATCGGTGCAAGGGAGATGAACAGTGAGAGCCACACGAGGCCGCGCTCCAGAAAGCTCATTTCGATGGAGCCATAGGAGATCACCGCCTTCTCGACGGCTTCGATTCCCTCGTCGTGGCGCAGCAGGCCTGCCTGGAAGACAGACGCGACCGGGCCCCGCGTATTGGCGCAGACTTCCTCGGCTGCGGGAATGCCTCCGCTCTGCAGCGCATCCTTTACGTTGACGATAAACTGGCGCGTGTTGATATCCGCGCGATTAAGAGTGATAATTCGCTCGAACGCGATGGCAAGGCCAATGACGAGCGTGACGAGGATCGGCCACATAAAGCCGCCGTCGTTGCCCTCATTGAATTTCTCGACGAGCACATTGATGAGTCCCGCGTCCGTCGCCTCCTGCGGTAGCAACATGAACACGCTATACAGCCCCATGGATGGTTTCCTCCGCTAGTATCCGATACGTTGGTGTGAGCCCCACCGCCAAACCCGATCGACCCGAAGAGATGCCTGGAATCAGGCAGGGTGACGCGAGGCAGCCAGACTTCATCTGTAAAAAGGCGTATCTGCGATAATATTCATTAGTGCGCGAATTGTCAACGCGACACGGACTCCCTCCATGCCTGGCAGGCCACGTGTCTGACGGACAGACAAGCGCCAAATTTGCACTATGAAGCGACAAAAAAGGCGGCCGCCTAACGGGACGGCCGCCTCATTGTTCACGAAGGTTTGACTATCGCGAAGGCATGTCGGCCACTGCCATGGCCTCGGCTTCGCTCCAAAGGTTCATCGCCTTTCCAAGAACCTTGTCGAAAGAACGTGAGATTGGATACCAGGTAGAACGATCGAACAGTCTCGAAGCCATACGGCCCTTGAGCCGCGTCTTGAGCACCTGACGATCGGCATCAAGGTCGGCTGTCGTAAACACGAACGAATCCTCGTCACCGACTTCCGTCGTGCGCTCGCTTCCCGCCTCGATAGTGACGCCGTGACGGCTCGCAAACTCCACGAACCGATCGATATCGCCATCATCGACTCCAAATGAGTCTATGAAGTCGCTTCGTCGTTCCGACCATACCTCTCTTAGGTGAGCGCCGTCACGATCAAGCCAGTCGCGAACGAACAGCCCTTCGAGATCGCGAAAGCGAACCACCTGCATGAAGGGCGACAACGTATCCGAGTAAACAACGACATCGGGCATGATGCCGCCACCACCCACAACGATGCGACCGCGATCGGTACGATACTTCAGCGAGTCAGGCACATTGGAGAGTATTTCTTCGGCATCATGTCCGCGGTCTTCCCGAAGCTGCTCGAGCTTGTTCACGTAATACCCCTCCTTATCACCGTTCTCGTACGGCGTCTGTATGAGTCGGCCCGAGGGTGTGTAGTATCGGGAGATGGTCACGCGCAGAGAACTGCCGTCATTGAGCACGAACTGCTTCTGGACAAGTCCTTTTCCGAACGTTCTGCGTCCGACAATGAGCCCGCGGTCGTGGTCCTGCAGCGCACCGGCTACAATCTCGCTCGCCGAAGCCGAGTTCTCGTCAACAATAACAATTACGGGCTTGTCTTCGACGAGTCCTCCCGGTTTGGATACGTACTGTTCGTTTGTATCAGGAAGCCGGCCTTTGGCGGACACGATTACCTTTCCGCCCGGCAAGAACTCGTCACTGATTCGCACGGCCATATCCATGAAGCCGCCCGCGTTCTGCCGCAGATCCAGCACGAGCCGTTCCATTCCCTTGCCCTTGAGATCGAGCACCGCCTCGCGGAACTCCGCATGTGTCGTGCGCGCGAACCGATTCAACTTGATGAAGCCCGTCCGGTCGTCCAACATGTAGGCGACCTCAAGCGTGTAAATCGGGATCTTATCCCGTGTGATCGTGAACTGCAGCGGCTTGCGGTAACCGGGCCGGCTCACGGTCACATCGACCTTGGTTCCGCGCGGGCCTTTGAGGTTTCTCTGGACGTCCTCATGTGTGTAACCGATCGCCGATCTGCCGTCCACTTTCACGATACGGTCACCAGATATGAGACCGACCTCCTCACTTGGTCCACCGGGAAGCGGATTCAACACGGCAAGCGTGTCCGTATCGTCCGGGCCGGGAATAAGCTCATACGAGATGCCGATCCCCTCGAACGACGCATTGAAATCTTCGGTCACGCGGCGCATCCGCTCAGCGTCGATATAGACGGAATGGGGATCGAGCTTTTTGAGCATGCCTTCAATGGCACTCTCCGCGAGCTCGGATGTGTTCACGTCTTCGACGTACCTCTGCGTGATAACCAGGAAGGCATCCTCGAGCTTCTTGAGCGACTTATACGTGTTGTCGTCGGACAGATACGTGCCCAGCGTGACACCGAGCAGGACACCGGTCGACAGGAGCAAGACGGCCAGCCAAACAAATCTCGTATGCTTCATTGCGTTGGAGACGGGAAAGAATTCGGAAGAGCGGTGAGGGAACAACGTAGTATATCGGGCAATTGTTGCGCCTTCCCAAGCGAGGGCGAAAAATCCACCCCGGCAGCCGCGCCGGTTCGCAATACGGGCAGGCCTTTTGTCTTATTTTTGACCGGATACGGTTTGACCTGCTCGAAGCGACAGCCATCGATCCTTCCCCTTCCCACCTAGCCCGTCCGCACCAGTGAACCGGTTGCTCCTAGTCGTAGCGATCTTCGTGCTCGGACTGTGCGCGGGGCTCGCAGTACTCGCGTACTTCGCGTATGTACTTGAAAGCGGACCACCCGAACGCACGTCAGTGATTGGATTGGAGGGAAGCGCCGTTGTCCGCTGGTCGTCCGACGGGGCTTCGACGGTGGAGGCGGAATCACTTCAGGACGCGTGGGCCGGACTCGGCTATGCGCAGGCTGCGCGTCAGCCGTGGCCAATGACACTCTACCGTGCCGCCGCGCTCGGTAACCTGACCGCCATCGTCGGTGAGCAGGGGCTCGAGGTTGACCGCATCACGGTGGCACTGCAACTCGGTAGCGGGGCGCGCAGCGCTTTCGACAAGCTCCCGACCGCAGAGCGCGAGAGCCTGCAGGCCTTTGCCTCAGGTGTCAATGCCGGCCTGTCCGACAAGAGAATACTTCGCGACCCCGCGATGATCCTCGGGCAAGCGGAACCTGAACGATGGGAGGCGTGGCATAGT
>JBFHWK010000103.1:0-9785 GCA_041589075.1 Rhodothermales bacterium
ACTGGGAATGGACGACGATGCGTTCGAGGATCTCGATGCCCTCGGTCTGGAGATAGACTCGTCGGACGACCTGGACGGACTGCTCGAGGATGCGGAAGGCGTGGAGGCGCTGATCGAGTCCGGTGCTGACCAAGACGAAGAGGGGAGTGACCTGTGGAATCTGATTCTGCAGGACCCGTCGTTGTTCATCGAGGACGAGATCGATTCCCTCACGGAAGAACTGACGGACCAAGCGGTCAGGAAGGCCGAGTTAAGGGCTTCGGAGGCGGCCGAGCGCATCACCGGCCCTCCCGAACCTGCAGAGGCCGTCGACGAGCCTGCCACAGCCCCGCCGGTGATCGAACTTGATGACGATTCGTCGTCGTCTGCGGACGCCGTGGGTGATTCGTCTGGGATGCCGGATCACCCGACGGCGGCGTCCGATGAGCCGCCGAAGGCTACCGACGTGGCATTCATCGACGAGGAAGCCGTTCCCGGCGCGTTCCCGCGAGACCGCGTCGTATCGATGCTGATGCGCAAGAAAATCGTCACTCGCGAACAGGTCGAGAAAGCCAAGGAGCTGGCCAAGGAGCATCCGCGCGAGGTTCTCTGGCGCGTGCTGGCAATGGTCCCAAGTGTGAACCGCGATGCGATTTACGGAGAGGCAGCAACGGTTTATGCCTTCCCGACAGCGGAAATAGGGGAGGGGAAGCCGAATCCGGAGTTCGTGCGTCTCGTCATGAACACGTTCGATGAAGAAAAGCGGGCGCATCTACTCGAATTCAGGGCGATCCCATACGAGGCCGAGGTAGGTCGTGGCGGCAGCCACAGACTCATATTTGCTTCGCACGATCCGGGCCGCCCGGACCTGAACCGCTTCCTCCAGGAGCTGAAGGTCGGACGCTTCGAGATCAGATACGCTGCGGAGTCGGACATCCAGGCAGTTGTCGCCGAGCTGTTCCCGAAGCAGAACGAGTTCCTCCAGCGCATGACCGACGACCCGTTTGCGGTCGACCTCGGCATGAATTACGAGGAAGAGGAAGGCCTGATCGATGAGGATGCCCTCGAGGCCGAGATCTCGCGATCGACGCTCATCAATTTGTTTGAAGCGGCACTGGTCGAAGGCGTACGACAGGGAGCATCAGATATTCACATCTTTCCCAACGCCCGGCGCCAGGTGGAGATTCACTTCCGAGTTGACGGCCGCCTTCGTAAGTGGCACACCGAGGAAAAGGTGCACCCGGAGGCGTTCCTGGCCGTCGTGAAGGACAACTCGACGAACGTGGACCGCTTTGAGCGCGATGCCGCACAGGACGGTTTCGTGCAGCGACGCATCGACGACGCCCTGATACGCTTCCGTGTATCCGTGCTTCCAATTGCGACTGAGCGTGCCGATGTCCGCGCCGAGAGCATCGTCATCCGAATCCTCGACGACCGCAAAGTGCTCACGGACTTGAGGAAGCTGGGCATGCTCGACGTGGCCCTTGCCAAGTTCGACAAAGCAATTCGCCAGCCGCATGGCATGGTGATTCTGACGGGTCCTACGGGTTCGGGAAAGAGTACGACACTTGTGGCCGCGCTTCACCAGGTTGTGACGCCCGAAGTGAACGTCCTTACCGTTGAAGACCCGGTGGAGTACATCATCAAGGGTGTTCGCCAAATCAAGCTCAACCACAAGCTGAATCTGGAACAGGCGCTGCGCGCCATCCTGCGTCACGACCCGGACATCGTGATGGTCGGTGAGATGCGTGACAAGGACACGGCCGAGCTCGCGATCAAGCTCGCCAACACAGGACACCTCACGTTCTCGACGCTTCACACAAACGATGCTCCGAGTGCCGTCAGCCGTCTGTACAAGATGGGCATCGAACCCTTCCTTCTCTCGTACGCGATTAACCTCGTCGTCGCTCAGCGACTGATCCGGAGCATCTGCCCAACATGCAAGCAGGTCGACGAGAATGCGGACAATGTCCTCCTGCGGTCGCTCGGATTTACGGACGAAGAGATCGAGTCGACGACGTTCTATGTGGCGAACAACGACAGGAGCTGTCGCACGTGCAAGGGCGCTGGCTTCAAGGGCCGTCGCGCGATGTGTGAGACGCTTTATTTCTCGGAAGCCGTGCGCCACATGATCGTCGAGGCCGGCGAATCGATCGATGAGGATGCGATCCGAGACCTTGCCGTCAGTGAGGGTATGCTTACGCTGCATGACTCGGCGCGCGAGCTGGTCAAGATGGGCGAGACTAGCGTCGAGGAAATGGTGCGCGTCACGGCCAGCGAGTAGCGGTCACCTCCCCCTGAGTCCTCTTCAAGAGGCTCTTTCCACTCGTCATTCCCGCGCACGCGGGACACGAGCCAGGTAGTGGCGACGGATGAGCGGAGCGAATAATCCAAGTGACGTTGTAATCGTCGCGCGCGCACATGGATCCCCGATCGAGGCCGGGGATGACGTTGTGCTGCGGGAGGGGGAAATCGCAACGTGATCTGTCCCCCCTCGCCGCGACAATTGCGAAACGCTGACACGGTCCTTCGAGGGGGGACTACAGGGGGTGAGCCCACTCGTCATTCACGCACGCGGGAATCTATGTGACGGTGCGATTGCCTCTTGCGGCAGATGGATCCCCGATCGAGGCCGGGATGACGCTGTGCTGCGTGAGGTGGAAATCGCAACGTGAACCGTCCCCCCTCGCCGCGACAATTGCGAAACGCTGGCACGGTCCTTCCAGGGGGGACTGCAGGGGGGAGCCCACTCGTCATTCCCGCGCACGCGGGAATCTATGTGACGGTGCGATTGCCTCTTGCGGCAGATGGATCCCCGATCGGGGTCGGGATGACGCCCGGTGGAACTGTGTTTCGAATTGAGACCGTGATCTCAGATTTGAACGGCCAGTCTCTCCTCGACACCCGCATCGACACCCCGGGCCTATCCGGATCGCATCTCTCCCAAAATCACCCTTCCAACACCAAAACGGCCTCTTTTTGTGCCCAAGGGTCGCATGTGTGGCCTAGGTGCCGTGTCCGTTGATCGCCAATGGTATGGCTTTTGGAATACGGATGTCGCCGCCGCAAGGGCGCTTCAAGACACGTCAACTCCAATTGCTCTCTCAATGCCTCAGTCACTCGTCGCCGTAATCGCTATGGCTCTTGCCTCGCTGGTGTCGTTCCAACAGCACCGGAGCGTCCTCCAGCAGCGTATGAATGCGATTCGCGGCAACCTCGCGGTCAGCGCTACGGCGGTCGCAACCGATAAGCTCGACGAAATCGGCAGCAAGGCCTTTGACGAGTCGACGGTTGCGGGACCAATCACCTCCATCATGGACCTCAAGCCGATCGTGGCCTCGGAGATGCTGCCGGCCGTCCTCAATGACGTCAGCGACTTCCACGGCCTGTGGCAGACGGAAACTCGCAGGACCAACGATCTCGAGTCATCCTTCCGGGTCGAGACCAGCGTATCGTACGTCTCTGAGGTGGATGGTGCGACGAAAGTCGCTTACAGTTCGCGGCTAAAGATGGTGACGGTTACGGTCGTGCCTGAAGGTTTGGTGCGACCCGATACGATCCGCGTGTCCGAAGTTTTGTCGTGTGCCGATAGATGCCGCTGGTAGCTCGCATTCTCCTTCAATCACCCTAATACGATACTCAGGAAATGTTTGGAAAGGGACTTCTAGTAATGATCGCGGCGTTCGGCATTTCGTTCGCCTATTCCAACTCCGCGCGCTTCCGGGCCATGGTCGAGACCACCGGCCAGGCGGCGGACTACCAGTACGAAGCGCTGGCGCGTGAATCGGCCAAGACCGGCTTCGCAATGGCGCGCCAGGCTATGTCCCAAGGCGACGACGCCGGCGTGTTCGAAGGGGAGAGTCCCGACGGAGCCTATCGCACCGTGCTGTCGCGTGCCGGTTCTCGTTATCGCATTGAATCACAGGCGCGTTTTCGCGACTCGCGATCAATGCCCATCGTATGGAAGATTTACGCCGAGTACGAGCGCGCGCCGTACGCCACTCCGGAAGATGTTCCGCCGTTTCTCGACTACGCGTTGATGTCCGGCGGTAGTCTCACGCTGGCCGGAACGCCCGACGTAGATCTCTCGGGTTTCGGAGACGAAGAGAACGCTAACATACACACGAACAGCACGCTCAACATTTCGGGCAAGAAAGTAAAAGTCTCTGGCTTCGGCACATACGGGACGAATGTTTCCTCGAGTCCGGCCGACGCCATCTACACGGCATTCACGCCGCAGGAGAATGGCTACGATCGCCCACGGGTTCATCAGGTGGAGCCGATCGAGATTCCGGAGTTTGATCTGGCATCCTATCTAGCCTTGGTAGAAACCGACATGATCAGCGGTCCCATCACGCTGAGCGGCTCATATTCGCTCGGCGGCACGCGGCTTGATCCATACATCTGGTACGTGCAGGGAGACCTCGATGCAGCAAGCGATGTCCAGTTCGACGGCTACGTGATGTTCCTGGTCGACGGCGACATTCGGATGTCCGGCAACGTTACGGCGGGCATGGAGTCCGAGGGCATGAGCGAGAGCAACCTCGCGTTCTATTCGTCAGGCAACATCACCTTCACCGGCAACGTGGAGCTGTACGGCCAGTTCTTCGCTGACGGTGTCTTTGAGGTGAATGGCACGCCCGACATCTTCGGAACGGTCACAGCTCGTGGAGCAACCTCGCTAAAGGGCACGCCCCAGTTCAACTATGTCGAGGCATCTCCGGCGCTTGCGCAGATATGGGCTACCGACGACCCGGACATCTACAAGCTTCAGTCGTACCACGAAGCCCTCGAAAGGACTTCGGAAGACAAGGTCGACCTATTCACTTTCTGAGTGTGGTCAGGGGAGAGAGGAGATGGGCAGGAGAGGCCCGGAGGCTACGGCCTCCGGGCCTTTTCTTTTGTCGAAAGGGTCCGCCAGAATACCCTTCGCAGCTCGACCGGCCGCCATGCCCCTCGGTTTTTGTGATTTAAGCTTAAGCCAAATCGTCCGATACCCGTCTCTGTCAGGTCTACGGAGATTTGGTCAGTAAACGCAATACTCACGCTTAACAAATGTAAAATGGTCGTTTAACGATGCCACAGACAATGCTAGCGGTCCTTTCGATGGTGGTGACCACGCTTTTTGCGTTCAACCAGCACCGAAACGTTCTGAACACGCGTCTGAACATGGTCCGCGAGGATATGGCAATTCGGTCCACGGGTGTGGCGGTGGACGTTCTTGAAGAGATCGGCTCCATGTCTTTCGATGAAGCGACTCGCGACAAAGTAATCTCATCCTCAACCGAGCTCACTTCATTTGAGCGCAAATCATTCTATCTGATGGAGCAGGAGGGTTCGAGCCAGACGAGTCAGGAGTCAGGCGGCTCGAACGATATCGACGATTTCAACGGTGCCATGATGGAGCGCACCAGGACTCTCAATGAGAAGAGCCTTGGATTCCGCGCGCAGTCGATCGTCAGCTACGTCGATCCGGTCGACAAGACAACGGAAGTAGACTATCCGACCAAGCTCAAGAAGGTCACGATCAAGGTCTTCTCGATGAACCTGGCGAGGCCGGATACGATCTATCTCTCGCAGCTCTACTCGTGCGGCAGCCGCTGCGACTGGTAGCGCGTCTTGATTTCCGACTTCGACAGTCGAGACTAATTCTCACAGGCATTTACTATGCAATTCTTATTTGACAACATCGTCGCATCGATCGTGGGTGCCGTGATATTGCTGATGATGGTGGCCACGCATCATCGCAACCAGTTGGCATCGGCGGAGGCGACGAGCTACTACATGTTGCAGCAGCAGGTACTTGATTTTACGTCGACCATCCAGCGTGACATGCAAAACGTGAGCGCGGTTAACAACCTCAGCGAGGATACGACCGGTGCCTACGGTTACGCCGGTGCGTTCAGCTTCCGCGCACAGACGAGCCCGACGGACACGACCAAGCGGTTGGTGACATACCGGCGCAAAGCAGTCGGCACGCGCTACCGCAAGGGTGAAGGCACGCTGGCGTTCTACCAGATTGAGCGCATCGTTGAAGGCAACATGACGGGCGGTTCGATAGCAACGATCACGGACTGGACCATCGAGGTTCTCAACGAGGAAGGGAATCCGGCAGGTACGCTCGGTGATGCGAAGCAGGTACGTGTAAGTCTAGCGGCGGCGACTCCGGTGGACGTTGACGCCCGCGAGGGAGTCACGATACGAGACACGCGCTGGCAGGCCACGTTCCGTCCCCGGATGTTGCGCGATTCGGCCCTGTAGCAGGGCCACATTCGGAATCTCGGATTCCTCGCCCCAAACAAGTTTGAATCCTAGTCCTCCAAAACTTCAGGAGTGAACCACCATGGGTAAGGTAGCAGTCATCGCACTGGTCGCGTTCAGTATCTCAGGCGCGTACTACACACTGGACCGAAACCAGCGGACGCTCGATACGGAGGCTCGCATCTCGGACCATCAGTACGAGGTTCTGGCGCGAGAGGCGGCGCTCACGGGTCTGGCGGTCGCAAGACAGAAGCTCGCTGACTCATACACCGCGTTCACCGAGTCGGGACATACGCAAACAGCCGACTATGCCGTGAATGCCGTCGTCAATGGCAATCATGCGCGCGTGACGAGCGTAGGGACCGTTCAGGGGACGGACGGACTGCCACTACAATACCGAGTCATTGCGGAGTTCGACGGCGCACCGGGCTCGGAGTATGCCGAGGAGCCGCCGGAGTTCTTGAAGTATGCCTTGATTTCAGAGCAAAACATCAACCTCGGCGGGAACGTCTCCTCTGAGGTCTATCTGCAGGGTGAGGAGGGCAGTAAGCTGAATGCCAACATGCACACCAATGGCGACCTGTCTATTAACGGGAATCGGGTGCAGGTGGAGGGTTACGGAACTTACTACGGCACCGTATCAGCTTCGCCAGCGAAAGCGCTGGATACCTCCTTCGATCCGAACTACGCACCAACGGAGGGGCCGAGTGTGTATCAAGTCGACGAGAAGGTCGACATGCCCAACTACGACGCAGCCGAGTATGTGGCAAAGGTGCTCTCGAACGGGTTCAACGTGATCGAGCACGCGGGTGATTATACGCTCGGTGGCGTCTACGACTTCGGCCCCCGGGAGAATCCGACCGTGATTCATGTTACCGGCGACCTAAGTACTTCCGGCAACGCAGTCCTGAACGGATATGTGATGTTTATCATCGACGGCAACGTGAACATCAACGGCAACATCGAGGCGGGGGCGAGCGGCTACGGCGGTCCGGACGAAAGCTCCGTGGCCTTGTATGCAGGCGGCACCGTTGCAATCGAGGGCAACGTGGAGTTGGCTGCACAGATTTATTCCGACGGCGGACTCGATGTTGGTGTTGACCTTGGCGGAAACCCGAAGATCTACGGCGGTCTCGCGACATTCGGAGAGGCCAAGATCCATGGTTCGCCAAAGATCTACTATCGTACGCCGTCGGTAGCGCTGTCGATCAACTGGCAGGACCTAGAGACGTCGACTATGAAGCTGGCCTCGTACAGCGAATGGTAACGTGATGCGTCGAAGCCTCCTCACAGGCAGACCAACAAGGCGGACAGGGGCCCCGGACTATTTCGGGGTCCCTGTTTTCTTTTGTGAGAGCGGGTAGAGCTTGAGGTGATGTGCTTCAGGTCGATACTGTCGATTGACAGGGAAACGTCCACTCACGTTCGGACCATGACGAAGTCGCTCGTGGTTGCCATCCTGACATTTGCTTCGCTTGGCGTGTACTATCGTTCCGCCGAGAACGACGCCGGCCGCGGCTTCGTGGAGGATACCAACACGGTTGCCGAGGCACGGCGCGCTGCCCGAGGAGCGGCCCTTGCTGGTGTTAACGTGGCGAAGGAAGGGTTGGCCGAATCGTGGAGAAGCGGGGTGTATGTGGGCCGGTACGAGGGAGCGAAATACACGGCGTCTTCGCTCGTCAAAGACGAGCGGGCTGCGGTGCGATCGATTGGCCGCGCGTTCCGGCCGGGCGCGAAGACCATCAACTACGAGCTACGTGTCGATATCTATCGCAGGCTCCGGGAAGCCGCCGCCCGCGATTCGCTTTCGGATCGTGGCAAGTATTCGTACCGGATTCGGCCGGTCGCGACGGGATCGGGGTAGAGACCCCGCCTTCATTGTTTCTTCACAATTATCCACTAAAGGTCATGCTAACGCCTGCCGATACGCTGAGTAATAAATGTGCCCGGTCGGCATGTACGCACTTCAGCATGTCGGCCCGCGTACGCACAGACAGCAGCAATCGAGCGTCTGTGTTGCACGTAAATAGGTCCACATCTACGCGGGCGTGGCTTTTCAGGGATGACCTGCGCAATCATGCGCAGCAGACTAACTAGGTGTCATCATGGGAAAAGCACTCGCCCTCGCTGCGGTCACGTTCATCGCGCTCGGCACGTACTACAATGGCGTGCGCAGCGCATCGGAGCTGGATACCCGCAGGCGAGTCTCCAACAACCAGTATGAAGCTCTTTCGCGCAGCGCTGCATTGGCCGGTATTAACGTAGCCAAGCAGGCGCTTGCCGAGGGCTGGAAACCCACGGTTATTCGCGGCGAGCACCAGGGTGGTGCGTACACTGTTCAGATTAAGGCCAATAAGAAGCGTGCCACGATCGAATCCGTCGGCACGATCAAGAACGCCGGCCGCCACAGCGAGAACTATCTCGTCAGCGTCATCATCGAGCGGCGCCAAGTACTTCCCGCTACGCCACCGTCGTGGATGCAATACGCGCTGGCGACGGATGCAGACATTAAGCTCACTGGTGACCCTAGCATCACCCTTGCTATGGGATCCCCGGACGGCCTGAACGCCAACGTCCATACCAACGGCACGATGGAACTGGGCGGCAAGAAGCTGGAGATCCTTGGTTTCGGCAGCTACTCGACCTCGGTGATAGGGAAGGAGAGTGCATTGGAATCGTTTCAACCTCCCTACAACCCGACTGGCCAGGATCATCTTTACGAGACGGATCCAATCGACATACCCGACTTTACCGATGTGGATTACGCCAACTACTTGGACGCATACGGCGAGTCGATTGTTGATCAGTCGTCCGTCGGCGATGTCGAGGTGGGCGGACTTCTCGATCTGGGCGGCACACGCGACAATCCGTACGTGTGGCACGTCGACGGCAATCTCCGTTTCACGTCGGATACCGTAATCAACGGCTACGTAATGTTTGTCGTGACCGGCGAGACGAGCATGTCGGGCGATGTTCTGGTCGGTGACTCCGGCTTCACCGGCGGCGCTGAGAGCAGCGTTGCGCTCTACACGAACGGCAACCTGAACCTCTCGGGCAACTCGACGGTGAACGCACAGATGTTTGTAGGCGGCCAGGCTGTCGTTGCGAAAGGTACGCCTACGATACTGGGCAACCTCGTGACGAATGGCGGTATCGACATGCGAGGCACGCCGAACATGCTGTACCGTCAGGCTTCCTCAGCGTTGACTTCGTTCTGGCAGCCGTACGAGTACACATTCCACATCAACGGCTACAACGAGCAGTAGCCGCAACCAGTACCCATGGCGCACTCCTGCGCTTCAGGGGTGTCTTCGGAAGGGCGAGCTGAAGACACCCCTTTTCTTTTTTGCTCTGAGTACCAGTGCCAGCGATGACGTCGCTTGACTCCGCTGTCATTCCCGCGCACGCGGGACGAGCCACAAAGTGGCGACTGATGAAATAATCCATGTGACGGTGAGGTTGCCCCGGGCAGTACATGGATCCCGGATCAAGTCCGGGATGACGGTGTGCTGTTGAGTGTGCGAGCCGCGGCTCCTCCTCCCTTG
>JBFHWK010000104.1:0-9704 GCA_041589075.1 Rhodothermales bacterium
CATCCCAGAGCTGTACTCGCCCAGTGCCCGCAGTGACGACGAGGGTCTGACCGAGGGCGTGCGTGTGCCAGTGGGTTCGTGCTCCGGGCTCAAAGGCAACCGTCGCGCCGTAGGTCCGGGCGGGGGCCTCCGCCTCGAACCGGCCGCCCACGCGTACCGTGCCGGTGAAGTTCTCGCTCGGTGCCGGACTGGCCGGCGGCGCTCCCCGGACGACGGTCAAGCTGTCTTGGGCACGGACGATCGCCGGGGTAGCAAGGGCTAAGGCTAGGGCGGTTACGATGAATCGTGTCATGGAGTCTCGGTAGTCGGCGTGGCGTTCTTGGATCTGGGCACTCGTTGTCGGGTTGTATTTCGCTGCTCGTCGGGTGTCGGCGTGACCGTCGCCGGTAGCGCGCTGCGACCCGCACGGCCGCGTCGCGACTGGTCGGGCACGTAAAGCGGGGAAGCCGCGACACCGGAAAGTGTTCTGGAAACCCTCGCGTCCATCCGGCGTGGTTTCCCAGGTTTGTCGAGAACGGCGCGAGCCCGTGCTAGAGTACGAGTAGCAGTTCGTGGGCATTCGCCGGGACCTGGTCGTTGTTGCACTGGTCCCATTCAGGACCGCCATCGCGATCAGCGGGAGATGTTTCGCGCCGGCACGGCTGCCACGCCCGCGTGAACCCTCCTCAGCCTTTGTCGGGGTGGCGGGATTTGAACCCACGACCTCTTCGTCCCGAACGAAGCGCGCTACCGGGCTGCGCCACACCCCGAATTCCCACGCAGAGAACGCACAAAGCCGGCGCGGGGTTCGGAAGATACGCCCGAGGCCACCCACTCTCTAGGAACTCCCCGCCGCGTTCGAAAAAGATTGACATCCGCCCAGGACCATCCTCTTTCCCCCAAAAAAACGCCCACATTCGCCTTACGTCCACCGGCGGCCGAACGTGTCATAAAGTTAGGGCACGACAATCCGACACTCTTCTGGATGCCGCAGATATAGCTAGGTTGTGTAAATTGCGAGACCGTTGCACCTTAAACCGCCCCCGCATGGCCACGACGACGAGTCAATCACGGCGCCTGTGTGGCGCATTGCGATGTGTCCGCATCGCAATGCTGATCGTGACCATCCATGTCTGGTCTGCTGAAACGACACAGGGGCAGGACGAAGGAGCAAAGCGTTTTCTTCGATGGGCACATCAGGACGCGTTTTCGCTCATGCGCGACGTGAGCATGAATGCCGCGTTCATTACCAGTGCCACCACAGTGGTACTCCTTCCGTCGTCGCGACTCGACGACTCGGTGTTGCGGGAAGTGCAGGCAGGTTATGACGGCGCATTGGGCTCGTATCTCAGGGCGACAAACAAGATGGGCGGACCCACAGTGCTGCCCGCAACGGTCGGTATCTTCGGCGCCACGCTCGTTGTAGGCGACAAGCGCCTTCAAGATGCGGCCTTCACGTCCATGCAGTCCGTAATGTTCGCCGGCGCCATTACCAGCATGCTGAAGTTCACGTTCGGCCGATACCGCCCAAATGCAGACGACGGGCCATATCGCTTCGACTCCTTCTCGCGCCACAGCTCGTTCCCCTCAGGACATGCGACGTTGGCATTTGCGGTCGTTACACCCTGGGTGCTCTACTATCCCAACGTCGCAACCTACACGCTCTTCGCATTGAGCACGGGTACGGCTGTGGCCCGCATCGCCCTCGATAAGCACTGGCCAACGGACGTACTCGCCGGGGCGGCTATCGGATTTCTGACCGCGCGGTACCTCACCAATCGACACCTGCGCGACGCGCGCCTTCGACCGAAGGTTGGGGTCTCACCGGCGATCTCGGATGCGGGCACAGGTGTCCAGCTTACCCTTCGACTGAACTAGTTTGAAAACGCGCGGGGCGGCTACGGCACATGTCCGACGTCGCCTGCGAACTGGTCGAAACCACGCACGTATCAGGATAGACACGTTTAGGATCCGCACACGCCCCAATGTCGCTGCACCGCACACGGCTCTCCTGGTCTTACATTTGCGTCGCTCGTGCATTTGGAGCCTGGATCGTGATAGCCCCACTCCCCCTGATCGGCGCGTGCACTCTGTCGGTAACCGACTCACGACTGACTGACCAGCGCGACGTCCTTTCGGCAGATGCTGAGGTTCGTATCGGTGCGTTTCAAGAAGCGCTGCTATCAGAGCTCGACGTCGAGCTTGGGATTGACATTCCCTCGACATCGCCTGGCGATCTGCAACGTTACGCCCACGATCTCATGGAGAGCCGCCGCATTGGAGCGGAGACCGCGGGGGCACGCGGCGTATTGCTGGTAATCGACGTCGATGCGGCACTCGTGAGAATGGAGGTCGGTACGGACCTCGAGCACGTCTTTCCGGACGCGTTTGTAAGTCACATCGAACACGACCAGATGGCTCCGTTCTTCCGACACGGAAAGGTGGGCGATGGAGTTGAAGCTACGGTCGAGCTCTTGACCGAGCGCGCCAAGGATGCCATCGCTGGTGGCGAGTACGTGCCGGGGCGAGGAACGGAGCGACGCGATTTCGCCGCCGGCGGTGGAGCACAGGCGCGCGCGCCCATCGATAGCTTGCCACCGGACCGATCCGGCGCTGTCAGCGATTTGTTGGTCCCGCCACAACCTTCACCGGCAGGGGCACTAGCTGTTTACGTGGAGATACTGAGCCGCCGCGACCCGAATCCCCACTTCGAAGTGTACACGCCGGAAACGCGTGCACTTCTGGCGAAAAGGCTCGTCACAAAGGCACAACAGGAAGGTGAGTATCGCCAGCTGAGGGCCGCGTTCGGGCAGGCACGATACGTCCAGTTCGACACGCTCGCAGTCGCCCGCTTCGACAATCGGCCTGACATCCCTCCGTACTTCTTTCGAAGAGGGGCCGATGGGTGGATGATAGACCTGGCTTCCATGGCGCAGAAGATTCGCTTCGATCTGCAGAACCGCTGGTTCTTCGCGGAGACAAAGGCGCCGTACGACTTCGCATTCGACTAGGCCCGCCACGGCGAAGCAAGGGATCTTCCGCTCACCACCGTACAATATTCGGGTGGCGGATACGCCTTACGTTGGTTATCTACCCATCAAGGTAACATTCTCGGCGCGGTCATCTACGAATCGTGAGCGCGTGGATACCGACGACAAAGCTCTGAACGCTATCGACGCGCTGTACACATAGGTCTTGTCTTGAGAATTAAATGAGCGACGTAAAAGACCCCGTCGAAAGTATCGCGGAAAATCGAGATCTCGTTTGGGTGAAGACCCTGGAGCCAGACCAGCTTCCGGAAGGACGAGTCATGCCTGTCACCTGTAGACACGTGACTCTATGCATGACGCATTTCGGAGGAGAATACGGAGCGCTAGACAACAGATGTCCGCACCAGGGTGGACCGTTGGGTGAGGGATCCATTGAGAACGGGGTACTTAGGTGTCCTTGGCACGGCTGGGACTACGACCCCATAACCGGGAACGCACCGGGGTTCGACGATGGTGTCGAGGCCTACCCGGTACAGGTTCGCGAAGACGGAATATATGTCGGGCTAGAACCCGAGCCGCCGCGAGCCCGCACCGTTTCCGACGTAATGGTAGAGACGATGGTCAACTGGGGCGTCAAATGGGTCTTCGGCATGGTTGGCCACTCGAACCTCGGTCTCGCGGACGCGCTGAGAGTGGCGGAGCGCAAGGGCGAACTGAAGTACATCGGTATTCGTCATGAGGGTGCAGCTTCGTTTGCGGCGTCGGCGTACGGGAAGCTGACGGGCCGTCCGGCGGCATGTTTGAGCATTGCGGGGCCGGGTGCCACGAATTTGTTGACGGGTCTCTGGGACGCGAATGTGGATCGTGCACCCGTGGTCGCACTAACCGGACAGATAGACACACAGGTACTTGGCCCCGGCGCGTTCCAAGAGGTAGACCTGCAGGCGGCATTCGGTAAGGTCGCACTGTGGTCGCAGCCCGTTCTCCACTCGAGCAGGCACGCGGAATTAATGAACCTCGCCTGCAAGAGTGCAATACTGAACCGAGGGGTCTCACACCTGATATTTCCGGACGAGGTTCAGAAGCTGGCGATGCCGCATGGTCACGCGCCGGGACGCCCGCACGGACGGGTGGCCGATCGCGCCATTCATCCGCCCGAAGATGCCCTCTCCCGTGCCGCCGAGTTGTATCGGAAAGCAAAGCGGCCGGTCATCATCGTTGGACACGGTGCAAAATTCCACATGGACAAGATCATCGAACTGGCAGAGGAAACGAATTGCCCGGTCATTACAACCTTCAAAGCTAAAGGCCAGATTTCGGATCGGCACCCGTTAGGTTGCGGCGTTCTCGGGAGGAGCGGTACACCCATCGCCAGCTACTTCATGAACGAAGCAGATCTCCTAATCGTTTTCGGTGCGAGCTTCAGCAATCACACGGGAATCACGGACAAGATTCAGACAATACAGGTCGACTTCGATCCCATGGCGCTGGGCAAGTTTCACGCGGTAACAGTTCCCGTGTGGGGCGAGATAGGAGTAACCGCGCCGGCTTTGAAGAAAAGGATTGCCGGCAAGCACAACGCAGTCGATCATCGAAGGGAAATTGCGGAGCGATGGAAAGTCTGGCGAACGGAAAAGTCACGGCGCTCAACCGACGATCGAGGAGCGGGTATGAGTTCCGCCGCTGTGTTCGCAAGCCTTACCGATCGGATTCCTAAAGACGCGATTGTTGCCGTCGACGTGGGCAACAACACGTACTCCTTCGGCCGCTACTTCGAGTGCGAACGGCAGATAGTCCTGATGTCAGGATACCTGGGATCGATCGGGTTTGCCTTCCCTGCGGCCATGGGAGCCTGGTCGGCCTCGCAAGAACCAGATTCTACGTTTTTCAGGCGCCGGGTCATCTCCATTTCGGGTGACGGAGGATTCGCACAGTACATGGCCGAACTCAACACGGCAGTTAAGTATGAGATGAACATCGTTCACATCCTGCTGAACAACAATGAGCTGGGCAAGATTTCCAAGGAACAGCGATCGGGGAAGTGGGAAGTGTGGCAGACGAGCTTGCGCAACCCGAGCTTTGCCGCCTACGCAAAGATTTGTGGTGCCCGCGGGTGGCGCGTGAAGGACGCCAGCGAACTCTCAGATGCCCTCGAAAAAGCACTCGACTACGAAGGCCCTAGTGTCGTTGAGATCATCTCTGACCCTGAACTAATATGACAACCAAATCCGCATGATCTGGAAGAGACTCGGTAGTGTCGATCCCGCCGAGCTGATCGATACGCGCCTGCAAATGCACTGGGCCGCACAGGTGGTCGCTGCCATTGGCTACACGTTTGCTGCACCAGAACCCGACTGGAGCCACACCAGCCTGCTGTGGAGCCGGAAATATCAGATGCTGGTCGGACAGATAGTGGGGCGTCGTACGAGAGCGGGTCTGAATCCTGAGACCTTTGAGCTGGCCGTATTACACGGTGAGAAAACAACGTCGATCCCGCTTAACGGAATCAGCCTTGACGAAGCGTACGAGTGGCTCGTGTCGGCATCGGCCGGTATAGACGCGGACCGGCCGTCCACACCCCTCGTTCGACCCAACCACGAAATGCCGGATCATCCCGTCGGCTCCGGTGCCGCCTTCAACACAATCGCCCGGGCGCGGCACGAACTCGCCAACTGGTTCGGAAATGCCCACGGCGTCCTTCAGAGGACAGCACGTCAAAACCAGAATGCTTCCGCCGTTAGGTGCTGGCCGCACCACTTCGACATCGCCACATTGATAGCACTCGACCCCGGAAGACCCTCGGAAGATGCGCGAACGATCGGCTCGGGACTGAGCCCGGGAGATGAAGGCGTGCGCGAGCCATACTTCTACGTCACGCCATGGCCGTATCCGGATCCGGCGTCTTTACCGGAACTTCCGGTCGGTTACTGGAACACGGACGGATGGGTCGGCGCGGTCCTCAAAGGCAGCGTGCTCGTCGCACTTGACACGGCGAATCAGCAGCGAGATACGGTGCGCCACTTCTTCGACACAGCGATAGCAGCAGCTCGAAGACTGGTCGATCGTGACTGAATGTCGAACTTCCAGCCACACAATCGAAAAGCACAATGACCGAAGTACGTTTCGAGAAGGCCGTGAAAGTCGCAACATGGAGCGACCTTGAAAACCTGAGTCCTGCGTACGCGCTCGTCGCGGATGTCGATCTCGTCGTCATTCGTTATGACTCCAACGTGTCCGTCCTCTATGGCCGGTGCCTGCATCGGGGAGCATTGCTTGCTGACGGCTACATCGACGGCCACAACCTGATTTGCGGTGTACACAATTGGGACTATCGCTATGACACGGGCGTCAGTGAATACAACAATGACGAGGTCTTAAGAAAATTTGCTGCTTGGATCAGTCTCGACGATGACGCAGTCTATGTCGACGAGGAGGAGGTGCGTGCGTGGGCGAAGGAGAACCCGCAACCCTACGATCGCGGCGCGTATCTCGGCCTTTATCAGGATGCACACGGAGGTCCGGAGGAACCTCACAACCGGTACATACAGGAACTCGCACGAAACGGGCTCAAGTCCGTGGGGCACCATGGCAAGGTGAGTGCCATGGGCGTGCCCCTGACCGAGCTTCCCCGCTGGGGAGACATCCAGATACTAACGGCGCAGCTTGCGCGGCGTCCGTTGGCCGACGATGCCGATGTGGCCACTCGTCTCGTTGTCGGCCCGCGCGCGAACAAGCCGCTCACGCTCGAAATTCCACTGTTCGTGAGCGACATGAGCTTTGGCGCGTTGAGTGAGGAGGCAAAGGTCGCTCTCGCGAAAGGCGCGGAAATGGCCGGCACAGGAATCTGCTCGGGCGAGGGTGGCATGCTGCCCGAAGAACAGACCGCGAACTCGCGTTACTTCTATGAGCTGGCATCCGCAAAATTCGGATGGAACTTTGAGAAGGCATGCCGCGCGCAAGCGTTTCACTTCAAAGGCGGCCAGGGTGCCAAAACCGGGACGGGTGGCCATCTACCCGGGAAGAAGGTGATCGGCAAGATCGCGCAGGTGCGCGGTCTGGAAGCAGGCACGGACGCGATCAGCCCTTCGCGTTTCGCGGACCTCGTGTCTCCGAACGACTTTCGCGAGATGGCCGACAAAGTCCGGGACCGGACCGGGGGCATCCCCATCGGATTCAAACTGTCCGCGCAGCACATTGAAGAGGATATCGACTTTGCGCTGGAAGCAAGCGCGGACTACATCATCCTCGACGGGCGTGGCGGCGCTACAGGCGCAGCGCCGGAGATCTTCAAGAACAACATCTCCGTGCCGACAATTGCGGCTCTTGCTCGCGCGAGAAAACACCTGGATAATCGCGGTGTGACCGACGTGACCCTTATCATCACCGGGGGCTTGCGCACCGAATCCGATTTCGTGAAGGCCCTCGCACTAGGTGCCGACGGCGTTGCAATCGCAAACGCCGCGATCCAGGCGATCGGATGCCTTGGCATGCGCGCCTGCCATACAAACAACTGCCCGGTGGGGATCGCAACGCAGAAGAAGAACCTGCGTGCTCGTCTTGTGGTCGACAAATCCGCCGAACGCCTTGATAACTTCCTGACGGCCTCGGTGGCGCTGATGAAAGTCCTGGCGAGGGCCTGCGGCCACCAGCGGCTTAGTGATTTCTCGCCCCGCGACCTCACGACGTGGAAGCGAGAGATGGCCCACCTTGCAGGCATTCGATTTGCCGGCGTAGGCGGATCGGCTTAGGAATTGCCAGGCTCTCTTCAAGCCGCAACAAACGACTCACGCTCGTACAGCACACGGCGATCCGCCTCGAACGCAGCGCCGAATCGCTCCACTGCATCCTGCCTGGCGGCCGCCGCACGATGCTCAAAGTAGTAGTTCAGGGACTTCCAGTCGCGCACGCGATAATGGACCGTCCAGTGCTGCCGATCGCCTCCGGGATCACGGTAATACCAGACGGCGCGCTCGAAGCCGTCATTTGCCAGTATCTCCGGTATGTGACCGCGTAACCAGGCAGCAAAGTCTTCAGCTACGGCGTTGTCGACATGCAGATTAACTTCGTAGACCACCATGGCCGATCCTCTAGTTTGTCATGACGAGACTCTAGGAAGGCACATTCTTGCCCGCTTCATAGCGGTACGGAATCATGCCCTGCTGGATAGCGTTCATTTTCTTCTGTATCTAGAAACTCGTGCTCTACTACCGAACATATGAAATCGGGCCGGAGACCGACTGGGTGGTCTTCGTTCACGGTGCCGGCGGCAGCTCGGCGATATGGTACAAACAGGTCCGCGATTTCAAGAAGCACTTCAATGTGATTCTTATCGACCTGCGTGGCCATGGAGAGTCGCGGCACCGAAACATCTCCTCTCTTCGGTACACTTTCGAAGACGTCGCCCGCGACGTGGTGGAGGTACTTGATCACGCTGGTATCGAGCGGGCGCACTTCGTTGGAATCTCCCTTGGATCACTCGTCATCCGATCGATAGCCGAGATCGATCCGGACCGAGTTGGCACGATGGTCCTCGGCGGGGCCGTGACCCGTCTCAACGTACGCTCACGCGCTCTTGTCGTAGTCGGCAACTTGTTCAAGCGGGTGGTCCCGTACCTGTGGCTGTACCGATTGTTCGCCTGGATAATAATGCCGCGAAAGCGCCACCGCGAGTCCAGAGCACTCTTCATCGGCGAGGCAAAGAAGCTGTGTCAGAAGGAGTTTCTTCGGTGGTTTCGAATGACGTGGTCCGTTAACCCCTTATTGCGATTCTTCGAAGAGCGAGAACTCAATGCCCCGACGCTGTACCTCATGGGTCAGGAAGACTACATGTTCTTGCCCGCGGTTCGCCGGCTCATAATGAAGCACAAGCGGAGCGTATTGAAGGTCATTGAGGGTGCAGGGCATGTGTGCAATATCGAACGCCCGCGGCTGTTCAATCGTCATGCCATCGACTTCATGAAGACTAACAGGCTGAGCCCCGCACGAAGCGTGACGTACTCGACGGGGTAACCCATGCGGCTGGAGCGACCATTGCTTTTCTTCGATCTCGAGACGACAGGTATCGACGTAGAGAACGACCGCATTATCGAGTTCGCGAGCATCAAGGTTTTTCCCGATCGGTCCAAGAATAAGTTCGAGACGCTCATCAACCCCGAGCGCGTAGTTCCCCCCGAAGTAACGGAACTGACCGGCATACGTGACGAGGATGTGCTGACGGCACCGGTCTTCGCGGACGTCGCCGATGACATTGCTGAACTGGTTCGAGATGCAGACCTCGCCGGTTTCAACGCCATCAAGTTTGACCTGCCGTTGCTGCAAAGGGAGTTCGAGCGTCTCGACAGGCCGTTCCCGGGACCACCCGGACAGGCAGTGGTCGACGCGTTTGAAATCGTCCGTCACTTTGAACCGCGCACCCTGAGTTGGACGCTCAAATACTACCTCGATCGGGAGCTACCGGATGCGCACCGCGCCATGGTCGACGTAGTGGCGACCGAAGACATCATGCGTGAGCAGATTCTACGGTACAAATTACAGGGCACGCCGGGTGAGATCGCGGCTCGGCTGCGACACCCGTACCTGGACAGCGGTCGCCGCCTCAGGGCAGAGGGCGAGCATGTCATCATCTGCTTTGGCCGGTACAAGGGGTCGACACTGAAAGACATCACGGAGCGGGATCCGAGCTACTTGCTCTGGATGAACGAAAACATGGATCGCGAGGTGGTGGAGATTCTAAAG
>JBFHWK010000105.1:0-9688 GCA_041589075.1 Rhodothermales bacterium
AACCTACAGCTCCCCTCGCTTCATCTGCTCGACCGCATAGTCGCACGCTCGCGCTGTCAGCGCCATATACGTGATCGACGGGTTCTGCACCGCCGAAGATGTCATGCACGCGCCGTCGGTTACAAAGAGGTTCGGGACATCCCACGCCTGGTTCCAGCCGTTGAGCACCGACGTGCGCGGATCGCGTCCCATCCGCGCCGTCCCCATCTCGTGGATTCCGATACCCGGCGGATGAGCCTCCGGCGTACCCATCGTCGTGATGTTCTTCGCGCCGGAGGCGGTTAGCATCTCGACGGCCTGCTCCTGCATGTCTTTCATCATCAGCAGGTCGTTTTCATGAAAGCGACAGTCGATGTGCAGGGTCGGAAGGCCGTGAGCATCCAGCTGGTCATGGTTGAGAGTCACGGCGTTGTCCTCGAACGGCAGCATCTCGCCGAACCCGGCCATGCGCATGCTCCACTGACCGGGATCTCGCAACGCGTTCTTGAACTCGGCGCCGAATCCATTCATCGCTGACGCCCGTCTCCATCCAGCCCGCGACGCACCACCCTGATAAGCGTATCCGCGCAGGAAATCCGTGTCCTGTTTTGCTACGTTTCGGAAACGGGTGATGTAGATGCCGTTCGGCCGATGGCCACGATAGTAACGGTCCTCGAAGCCTTCGATCTCACCGGAAGCGCCGAAGACCCAGATGTGATCCATCAGGTACTTTCCGAGTGCGCCACTGGAATTCGCAAGGCCGTTCGGAAAGCGTGGCGTGCTGGAGTTCAGCAGAATCCAGGTCGAACCAAGTGTAGATGCGCACAGGAAGATGACGCGCGCGTGGTACTCTGTCATCGATTTCGTCGTGGGATCGAGAACCCGGACGCCCGTAGCGCGGTCTTTCTTCTCGTCATAGATGACGCTGTGCACCAGACTGTCCGTGGCGACCGTAAGTTTGCCGGTCGCCAGTGCGGCGGGAAGCGTGGAGCTCAGCGTGCTGAAATAAGCGCCCGCCGAGCATCCGCGCTCGCACGGACCGCAGTAGTGACACGCCGCGCGGTCGCCGTGCGCTTGGGTCAGCACGGCTACACGGCCGATTGTGAGTACCCTGTCGTCGAACTTCTGCTTCAGCCGTTCGCGCACTTGCTGCTCCACACAGTTCAGCGGCATGGGTGGCAGAAACTGACCGTCGGGTACCACCGGCATGCCCTCGGCCTGCGCGCTGATACCGACAACGCGCTCTACGTAGTCATACCACGGTGCAATGTCTTTGTAGCGAATCGGCCAATCGACGCCGAAACCGTCGCGAGCGTTGGCCTCGAAGTCTAGATCGCTCCATCGATAACATTGCCGCCCCCACAACAGGGACCGTCCGCCGAGTTGATATCCGCGCAGCCAGTAGAAAGGCCTGTCCTCGGGAAACGTGTACGGGTGTTCTTTGTCGTTCACAAAGAAATGTTCGGTCGGCTCGCCGAACGCGTAGCACTTGCGTTGAATAAAATGTTCGTCTTCGAAGCGCTTTCGGTCACCGTGATCGCGATACGGGAAGCTCCAAGGTGGCTGGTGCTCGCCGACGTAATCCCGTCCGTGGACGACGTTGCGCCCCCGCTCGAGCATCAGCGTGTTCAATCCTTTTTCGGCCAGCTCCTTCGCGGCCCAGCCACCAGTGATTCCGGAGCCTACTACGATGGCGTCAAACGTGTTTGATTTGGGCATGCTCGATTTGCGGTTGGTGGAAGAGATGTCTCAGTGCGCCGCACCCTCACGCGACACCAGGTTCTCATACGTTTCCAGCGTATCGACGTCCACGAGGACGTGATTTGTCTTCATCTCGACGGCGACAACGCTGTCGCGATGTCGTTCGACGATGCTTCGGCACCCTGCGGGCCCTTTGTGTGCGAGGATCTCCGGCTTGAAGTCGCTCTGGAAAATGACGGGGTTACCGCTTTGACCTGCATGATACGGCACGATGATACGTCTAGCGTCCGGTTCAAAGGAAGTGGCGAATGCGCTCGTCAGCACCTGGAGCTCGGCCGGCTCGATCAGCGGAAGATCCGCGAGACAGATCATGTAGCCTGACGTATCGGGTGGGGCGGAATTCACACCGACCTGGATCGACGTTCCCATCCCCTCCGCGTAGCGGTCGTTGTGCACAAAGGTGACCGGATAGGATTCCAGTACGCGTCGAACCTCGTGAGCCTCATGTCCCAACACGACAACGACGTCACCTAGACCAGCAGCGAGAACAGTCTCGACGACGTGTGCGACAAGTGGTCTCCCCCGAAAATCGAGCAGCAATTTGTTGTGGGACACCATTCGGCGAGATGGACCGGCCGCCAACACGATGGCCGTAATGTGCGGGGGTGCAGTCCGATCCGCCTCGCGAAGGAGGTGACGGTAGATCGCTGACAACCCTCGGCGGCGTTGCAGTGTCAAAAGATCGCGGATGCCCAGTGCACCGAGCAGATCGACCGGGGCCGACTTGACCTCCGCAGCATCGACACCATCGAAGACCTCACTAAGCAAGGCCACAAAGCCACGTGCGATGGGTGCCTCGCGCGGCACGTCAGCATGGATACGCAGGGTGTCCTGTTGAACGTCCGCGAACATAAACACGGGCGACTGGCATTCGTGGATCATGTGCTGCCCCGTGTCACGGAGATGGTGGTACGTCTCCTGCAAAACAGGCAGCCGCTCGCCGAACTCGATGAGCAGTTCCAGCCTGGAGGAGTCCTCCGTTGCGGCAAACAGATCTATTGCATCCGCGAGGGCCGGGAGCATATTCAGAGCCAGTGTGTTTGGAGAGAGGTGCCTGCGAATTACACGGCGACAGGCTTCTAAATATCTTGCCTCGCTCCGCGTTTGTCAAAAAAGATCGATCACGATCACAATGAAAGAGCTGTTAGAGATTCTTGATATGGCGCGGCGCATGCAGACGGACGGAGAGATGTTCGCGGTGGCCACGGTTGTCAAGATCGGCGGATCGACATATCGCCGCCCCGGCGCCCGCATGCTGGTTGACACGGAAGGAACAACCTGGGGCACGATCAGCGGGGGCTGTCTCGAGGGGGAGGTCGCGCAGCAAGCGATGGCCGTGCTGCAAGACGGTGCGCCGAGGCTACTGCCGTTCGAACTGGGTGAAGATGACCTCGTGCTGGGCTTCGGTACCGGATGTGACGGCGTGGTTCACGTACTCATCGAGGCGGTCGGTGCAAGTTCTTCTGATGCGGTGACCAATCTTATCGACACCTGCATACAGGCACGACGGCGCGGCGTGCTCGTCACTGTCATCGATGGCTCCGGCGCCCTTGGCGAAAACGTCGGCGGGCACGTTCTGCTCGATGAGGCTGGAGACGTGCATGGCGGGCTTGCGGACGGCGCGCTTCAGGATGAAGTTTTGAGTGCGGCGCAACACTTACTTGATGCCGAGCGAGAAAAAGGGCAGACATACCTGTGGCACACACGCACCGTCGAGCGAGAGAGAGGGACTGCCGAGTTACTACTCGAAGTTGTGCGGCCTCCATTGCGACTGTTTATACTTGGAGAAGGACACGACGTGAGGGCGATGGCGCGCATTGCGAAACCAATGGGCTGGCAGGTCATCGTCGTCGGCCGCAAGCCGGCGGACGTTCTTGCCGAGCGCTTTCCCGAAGCCGACGAGCACGTCTTTCTGATGCACCCGGGCGATGTCCTCGAACATATCGCACCGGATGCGTGGAGCGCGGCCGTCGTGATGAACCACACGTACGTTCGCGACAAGGAGGTGATGACTACGCTGCTCGGATCATCAATCCCCTACGTTGGCATGCTTGGACCGAAGGAGCGTACGGCGCGGATGATAGAAGAGCTGGCTGCAGACGATGAGGCGCTTACTGATGCACAGCTTGCTCGACTTTTTGGGCCGGTGGGACTCGACATCGGAACGGAGACGCCCGAGGAGATCGCACTGGCCGCGGCTGCCGAGATACAGGCCGTCTTGCATTACCGAGAAGGCGGCTCGCTGCGCGGTCGCGCGGAGCCCATTCACGCGGCGCGGGCGTAAGACACTCGTACGACTAGCGCGCGCTTATTCGACAGCACCGACCGGAGCTCTGCGCTTCGACGATTTGGGCGACCGGGTCTCGCCATTCACGCCAGTCTTTTCCTCCGACTGAGCCGTGCCGTCAGTATCGACCTGCGCAGGCACGGAAACACTCCGGTACGTCTTCAGAAGCTGCTTGCTGAATTTGCGCGGACGCCGTTTGAGAGCACGCTTGCTCAGGCGCCCAGCTTGACCCAGAAGTCTCGCTTCGCGTCGCCGCAACACCCGGTCTGTGCGCACGAAGTCCTTGGGCTTGGCAAACTTCGTCGAACGCTCGGCGAAGAAGGTCCGCATCTCCTGAACATCGTGAAGCTGACCAAGTCGGTGCCCCAGCTTCTCAATGTCCGCGCGCATCCCTTCCGGTCCGACGACCCCCAGCGACTCGAGCCACTCGAGCTGATAACGGAGAAACTTGACCCATCGCCGGAGCCTGTGGTAACCCTTCTGCGTGGCCAAAGTGGCCGCATGCCGCGCGAATCGACGGGTCTTTCCGTACGTCCTTCCGATGCCCTCCAAAAGGATCAGCCGGTCGGGATCTTCTTCCGCCGGTGCAGGCATTTCTTCAATCGCCTGGAGCGCTTCCTCCATGCGCCGGCCAAACGCGGCAATCGAATCGTCGCTCGGCTCAAGCGGCGCAGACACAGACTCGAAGGAACTCCTGACGCGTGCGATCGAGCGCCTTTGACGCTTGCCGGCCCATTTCGTCAGTCCCTCAACGACCCTCGCGCGCACGTACGCGCTCCGAGCAGGCGCAAAAAGTCGTGCTGTATCACGGAGGTGATCACACGATGCGGCACTCTGTTCCGGACCGACAACCGGCCGTGCTGCGATCCACAGAGAGCGGAGCTTCTTCGTTGCTATTCGATGCTGGTGGATCGCCTCCGGACTGCGGTCGCCACCTAAAGAACTAATGGAATCTCTCGCGAGACTGGCTGCGTCACGGCGCAGTGCGTCATACAAAACTCTGGACACGATACTCTGAATCTATCTGCACGAATTGCGGCTTTGAATTAAGTGAGCTTCTAATACATAAAGAAATGATTGAAGCTCTCAGACGAGTCTCGCCCGCAAACCCGAGAATTGCAACCGAAATCTTGCCATGCCCGGCCAAATTCGCTTGAATCCGGTGGGCACAAGAGGGAGAAAAGTGCACGATGGAGATCGTTTTGCGGATGAGCCCAGAACCAGCCGCCAATGTCGTACCCGGGCCCAATCCTTCGGCGCCCTCAGGGCGTTCCGGCCAAACCTTTCCGCACCCGTTCTTGAGAGGAAACCGCTTACATCCGCCTTCGGGCAAGTCCTTCCTTCGAGATCTGTTCTTTTTGCGCGCCGCATCCTATAATGCGGCGACGAGCACCGGTCAACGCTGTCTTCTAAGGGTCGACAGGCAGAGGAGACCGTGGGCACGGGAGTTTAGATTCTCAAGGGGGTGTGTCTAACGACGAACCGCACGCCGTACCACTTGCCCTCGTCGTGGCTATCAGCAAGCCCGGAGTGGAATGCCCCGCCGCACGGGTTTCGACGAGGACGTGATTCACGCGGTTGCGTTTGAGGGAATACTACCCGGACGAGCGGCGAGCATCGCTACACTTCATCAAACTGACGATTCAACGGTCCTCAACTAAGAAGGAGTATTAAAGAAATGAAAAAGTCTGCTACGATGATCGGCGCATTTCTGCTGCTGATCGCCTTTACAGCGGCGTCGGTCCTGGGCCAGCCGGTTAGAAACGGAGATGACGTGGTCTGGGCCCGCGACGTGGCCGGGGCCACGATGACATTGGATGGGGATTTTCTTGAGCCTGAGTGGACGTCCGCAGAGGTGATACCTCTTGTTTGGAATCAGCCGCACGGTGTCCCGGGCGACGGCCAGAAGATCGAGGGTAATCCGACGCTCGCAGATCCACTGGATGGTAATAACGGCAACCTCTACGTCCTGCGCGACGGCAATACGCTCTGGCTCGGCCTCGGGGTTGACGACGTATCCGTTGGTGGCGGCCGAGGTCTGAATGCGGGCAACTGGTTCTTTGACGGGTTCATCATGGCGATGCAGGACCGGTCTCGCGTCAACCTGATCAATTACGATGACGCGAACAACTTCGCTACACGGCCCGCGGAATTCATCTACGGATGGTGGCACCCGGCGGATACGCTGGAGGGAGGCCTCCCCGTGCCGGGTATTGCGCCGCGATTCTTCGGTGATTATGGCGTCGGGTTTGGCGACAGCATGAACGCCGAGCGTTCGGCAGAAAAGCAGGCCGTCTTGAACTGGGCGTACACCATCGATCAATTCGGAGGCAGGTCCAACGACGACGCACAGCAGGGTATCGGGTACCGGATGGAAGTGACGATAGACCTGGGTCTTATGGGCTATGACTTCTCCGCACCCGGCGGCGACAAGGTGCCGTTCGGCTTTGCTTTGCAGGATGCCGACTACAACTGGCCGTTCAATGACTCGCAGTTCTTCGTCTCGCGCGTCTGGTTCCAGAACCAGTGGGCGAACAACTTCAACGAGGGGGTGGCATATTTCTATGGTGATCCGTCGGTTACAGTGAACTCGGGCCCCGCTCCGGACGTGACCACACCGGAGCTCACGATTCCGTCCCGGGGCTCGTTCCTCGCCCCTGACATCGACGGTACACTGAGTGAGGGTGTCTGGGATGCGCTGGAGCCGGCGATTTATCTGCAGTACAAAGCGACTCCCGAAACCATGGCCATGAATAAAGCGACGGTCATGAAGTACTATCATCGCTGGTTCCGACCTGACATCAACGGCGACGGCAACGCCGCCATCGTTGTCGACCCGTCGCTGGCAACAGCCAAGTTCTTCTTTGATGGAGACATCCTCTACATAGGCGTTGACGTCGCGGATCAGGCCATCAGCGGTCTGTCCGCTGAGAACGGCCGTGACGGTATTCGCTTTACGATGCGGCAGGTTGACAGCCTTGAGACGGACCACACGATGTTCAGCCGGCAGTTCGACGTGTACATCGACTCATCGGGAACGCTGCAGTATGCGCTGGATGCACAGACCGTTCGGCAGGTCGACCCGACAGCTTTCGAAGCGGCGGTCGGCTTGAAAGGCGCATCGACGGCAGCCGATCCGACCGACGTGGATGAAGGCTACCAGATCGAGATCGCCATCGACCTCACGAAATCGCTGGGCTATCCACCGGGACTTGGGGATGGACGACTGTGGCTGTCGGCAAACTTCTTCGACGGCGATTTTCTCGAGGCCATGGGTGACAGTTATGCGATGCGAACATGGAGCCCCGGTGAAAGGAATCAGGAAGCAGTCGTATACGCCTACCTCAATTCGGCCACAGGTGTGGCCGTCGAGGAGTCGGAAACGTTGCCAGAGCGAATTACGCTCTTCCGCAACTATCCGAACCCGTTCAACCCGTCGACGACCATGCGCTTCGCCATCCCCGAGAGCGGTGAGGTGGCGCTGCAGGTCTTCGACATCCTCGGACGGCAGGTGGCAACCCTGAATCTCGGGACACAACCGGCAGGATCCCACGAATACGTGTTCCGACCGGACGGGCTGGCTTCGGGTCTGTACCTGTATCGCGTACAGGTCGGCGACGCGAATAGCGGTCGCGTGCAAGTCAGTGATGTTGGGCGCATGATTCTCCTCAAGTAGACGACGGCGTGACCGAGGCGGGCTGGCAGCAGCTCGCCTCGGTTAATCATCGCGTGTCATTGGGCTGAGATCATGAGGTCTACGTGGCGCATCGGCTTACTGATCGCCCCCCTTGTATTCTTTTTCGGCCGCGGGGCGTTCGGACAGACCGGCAAACTGTCGGGCCGAATCGCGGACAACGCGGGGGAGTCGCTGATCGGCGCAACGGCTCTCGTCGTGGGTTCGACGCTCGGGGCGGCTTCCGACCTCGACGGCGCGTATTCGATCATTAGAATTCCGCCCGGAACCTACTCGATCCGGTTCAGCATGGTCGGCTTCCAGGCTAAGGTCGTCGAGGGCGTACTGATAACGTCCAACAACACGACGACTCTGAACGTGTCGCTCAATGAAGAGGTCATCGAAGGTGAGGAAATCGTCGTCACGGCCGAGCGCCCGATCGTCGACGTGTCACTGACCAGTTCGGTATCGACGCTTACGCGGGAAGATATCGATGTGCTACCGGTACAGGCGCTCGACGAGATTGTCAATCTGCAGGCCGGCGTCGTCGACGGTCACTTTCGCGGTGGCCGCACGGGCGAGGTGCAGTATCAGGTAGACGGTGTGTCGGTCAACAACCCGTTCGACAACTCCTCCACGCTGCAGCTCGATCGATCCGTACTGCAGGAGGTCCAGGTGATCAGCGGAACATTCGACGCCGAGTACGGACAGGCGATGAGCGGTGTGGTAAACGCCGTCCTTCGGACCGGTGACGCGGACCGCTATGAGTTCTCGGCCGAGGTATACGCGGGAGACTTCGTGAGTCCGGGCAACGACTCGACAATCATTCGCTCGACGCTTGGCGGTGCACAGCGCGTGGCGTTGTTTCCCCACATCGACGACTTTGACCCGTCGACACTCCAGAACTATCAGTTCAGCCTGAGCGGTCCTGTCCCACTTGTACCGTCCACAACGATTCTTCTGAACGGCCAGCGACTCATTGACAAGGGACATCTGATGGGCGAGCGGCGATTTCTGCCGACCGATCGCAATGACTTCGAGCAGCGAGTTTTCAACCCGATGGGCGATGGCGCCGTCGTACCTATGCGTGCGTCACGACAATGGTCGTGGCTCGGGAAAATCACCAACAAATCGCTTGGCGATATCCAACTAGGCTACCAGGTCGTTGGGAATTACATCGAAAGTCAATCGTACAACCACGCGTTTCGATTCAACCCGGAGGGTCAGAAGACCACGAAGCGGTTTTCCATTGTGCATGGTCTGGACGTAACGCATGCACTGAACGAGCGCGCGTTTTACGAGTTGAGCCTCCGCCAGAACTACGTCGATTTCAAGGACATGAAGTACGAAGACCTCGGGACGATCCCACCGAATGCGGGGACGCAGTTTCCTCTGCCGGAAGACTCTCCGTATTTCGAACCGGGGCAGCCACGAGGCGACGCCAACTACGAGGAGGGGGCGATAGTACAAGGAATCGATCTGGGCCGTTTCGTTCAGAGTACGAACGCACTCGTGGTCAAGACGGCCGTAACCTCACAGGCAACAAAGACACATCTGCTGAAAGGAGGCATCGAGTTCCAGATTGCGGACCTTCGGTTCGGAACACCCAGCCGGATCGATCAGGTCGTGATCGACGGCATCCAACAACTCGGCGTTGTTCAGGACACGCTGGGCGCGGTCGTCAACAAGTATACGCCCGTCAACGGGGCTGCCTTCATTCAGGACCGAATCGAGTGGGGCGACCTGCGGGTGCGTGCCGGCGTGCGCCTGGAGTACTTCGACGCTCGGTCGACAACACCCAGTGATCTGCAGAATCCTGCTAACAGTATCGACGGCGCACCTGAATCGATACCGAAGCGGACATCCAAAAAGCTGTCGCCGGCGCCCCGACTCGGCGTGTCTTTTCCGATCCTGGATCGAGCTTCCGTGTTCTTCTCTTACGGCCATTTTTACCAGATGCCGGGTCTTGGCCAGATGTTTTCCAACGC
>JBFHWK010000106.1:0-9638 GCA_041589075.1 Rhodothermales bacterium
ACCTCGGCGACCCGGACTTCAACCCGGACATGCCCGTCAAACGTCTGACATCAAAAGAGTATGCGCACGAACTTCGTGAGACCATCAGTCTTTTTCGAGCTTCAGTGAGCGATTCCGCGGCGTTCAACGACGCCTACGAGAGTGAAGAAACCACACACATCTCCGTTGTCGATCCAGGCGGAAACGCCGTGGCGCTTACGTACACACTGGAGGAGAGCTACGGATCGAAAATCGTGGCCGAGGGGCTCGGGTTTCTCCTCAACAACGAGATGGGTGACTTCAACGCGATTCCGGGTCGCACCGACAGACGCGGCAGGATCGGCACGGCGCCCAACCTTATTGCACCGGCAAAGCGAATGCTGTCTAACATGACGCCCACAATCGTCGCTCGCGACGGCCGGCCCGTACTCGTCATCGGGACACCGGGTGGGAGAACCATAATCACAACCGTCTTGCAGGTCATCCTCAACGTCATCGATCACGGCATGAACGTCGCCCAGGCCGTAGAGGCCGGCCGGTTCCACCATCAGTGGCTCCCTGATACGACCCTTATCGAGCAGTTCGCCATTACGCCTGACACCTGGCGGCTGTATGAGATGATGGGGCATGCGGCCAAGATTCGTACGAGTCGCGGTAGGCCGACATCGCAGGGACAGGCGATGGGCATCTTCATCGACCATGAATCGAACAGATTGTTGGGCGCGGCGGACTCACGCGGATTCAGTTCTAGGGCGATTGGGTTCTGACGATTTTGGCGAGTGTGCAGCAGCCACGCTACAGGTTGCGTTCGTCGTTGTGATCCCTTTACTTCCACGCGTCACCGGGCCGGACGTGAACGTACTCACTTCACGTGCCGGCCAGCCCCGCAACGACAGGTGAGCACCTTGGTACTGCATCTTTTGGTCCCGCGGAGCGACTCGGACGAGACGTGTGCCGTGTTCGAGGTGCCGGTGCTCGCAACCAGTAACGCGTGACCGCGCCGATAACGGACATAAAGAGGCACGTTCACGGCGTAGCATCTTCCGCCACGCTTGCCATCAACGAGCAAAGCAACGCGCTTCGTGCCCAGGGCCGGACGATCTATAAACTCGGCCTCGGACAATCGCCGTTTCCCGTGCCGGAGTCCGTAGTAGCGGCCCTGAAGGAACACGCGCGGGAAAAAGACTACCTACCGGTGCGGGGCCTTCCCGAACTGCGAGCAGCCGTCGCCGGCTACCACAACCGACAGAGCGGGCTAGACTACCGGGCGGAAGACATCCTGATTGCGCCGGGCTCCAAGGAACTACTCTACATTTTGCAGCTCGTGTTCAACGGCACGATCGTTCTGCCAAGCCCCAGTTGGGTTACGTACGCGCCGCAGGCGCAGCTTTTTGGCAATCGGGTACTGTGGATTGAAACGACGCCCGGGCAGCACTGGAAACTCCTGCCCGCTGCACTGGATGCCGCGTGCCGCGAGGACGGCACCGGACCCAAACTCTTGGTACTCAACTACCCGAGTAACCCAACGGGCTTCTCGTTCACGGACGGCGAGCTGGAGGAGCTGGCAAACGTCGTTCGCACCCATCAGATGGTTGTTCTCAGCGATGAGATTTACGGGGAACTGCACCATGAGGGTAGTCATCGCTCGATCGCAACGTATTACCCCGAGGGCACTATCGTAAGCGCCGGCTTGAGCAAGTGGTGCGGTGCCGGTGGGTGGCGGCTGGGTACGTTTGCCTTTCCTGCCGGGATGCAGTACCTCCTGAATGCGATGGCCGTCGTCGCGAGCGAGACCTTCACGGCGACCAGTGCACCCATCCAGCACGCCGCCGTCACAGCCTTTCGCAAGGGTGAGCGGATCGATCGCTACATCGCGTATGCGCGCGAGATTTTGCGGGTGCTCGCAGAGCCAATCGTCGAGCGCCTCTCGAAGGTCGGGGCGAACGTCTCAAAGCCGGATGGCGCTTTCTATCTCTTTCCGTCTTTCGAAAAGCATGCCCGGGCCTTTGATGAGTCGGGCGTCCACACGAGCGCTGAATTCAGCTCGCGGCTTTTGCAGGACACCGGCGTAGCGGTTCTTCCGGGATCCGCGTTCGGCAGACCGGCCGCCGAGCTCTCGGTGCGACTTGCGTACGTCGACTTTGACGGTGCGGCAGCGCTCGAGGCAGCGAGCCGTCAGCCGGTCGACGAGGCGCTGGTAACGCGTTGCTGCGGCAACGTGCTCGCAGCCGTCGACCTGCTGTGTGAATGGATCGAGCAGACCGCTGCCTGAGTGAGACCACCGCCACCCGCGAGCAAGAGGCATGCTGATCTTTGAAGAACTTAGAACGCCGGTATCAGCCGCAGCCATAGCGACGGGTCTTTCGTCCCGCCTTGATCCGTAAGCGGAAAGGCCAGGTCCAGTCGCAGGCGTCGCTCGAAGAAGCCAAGGCCAATGCCCGCCGACCGAAACATGTCGTCGGCATCAAACGACGTCCGATCGATGCGACTTACCCACCCTGCATCAAAGAAACCGGATAGCTGCAATCCCCCAAGCCAGTCACCAAAGATCTTGAAGTCCGAGATCGCGTACTCCACGTTTCCCAGCAACATCGACTCCCCTCGAAACGCGTTCTGCGGGTATCCGCGCACCGAGCCGATTCCGCCCAGCGAGAACATCTTCTGCAACGGAACGGATTCTCCCGAGGCCGTACCCCCCCGAAGCCGCAGGCTCAGCGTCGTCCGTCGCGTGGTGCGGATATACGCCCGACCATCGGCTACGAACCGATTGAAAGCGAAGTCGCCGCCCACACCCTTTCCTATCTCCATTTCGAAGCGATACACAGCCCCAGAGGGCCGAGTGTGGAAACGACTCACGCTGCCGCCTTCAAGTGCAAATACAAGCGATCGCATCCGACCCTCCTCGATCCCCGGATTGAATCGAAAATTTTCACCGCCGAAGAGAGACCAACCGGTGTTTCGTGCCAGGGTCGCATGATCTTCGGAGCGGAATCCTGCTGAGAGCTGTACGTAAGGTGATATTTTGCCGATCGTGTACAGCGTCCACCCCTCGGTCTCGTAGTAGTCGAAGAAGTCGTAGCTGAAGAAGAAAGACGCCACGGTGTTCTCGACCCAGCCGGATTTCCAGAGATCGTCCGTTGTCGTCAGCCTGCGGTATGCGCCGCCGAATTTGAGATCAGGCCCTTCCTCTCCATAGCGCTCACCCAGTCGGGCCTCCGCGCCGGCCTCGAACTGGACGCGCTTCAGCTCGAACGCATAGCCGACCTGACCGTAGATGCCCATCCGCTCATAGCCGTCCCACTCCAGCGGGCGCTTGCGCACTCCGAGGACGAGCCCGTCGACGCGGTTGTAACGCCAGGCGGGAATCGGTCGGTACAGGGCGGTGTGACGATACGGCCAGCGATAAGAGAGGTCGCCGACAAACGTAGTCAGGTACTCGTCTGAGCGGTCGGCTGCCTGGGCCCATTGCGAAGTGAGACCGAGTGAGTCGCCCGGGGCAGCATTTTGCGGGGCGCTTGAATCAAGGGCATCGCGTGTAAAGGCCGACGTCTGGTGCACCAGGAGCGTCAAGCCCGCAACAAGGATCAGAATTCGAGTCATTACCAATGGCACTTTGCGCATTACCTCTCGGCACAGGTACGCGTATGGGTACCGGGGTGTTACAAATTCCTGCCGGGTGTTGCGGTCATATTTTTCCGCGACGCTCGGACTCTGGCGGCCATCACTCGAGCGGGCACGTGACGTTGGGCACGAAGGCGACCGCGGAGTTGTACGTCCGAAGGTTGCAGCGGGTCGACCGAAGGTCGTTGGCAGGAGAGCTTTACCAATGGGTGCTTCAAGAAAACATGCGCGCCCGTTGCAGGCGCCGCACTACCACCCCACACGCCCACGCTGCTTCCGATTCTCCTTGCCCTCGATGATCGCGCGCTCGTCATCCTCATCCAACACGCCACTCGCCCCAAGCGACAGCCCGAGGTCCGCCGGAGTCGGGAAGCGCGCGTTCGACAGGATCGGGTCCGGCCCTCTCAACGCCTTCGACATAAACTCGCCCACGATCAGCAATGCATTGTGCGCGCCCTGGCCCCACCAGTCCGAGCGAAACGTGATCCGCCGATCATTGAAGCCCACCCACGCACCGACGACCAGCTCCGGATGCATAGCGATGAACCAGCCGTCGGCGTTGTTTTGCGTTGTTCCGGTTTTGCCGGCAAGATCGTACGCCCCGAGATTGAATTGACTGCGCAGCCGTACCCCCGTTCCGGAACGGACCACGTCACGCATCATGTCGAGAACCGTGTAGGCCGTCTCCTGTGAGATTGCCATCCGCGGTTTCGGCTCCGCCTCGTACAAAAGGTTGTCGAAGCGGTCGTGGATGCTGGTAACCACCGCAGGCTCGTTGTATTCACCCCCGCTCGCCAGGGTAGCGTAGGCGCTTACGAGTTCGAGGAGCGAAACATCGGATGTTCCAAGGGCAATCGACGGTACCTCCTGAAGGCGACTCTGGATACCCATCCGGCGAGCATAGAACGCCACCTCCCTCGCGGAGATGAGCATCACGAGCCGAGCCGTGATCGTGTTCTTGGATTTCGCGAGTCCCTCCCGCAAGGTCATGAGCTGACCCGAGCCCAGGCTGTCGCCGCCCGAGTTGCCGGGGTTCCAGACGTTGCCCATTACGTCCACGTGAGTGAACGTGGAGTCTTTTAGCTCATGCAGGGGCGAGTAGCCGTTATCGACAGCGGCCGTGTAGACGAACGGCTTGAACGTCGACCCCGGCTGCCTCTTTGCAAGCGCCACATGATCAAACCAGTCCGTAGCGAGGTCTCGTCCGCCCACCCAGGCCTTAACGTGCCCCGTACGGGGGTCGAGAGCCACCAACCCCGCCTCGAGGCGTGTCTTCACCGTCCGCAGCGAGTCCATAAACACCGTGTCATCTCGAAGTTGCGCGACCGCGTCGGACTGCGAAACGCCGCTGTTGCGCAAGACCCGGTACCGCTCCGTCTCGCGCACAAAAGAGTCGACGATGGCCTTGTTCGACTTCCAGAAATACTCGAACGCCGTGTAGTCCGTCTTCGTCTGATACGGCTCGAGCGATGTACTCAATTCGTACCCGTACGGCCGGCTCCACTCGTAATCGACAACGGCCTGCAGCTTGTCGATGAAAGCGTGAACGGCATCGTGTGCGATCTGCTGTGTCCTGGAATCGAGTGTCGTATAGACCACTAGCCCGTCCGCGTATGCGTCATAACCATTCTGCACGCCCCAATCGGCCGTCCACTGCCGCACGTACTCCGCGAAGTAAGGCGCACTGCCTGCCGTTATTTCCGACGAGCGATAACTCGTGTCGACGGGTTTGACCTTGCTCGACTCAAAGAACGCCCTGTTGATGTAGTCGTGCTTCAACATCTGCCCGAGCACCACGTTACGGCGTCCGCGAGCGTTCTCCGGGTTGCGAACCGGATTGTAGTAGGTAATCGCCTTGAGCATGCCGATGAGCGTCGCGCTTTCCAGCTCGTCGAGTTCCGCAGGCGACTTACCGAAGAAGGTTCGCGCAGCAGCATCGATACCGAACGCGTTGTTTCCGAACTCGACCGTGTTCAGATACATCTCAACGATTTCGCGCTTCGTATAACGGCGCTCCAACTGGACGGCCGTGATCATTTCCTTAAGCTTGCGCGACACCGTTACCTCTTTGCCGATTTCCTTGTTGTAGAGGTTGCGCGCGAGCTGCTGCGTAATAGTCGATCCTCCCTGAGGATCACCGCGCAGCACGTGGTAGGGTATCGCCATCGTGCGGAAAAGGTCGATGCCCCAGTGGCTCTTGAACCGATGATCCTCCGTGGCGATGAGTGCGTTGATGACGTTGGGCGATATCTCATCGTAGCTCACCCACGAACGGTTCTGCCTTGCGTAGCGCTGCAATTCCTCTCCGTCCGCAGTGTAAGCAACGGTCGCGAGCTGGAACTCAGGATTCTCGAGCTGCTCGAGTGACGGCAGGTCCCCCGTCAACGTCAGCAGATACAGACCGACACCAAGCGATACGACCAGGACGGCCACGACCAGAAACCCGACGGCGTAGACGGCCTGCGCCTGACGAGCCCCCGTAGTGTGTCTGTCGACAAAACCGCGCAGTTGCGCCCACCGAGAGGACGCTACCCCGTCCGTGGCCGGATCTTCACCTGCGTGCCGCGCGTCGGGATCGTGGAAGTAGCGTCCCAGCTCCTCGTCGGTGTACTGGTACTGGCTCATGTCGGTCGGTGGTGTTCGGTGCTTCGAGAATATACCAACGTTCAAGAGACGCCGGTATTGCCGAAATCGGCGTAAAAACCCGAGTGCGTAAAATCAGCGGGTACGGGGAAAATACCCCGAAACGGTCCCGCCGTTCCATATCTCAAGTCGGACGCCCGAATCGTCGATGCGCGCAAACGTCCGATCCAAATCCCAGCTTCCGGTATTGATGTAGCGTCCTCGCTCGAAACTAACGTCCTCCGGAATATGCGAATGCCCCAGCACGACGAGATCGTGGCCGCCCGCGGCAATCTCCGCCGCCTGACGACGCAAGTGGGCGGCGGTAGCCTGGTCCGGTACCGACTCGTCCAGTCTCTTCTTAACCCACCGCGCCAGGCGAAAGCCCACGTCGGCCGGAAGCAGGCGATACAGCGCCATGGCGACCGGGTGCCGCGTGATGCGTTGAGCTGCACTTACAGCCCATGTGCGGCCCAACTCGTCGCCGTGCGCGAGGAAGGTGCTATGACCATGGAACGTTTCGCGTATCGGCGCTCGCGCCACCCGAACGCCCAGCTCCGACTCGAAATAGTCCAGATGCCACGGATCGTGATTGCCAACGAGATATGTCACCCCGACTCCGGCTTCAGTCAGGCGTGCCATCATGGAAAGGAAGTGGAAATGTCCCTTTGGTGCGACAAATCTGTGCTCGATGTACTGGTCGAACACGTCGCCAAGAAGGAATAGGTCCCTAAGGTGGGTCTTGAAGTGGTCGATCATCTCGAGGAGGTCTTGCTCCTTGCTTCGTTCGCCTTCGCGGGATCGTTTACCGAAGTGGATATCCGACAGGATGAGGATCACGCTTGAAAGGCGATGCGGGTTTGATGCGTGGCCGCGACGGCCGATTCCTGGCGCCGACGACAACATATTGCGTACGTAACGCGTAAGCACGCACGCAAACGTGCAATCACCGACAATTCTGATGTATCAGGACTACTATCGAGCGCCGACGCAGTTCAGCGTCTTCCCACCTGTGATCAAGAATCTCCTGATTCTGAACGGACTCCTGTATCTCGCACAGGTCACTGCCGCAATGACGCAGAACGGTTTTATGGCCGAGATTCTGAATGCCATGGCCCTGTATCCGCCGGGTGCACCGGATGTCGGTATCTCGATCTTCGGTCCCGGCCGCGTCGAGGTGCCCGGCTTCTGGCCTTGGCAGCTCGTGACGTACGCGTTCCTCCATGGCAACTTCACGCATCTGCTTTTCAATATGTTCGGACTGTGGATGTTCGGGCTTCGGCTGGAGAACGACTGGGGTTCGCGACGCTTTGCCATCTTCTATTTCACGTGTGTCATCGGTGCCGGACTGATCCAGCTCATCGTGATGTACGGTACACCAATACCCACTGTCGGTGCCTCGGGTGGTGTATACGGAATCCTCCTCGCGTTCGGGATGATGTATCCGAACCAGCCGATTTATCTTTACTTCCTGCTTCCGATTCCCGCCAAATACTTCGTTGCTTTTTTTGGAGTGGCCGCCTTCATCAGCGGAGTCACGGGCGCGGAAAGTGGTATCGCACATTTTGCCCACTTGGGCGGGATGCTGTTCGGGTTCCTGGTGATACAGTATTGGCGCGGGAAACTACCGGTGAAGCCGCAGTCGCGGATGTACTGGTAGACTCGCAAAACCTCGCCACGCCGGCGGGGTATACGGGGTAGTCGACGCCCTATCGTTGGCGCCGCCGAAACGATCATGGACTTTCTAACAAGGTTTCGCATCTGGTATGCGGCGCAGCCCCGCGCCCTCCGCGCGCTGCTGACCATCAACATTGTCGCCTATCTGTTGTGGCAGATTGTGTTCGCGCACATCGACGCGACGAACGGCTTTGTACGCGATTACCTCGCCTTCCATTCAGCCTGGCCGGCCGTCCTGCTGAAGCCCTGGCAATTCATCACCTATAACTTCCTCCACCTGGACTCGGGTTTGACCGGGCTGATCCACATCGGCTTCAACATGCTCTGGCTGGTGTGGATCGGACGCGAGTACGAGCAAACACACGGCTCCGACAGGCTTCTAGCGGTCTATCTTCTCGCCGGAATCGGCGGCGGCATCCTGACGGTACTGTTCGACATGGTGGTGACCGCGACGTTCGTTGTGTACGGCGCTTCTGCCTCGGTTCTCGGTGTGGTGACGACGGTTGCCGTGCTCTACCCGCGTCGATCGATCGGACTGCTGTTCATCGGCAACGTGCGTCTCATCTACCTCGTGATTGTTTTTCTCGTGCTCGATTTACTGCTGATGGCGGGCAGCAACACGGCCGTGGCGGCCCACTTCGGTGGAGCGATAAGCGGTTTTCTGTTCGCTCGTGCCGAGCGGCGTGGCATTGACCTCACATCGTGGGCCGGTGTCTTCTTCCGAAACGGTAGTCGCCGCCGCGCGCCGTCGACGCGGAGCGGCGAATCAACACTGAACCGTCTCGAATCCTGGCTCGCATCGCGTAGCCGAAAGGAACCGGCACGCGTAACACGGCTGCAGCCCCAGCGCGATGTGGCGACGGTGATTGAAGACCCGGAGTCCGAAGTCGACAGGATACTCGAGAAGATCAGCGAAAAGGGCTACGAGTCACTTACGGAGGAGGAGAAGCGCACCCTTTACGAGGCTAGCAGAAGGTGAGCACGGAGGCAGCTTGCGCCGCTTTTTAAGGTCGTCGGGTCTTGTACTGTATGCACTGCTGGTAGGACTCTTTCTGGCAGGCTACGCGGCGAAATATGTTCATCCGAAGTACCTCTGGTGGATACAGCTCGTCGCCATCTTCCTGCCGTACCTCAGTGCACTGGTCGTCCTCTCGGCGGTGCCGCTCGTGCTCACACGCCGGTGGGCCCTGTTAGCCCTGACCGGCCTGCTGACGCTGCTTGTTGCAGTCCGATTTGTACCGGGTGGGGACCGTTTGGATGCCGGCGGTGTAGGTCCCGGTGAGCGGCTTGGACTCCTGACGATCAATTACCCGACGGTCTACACGCATAGAGAAGCTCGCGTCCAAACACTGACGAACCTCGTTAACCGCCTGCGTCCGGACATCATCGCACTGCAAGAGGCATGGATGGGCTTTGCGCCTGACGGGAGCTTCAACCGTGCCCGCCGTGACGTGTCGGCGCTGATAGACTCAACTTCGTATCGGCCCGTCGACGGTATGAGAGGCCAGGACCGAGAAACGAATACTCCCTTGTTGAGCCTCTTTCCGCTAGGGCCTACCCGGTATTTCGAACTTCCAGTCGATCCGTCGGGGCGCCTTAATGCGCGCGTGGCTCGCACCGAGTGCACCTGGCGGCGCAGAAAAGCAGTGATCTACAATCTCCACATGCAGTCGTTTGGTCACAACAAGCCGTGGCGTGAAGAAAACACGAGCCTCATGAACCCGCGCGTGTGGGTTCGC
>JBFHWK010000107.1:0-9444 GCA_041589075.1 Rhodothermales bacterium
GACTGCCCTTCCACCACGCCATCTGGCATCTGTTTGTGTTGGGCGGCAGCCTCTGTCACTTCCTTGCGCTCGCACTGTATCTGTAGATGCCCTCGCTTCTGTGAGTGTGCGTTGGCATGAGTGCGGCTCGTCGTAAGCACAGTTCTCGGACAGCGAGTTTCGCCAAGCCGTGTCGCTACGGATCCGCATCGGTGTTCGAGCCTTCGAGAATGCGGGCTCCGCTCAAAAGAAAAACGAACGCCACAAGAGCAAAACCCGCGAGGATACCAAATTCGCCAGCCACGACCCCAAGGTTTCCGGTACTGGGGCTGATTGTTCCGTCGAGTACGAGAAGTGCATGTCGGAACGGTGCGACCATGGAGAATCCTCGTTCTACCACGAAGAGTGCCATCAGCACCAGCCAACCCCCAATGAGTAATCTTCTTTGCACCGTAATCCTGTATCTGCCCGGCCACGAACCTTCCTAAAACGTGACAGGAGCCGTGATATTGTAGTGTTTCTTTTCGGACGGTGGCGGGATGTGCAGGAGGAGGTGCTCCTCCCCCTCACCCCCTCCTCTCAGAGGAGTGGGAAATCTGACCCGGTACCGTCCCCCCACGCCAAGGGAGTTCATTGTTATTCACTGTCGCAACCGTTGCATGGATCCCGGATCGGGGTCCGGGATGACATCGGGGTTGCATTGAAGCTTCTCTCCCTAACCCTCTCATCCGAGAGGAGGGGGAAATCTGAACCGGTACCGTCCCCCCACGCCAGGGGCGCTCATTATCATTCACTGTCCCTACCGTTTTATGGATCCCGGCTCGGGAACCGGGATGATGCCCTGTCAAGCGAAGGCTCCGGGGGGCGCCGGTCGTACACGCACGGCGCGACCTTGCGGAAAAACTCGCTCGCCTCGCTCGGAAGCTGCTCGTGAGAGCCAATCACGAGCAATCCATCATCTCGAAGAGCCGAGTGCAATCGCACCATAACCTCGGACTGCAACGACTCCTGGTAGTAGGTGAACGCCAGGTTGCGACACAACACGACATCGAACATCCTACCTGGTGATGCTCGTCGCAAATCTTGCCGCAGCCACTCGATATTCTGCCGGAACTCGGACCTCACACGCCGACTCCCGTTCGCTTCCTCGAACGCGCCCTTGAGATCGTCGGGCAGATCCTTGAGCGAGGACGTCGGATAGATGGCCACGCGCCCTCTCTCAAGCAGACGCGCATCGGCATCGGAGGCGACGATGTGCAGCGGTATGTCGAGCCCCGTCGCCGGCAGCACAGAGAGGCGCCAGATGATCTTCAGCGTATGCGGTTCCTCACCGGAACAACAACCGGCGCTCCAGCAGTCGACGTGAGTCCGCCCTTTGTTCACACATCGACGTGCGACTTCCGGAAGCAGCCGATCGCGAAGCGCGTCGAACGTCGCACGGTCTCGATAGAATCGGGAGATGGTGATCCTGCAGAACTCGTCCAGCCGATCCCACTCTTCGTCGTTGTGTTCAAGAAACAATCGGTACTTCCTGATGTCCTCCAGACCCAGCTCCTTAATTCGCCGTGCGACGCGCTTGCACACCTGCCCCCGGACTTTGCGAAAGCCGGGCCACCGGTAATCGAGACGCGGAAGGCACCACTGGAGAAACGAAACGCAGTCGGTGTCTTTCATGCGCTCGGCGATCAAATGGTCAGGGTCGGAATACCGTCGTGATGTCAACGCTTCCGGGCCGCCAGCGCTCCGCGTCGTTCTTCGCGCTGCGTGGCGCGGAACGTATCGGTGATTTACGCGGGTCGCGGGCGAAGCACTATCTTCAAGCACCAGGAAAGCGCAGCAAACAACGACTTGAAGATATGAAGGTCCTTCTGCTCGGTGTGGGTCTGCAGGGACAGACGGCACTCGACGATCTCGCCAAGTCCGACGCGGTCGAGCATGTTGTTGCAGCCGACATGGACATCGGCGGGTTGCGATCGCTGGTCGCCAGCCGAGGATACGGCCAAAAGGTGTCGTGTGAGCCGCTCGATGCGTCGGATCGCGAAAGCCTGCGGCGACTCATGTCCGCCGGACCAAACGTGGCGATCGACCTGCTGCCCGTCGAGTTCATTACGGCCGTTGCGGAGGCGGCAATTGGGCAAGGCGTCCACCTTGTGAACACCTTCTATGTGCCGAAACAACTTCGCGAACTCGGCGCCCGTGCGTACGCAAACGGCGTCGCGATTCTTCCGGAGTTCGGCATGGATCCGGGCATCGACCTCGTGCTGACTGGCGAGGCGGTGCGGTCACTGGATACCGTCACGGACCTCCTCAGCTACGGAGGTGGAATACCTGCGCCGGACTTCGCCGATAATCCGATCAAGTACAAGATCAGCTGGACGTTCGAGGGCGTGCTTTCGTCGTACTATCGAACCGGACGGGTGATCAGAGACGGCCAGGTTGTTGAAATCGCGCGCGACGAGCAGTTCAATCGCGAAAACATTCACGACGTCGACTTCGGCCAGTTCGGAACAATGGAGGCCATCGCAAACGGCGATGGTGTCGCTTATGTCGAGGAGTTGGGTCTGGATTTGCCTTCGATTCGCAACACCGGCCGGTTCTCTCTGCGGTGGCCTGGCCATAACGAATTCTGGCACGCCGCAGTACGGCTTCATCTTCTCGACGAGGAACCCGTGATGGTGGGCGGCAGACCGGTCGACCGGCAGGCTTTTCTCGCTGCAGCCATGAGTCCGCACCTCCAGTACCGAGAAAAAGAGCGTGACATGGCGATTATTCGCGTCGTGGTTGTCGGGAAGCGGGGTGATCAGCGGGTTCGAATTTCACACGACGTCGTCGATCTGCGTGATCTCAAAACCGGTTTCCTTGCCATGAGCCGGCTCGTCGGGTTTACGGCGAGCCTCGGCGCGCAAATGCTCGGCTCCGGTATGATCACAAAACGTGGCTTGCTGTCACCGATGCAGGACGTACCAGCCGGTTACTTTCTCGGTGAGCTCGCACGGAAGGGAATACACGTTGAGACGAAAGAGGAGGTACTAGAGGTCTAGAGAACTGCAGCGGCATTTCTTGTCTGCGTTACCACTAGCACCGAATGCTGCGACAAGAGAAGAGGGCGCCGGTCGGTCCGGCGCCCTCGTGCGCATTTTTCGTCTGTTGCAAACCTCCTACCTGCGCGTGAGCGGTATCATCACACCCATGCTGAACGAGAATGCGCGGTGCTTCAGGTCTTCTCCATTACCGTTCTGGTCGATGAACGGAAACTCGTCGGAGTCCAGGTTGTCCAGCTCGGAGTCGCTGAGGTCCTTGAACGCGGTCGACAGGCTGTAGTCGTAGCGCGCGTCTAGGAAGAACGTCGTTCTGCCCACCGGAAAACCTATGCCCGCACCGGCGATCGCGCTGAAGTCAGTCGTCTTGCAATTAGCTATGTGACCGTCCCAGAGAATCTCCGTACCGGATTGACCTTCCGTATTTGCGTCCAGGTGAAAGGCAACGGCTGGCCCGAGAAATATGCTCGGCTGTATGCGCGTGTTTGTCGGGACATTGAACTTTGCAAGCAGTGGGATCTGCAGGTACGACACCCCGTCATCTTCGTCGATGTCAATGACCGTGCTGCTCGCACCCAGCGTGTACCATTCCTCACTGTACGCTTTCTTGATTCCCTTTTGCACGTACAGGATCTCCGGCTGGATCGAAAACACCTCGCTCAGTTGTACCTCCACGAACGCTCCAAACGCGAGGCCGGCTTTGTTGCCGACATCGACGTCGTTAGTGATCGCGTCGCCGCCCATCGTGAGCAAGCTGCCGCCCACCTTCAGGCCGCCATACACGTTTTGTGCTTTCGACAACTGGGGCGTAAACGTCAGCACGGCCAGCGACAGTAATACAGTGATAACCGTTTTCACGTGTACCTCCTCCTCGGACGTCGGGCCTCACCCCGGTCCGAATTACTTGATAATCATGTAATTGGGAGGGGGGTCTGCGCTAGGCTTTATGTATTCCGGCCGCAGGATCGGCTAACGGATCGATCGCGCTCGAATCACCGGTAGATGAACAGTCATGCATTATGGCGTGCGATCCGTGCGGCATCCCGGACTTTGGCGTAGATCCCGATCCCGTCCGGCCACAGATAGGCAATGGGCTGTAGTCTTTGTGCCGGGTCTCATCCGACATTGGCTACCGGGTCTTTCCGCACTACCCTGTAGAGTCGGGAAAGGGAGGTTTTTTGGAGACCGGGCGTACATTTACCCATCGTGTCGACCTTGCCGGCAGACGGTTGAATCTCCATCCAACAGGTCGATACTTTGAGCTTTGCGCTCACCCCGCCAACCCCTGGAGGAAATCATGGACGACGGAATTGGATTCATCGGATGGCTAATCATTATCGCGATCATCGTCTTCTACGTTGCGGCGATTTGGAAGATCTATGAGAAGGCGGGTCAGCCGGGGTGGGCCGCCATAGTGCCCATCTATAATGCTTTTGTCCTTCTACAGATCGTCGGTCGTCCACTCTGGTGGATCGTTTTATTCTTTATTCCGATCGTCAACTTCTTCATCTCGCTTGTCGTCTACATTGACCTCGCGAAGAGCTTCGGTAAATCTGTGGCGTACGGGCTTGGCCTTTTCTTTCTGGGGTTCATCTTTGTTCCGATCCTGGGATACGGTGATGCGCAGTACGTTGGACCGGCGGCGTCAGCCTAGCGGGTTTGCTCCTCCTTGGAGCCCTCGTCATTCCGGCGCACGCGGGTCACGAGCCATGTAGTCGTGACTGGATGGGCGGAGCGAATAATCCATGTGACGGTCAGGTGGGCCATAGCGTCGCATGGATCCCGGCTCGGAGGCCGGCATGACGCTGTGCTGTAGGAACACATGGATCCGGGATGACCCCGGCTTTCGCCGGGTCAGGCTAAGTGCTGTGGGATGAGAATGCGCTCCTCTTCCTATCCGCCTCGTCGCGGAGGAGGGGGAAACTCAATTGTGTACCGTCCCTCGCAGAGGAGGAGGAAACTAGATCACGTGACTCGTCCCCCCTCGCCGCAACGATTGCACCGCTGCGACGAATTTTCGAAACGGATACTAGAGGGGGGAGTAGCTCCTCCTCCCCCTGGCCCCCTCCTCAAAGAGGACGTGGGAAACTCAATTGTGTACCGGGTCCCTCGCAGAGGAGGAGGAAACTAGATTACGTGACTCGTCCCCCCTCGCCGCAACGATTGCACCGCTGCGACGACTCTTCGAGGGGGGACTACAGGGGCGACGCTATCTCCAGACAAACCCACCCGGGTATTCGAACTGAACGACCTGGCGTCGTCCCTCTGCGAACTGGACCGTTTCTTGTGATGAGTACGTCCATTCCGATACGTCTGCGCTTTCACCGATCATCACACGAACCACGTGCTCGCCCGGCTCGATCGGGACCGGCTCGATCGCGATACTCGTACCGTCGTTGAATAGGCCCGAAGGTTCGTACGCCCTGTTGAGTATTTCCTCTCCATCGATCGCAAGGGACATCCGGACCGGCAGACGCACCTTTCGTCCGCTTGGCGCACCGCGCATATGTGGCAGTACGTCTTCGTCATTCGTCTCCGCGATCTGCTCGGCCAACTGGCCGGCATGTTTGAACGAGACGACTAGCTCGGCGTGGTCCATCGGGGGCATCGAGTACGGGAGATCACTCAGGCCCACGGTGGGCAATGTGACGCCGAGAAGAACGATGGCCGCCACAGCGTATCGGGCAAAGGTACTACGAACGCGCCGCGGGCCCGAATCGGACTCGCCATTGCGGAACGCTGCCGCAGCTTCGAGAAAAGCCCGCCGGTCCGTCCGATCGTAACGAACATATCGCACAGCACGCTCCGGCAATTTGTCCAATCTGAGACCGGGCTCTCGCGTGCCGGTTAGACGCTCGTGGGTCCACATCGAGCCGTGCCGGCATGACGGATCCGTGCTGCACCCCGCGATCAGAACCCCCCGCGCACCGTGGCGAATCGCCCGCTCGACCGTGAGCATATGCACCCAGCCCGCGCACGGAACGGGCACGACGCGATATCCCGGCAGATCGGGCGACTCGCCGAAGACATCAATCTCGAAATCCGCACCACCGGAATCCGCGCAGACAAACGCAACAAATCGACCGTCACCGGTCTCTGCGTCACGAGCGTTACGGTTAACCCACTTGCGGATGTCCAGCAGGGGCAACCGCACCTGATCGATACCGGACGAGTCACACGAACCGACACAGATGCCGCACCCGACGCACTTGGCCGGGTCAATTCGCGCGAAGACCGGGTTTTCGCCGCGACCATCCTCTCTCGGCAGCAGCGAGACCGCGTTGTAGGGACAGTCCTTATAACATTGCGTGCAGCCGTTGCAGGCCACCTCGTCGACGATAGCCGGTGCCGCCCGCCGTCGCGTTATGATCCACGGCAGTCCGAAAAAGACGATCGTTGCGAGCAGCGTTCCTACCCACAGTGCCGCACCTGTCAATCGATCCGTGAGATACAGCGGCAGCAGGTAGTACCAGTCGACCGAAAGGTTCTGGGGCACCTGCGCCATCTCGGCCCGCGCCGCATAGTCCGCGGGCACCGCTAGCGACAGGGCGATCAGCGCCACCGTAATGATCCACGAAAGCGTACGTCCGGTCAGAAACTTCGACTTGTTCAGCCGCATGATGTGTAGCCACAGTGCGATTCCCATCGCCAGAGGAATGAGCATGTGGATGAAGAAGATGATAAAGAAGAAGAGTGAGTTGACGCTCTCGTTAGTCAGAAAGGAGCGCGACAGGGGATCGGTAAAGAGCGGAACCACGTCGATCATCTTGGCCGTGCCGACCGCCACAAGCTGGGCGCGCTCGTCCCACACGAGCCAGTACCCGGTCCACCCGTCGAACCATAGAAGACCGATCAGGAAGATCCCCGACACCCAGGCGAGCCACCGCGCGCCGCCGATCTTTCGCGCGAAAAACGTCTGGAGTCCGTGGAGGAGCACGAACAGCATGCACGCATCCGAGCTGTACCGGTGGAGCGAGCGCATGAGCCCGCCGAGAAACGACTCGTTTTGCATGCCGACCACCGAGTCGTACGCGTGGTTGACGCTCGGGCTGTACCAGAAGAGGAGGAGTATGCCAGTCACCAATGCGATGAAGAACGTCGTGTTAGCGACGGCGCCCATCTGCGCGAATGGATTGAGGTGTTCCGGTATCGCCCGCCCTGTCGCTGCGTTCAGTCGCACGAACAGAGTTTCGAGTCTCCGAAGTACTCGTTCTCCCCGAACGGGTGGCTCGCTGCGCGCATCGGAAACGCGGCCCACCTCGAACGCTAAGCTGTCAGGCGCAATCAGACGAGGGTAGCGGGGATCAAGCTGGGCGGTCGCCACAGGCTATACGGGCTTGGCTTCGTCCAGGAGCAGCCGCAGCGCATCGGTCATCCAGCGCTCCTGCAATGGCCCCAGTGAGAAACGATAGGCGATGCGGCCGGAGCGGTCGACAACAAGTATAAGGTTTGCGTGGTCAATGATGTCGGAGTCGGGACGCCGGGAGCGCGTGAATCCGTAGCGGTCGAGGACGCGGTTCACATAAGCCGGATCGCCTGTGAGGGCGTTGAAGCGCGGTGCCGAGACTCCGTGGTTGTTCATTAACTGTCGCAGGATCTCTGGTCTGTCGTGTTCCGGGTCGAGCGTTATGGCGATCACGGTGAGGTCTTCCTGCTCCGCAGGCGTCAGCGCATCGACGGAGCGCTTGGTCTGCATAAGAAGGATGGGACACGTGTATGAGCACGAAGCGTAGACGGCGGTTACGACTACGACCCGTCCGCGAAGCTCCTCGATGTTTACCGGCTCACCCAATTGATTTGTAAGCTGGAATGGCGCGGTCGCGTGCGTCGTCCGCAGCCGATCGGCGGGGAACGCCGCGGTCTCAGGATCGGCCTGAGGTGCGGACGCCATTCCGACCAGGCCGGCGGCAAGGACGATGACAAGTCCCAGACTCCCACCAACATAAGGCAGCACCTTTGCGGGTGCTTGCGACAGGATCTCACGCAGCGGTCCTGCCCACACGCCGATTATGATGCTGATGAGGATGAAAGGCTGTACCAGGAACATGAACACATAGCCCCATTCCATCGTGCCGGTCGCCGGATCATAGCCGAAGCACCAGACCCTGAAGTCCTCCGCAAACGCCGAGGCCGCTCCTGCGGAGTCCGGCATGAAGAGCATCGCCAGCATGAACAGCAGCAGGAACGTTACGATCGAAATCAGCAGGACTGGGAACTGCCATCCCGAGATGAACCGCTGTGTCGATCCGAATGCGCTCATATCTTGTGTTCGTATGCGGGGCGGGGCCGCACCGGTTCATGCCGGCACGACCCCCGAACGGTGAATCAGCGGACGAACCAGACGTCCGTCAGCGCTTTCCAGTTGGCGAAGTAGTAGACGACAAAAGCTGCCAGCAACACGAAGACCAGTGCTAGCGTTCCGGGTGTGCGATGCGTTGCCTCGGCGTATGCCTCGTCACGCTGACCGTAGACCTGCTTGCTTCGCTGCAGGCGATCGCTCGTTTGCCAGCCCTGCATCCCGGACTCCCTGTTTGATTTGCCAAAGAACACGGCCGCGACCGTCAGCAGGATAAACAGAAGCAGTCCGAGGAACGCGATGGTACCGCCGATGCCCACGACGCCTGTCATGAAGTGCGCAGCAGCATCAAATCCCGCGGGCAGCGATGCGTTCGTGAAGTCAATGTCGTAGTGCCGCCGTGGCACTCCGTACGAGCCCGCGAACGACATGCCGATCGCAAGCACCGTGATCCCGAACGCGAAGATGTACGGCTGCACACGAGCGAGTCCCCGTAAGTAAAACTCCTTCTGGAAGATCAATGGCACGACATAGTAGGTGAGTCCCATGAACGCGAGTGTCGTGCCCCCTACGACGGTGGCGTGGAAGTGCCCCGGCACGCGCAGCGTGTTGTGCGCGATGATGTTGATCTGCTCGGTGCCGATCGTCACGCCCGTGATGCCGCCGATGAATCCGAAGATGATCATCGACAAAACCACCGAGGAGAATCCGGGGTCGCGCCACGGTGCGGATGTGAGCCAATTGAATAGACCGCGCGTAAAGCCCTTCAGCCGTTGCGCCACCTCGATCGACGCGGGGATCGTAAAGCCGTGGATCAGCGACGCCAGCACGGCGAGGTACATGGCGTACGACGTGTTCCAGATTTTCCATCCGGCCGTCAGGCCAGGGTCGACGAGCAGGTGATGTGCCGAGGCGAGGTTGATGAACAGGATGTAGAGGACGAAGGCGCTACGGCATACCGTTTCGTTGAGCGGCTTGGCGCCGGTGGTCACGGTGGCGAGGAAGTACCAGATGGCCACCATCGCGCAGAGATTGACCTGCTGCGCGGGGTGGCCGAGTCCCCACCACGTCACGCGGTACCAGCCCGGGTCGGGCATCGGCGTCCAGCCGAGCGACCATGTGAGTGTCGGA
>JBFHWK010000108.1:0-9422 GCA_041589075.1 Rhodothermales bacterium
GACATTCTCGAATTACGAGCGCGCCTTTCGAAGCTCGATGACCGGATTCAAGTCCGTGAGCGATCCGAACGTACTCAACGTCCAGCCGAACAGAGTCAAAATCGAGAAGGTTGGTGGCGGCACGTTTGCGAACATCGTTTCCGGGCGGCTGCCGAAGGGGACCTCGGCCGAGACGGTCGCGATTCTTAATCAGGTCAGCCTGCAGACATCTGTCTCGCCCGGCACCGACCTCAAGTTCATCCAGTAGCCGCTGCGCCTCGGGACCGGTCCATCACGATGCGCCCTCGCCGGGAGGGATCAGTGTGCACTCGCCGCCGACGGCCATCCGCCGATCCAGGTACACGGTAATCTTGGCGCGGATGTGACGGTGACGCTCGATCTTCTCGGCGATGCGCACCTCAACCGTGACGGTCGAGCCCACGGGCACCGGTCGCAGGAACTTGCAGGAGATCGAAACTGCAACGCTGCCGTGGCCCGGAAAGTCGCGACCAAGGACCTTCGACACCAGACCCATCAGCAGCACCCCGTGAACGATCGGTTTGCCGAACCGTGTAGCTTCGGCATATTCGGGATCGACATGAATCGGATTGTCATCGCCGGTGATGTCCGCAAAGCTGCGAACGTCTTCGGCGGTGATCTGACGATCGACCGAGTATGTCTGGCCGACCTCGAGCGAGTCATAGGTGTGCATGCCGTCGCGGTGTTCGGTTATCAGTGGCCTGGAGAACGCAGGGTCGGCACCAAGATAATCGAAGCGCGATGGACACGGCGTGTGCACGGCGTCGAACCAGTAACACAATCGGACGTAACAGGCGCCGACGGCGGCAGTGCCGCAGGTCGCCCCATCCTACCCATTCCGCATGAATAAGATCTTCGAGGCTCTGCGCCCGGTCATTCGTCTCGTGGTCCGGAGGCCGGAGCCCGTTTGTGCGGCGGGTGTCTTGATCTCGGTGCTCTGCGTCATGGTGGCGTCGAACCTGCGCGTCGACACGGACTTTTCGAAGCTGATCCCCAAGCACTACGAAAGCGTCAAGGCACTGGAGCGTCTGCGCGAGACGGTCGGGGCCGAGAGCGAAATCGCGATCGGAATCGTCAGTGACTCGTTCGAAGCGAATAGGAGCTATGCCGAGACTCTGATCCCACAGGCGCTTGCACTCGAAGACCCCGTTACCGGGGAGCCCTTCCTGAGCCGTGTCGAGTATCGCCGCGACACCGAGTTCCTGGAAAACAATGCACTCTACTTCGCGACCACCGAAGAACTCGATAGACTCCAGACGTACCTCGAGGACAGAATCGAGGAAGCCAAGCTGGAGGCTAATCCGTTCTTCTTCGAGCTGGAGGAGGAAGACGAAGAAGAGCCCGATACCACTGGACAATACCTCCAGGATCTCTACGAAGACGTTATCGGCAAGGAGTATCCGATCTCGGACGACAGCACGACGCTGGTGCTGCGCTTCTACCCGGCGGGCTCTCAGACGGACCTGGGTTACATCGATCGAGCTTTTAAAGGTCTCGAGGAACTCGTAGGGGACATTGGGCCCGAAACGTTTGACCCGGGCATGAGCACTGTTGTCGCCGGCCGGCTCCAGCGCCAGCTTGTCGAAGTGCGCGCGGTCACGAACAACATCATCAACACACTCGGTCTTGGAATCAGTGTTGTCCTTCTGACGGTAGTTCTGTACTTCGTTTACAAGGAGTACATGGCTCGGACGGGCGGGCGATTCTCGAAGCGTGCGCTGGCATCGGCGTTGACGCGCATACCGGTGATGGCGCTCGTGATCGGGTTGCCGCTGATCATGTCGTTGACGTGGACGGGCTCCATTGCGTACGCGGCGTTTGAGACGCTCAACCTGATGACGGCTACGCTTGGGTTGGTCCTCTTCGGTCTGGGCATCGACTATGGCATTCACTATTACGCGCGTTACTCCGAGGAGCGTGCGCACGGCCGGCCCTCTGTCGAGGCGGCGGAGGTGACCTTCGTAAGCACGGGGCAAGCGGTGACAGTGGGGGCGCTGACTACGGCCGCCGCGCTCTACGTGCTCATGGTTGCGGACTTCCGCGGGTTTTCGGAGTTCGGGTTCATCGCCGGAACGGGCATTCTGTTTGCGTTGGTGGCAATGCTGATCGTCATGCCGGCCCTCATCGTCCTGCTCGAGAAGTGGCGGCTGCTGCGATTCGAGGGTGAATCGGGCGAGGTGGTAACGGCGCGGCGGACCGTCGAGCGTTTTCCACGACCCAGAATGATCGTTCTGATGAGCTCGCTCGCGATCCTAGCCGCCGTTGCACTGTTCCCGCCCAAATTCGAGTATCAGTTCGGCAAGCTCGAGCCCGAATTCACCGAGTACGAAGCGCGGCGGGCGATCATCCGCCGCGTCTACTCGGACAGCAAGCGGCGCAATCCCGCCTATGTAGTCGCCGATCGTCCCGACGAGATCCCGGCCATCGCCGCCGCCATCCGAGCAAAGGCCGCCGCGGATACGTTGTCGCCAACTATCCGCCGCGTCGAGAGCCTCCAGGACCGTTTCCCCATGTCGGAAGAAGCGCAACAGGAGAAGCTGGCGCGTATCGCCGAGGTCCGAACGCTCCTCGACGATCCGTTCCTCACGGTCGAATCGTCGGACGACCTCGACAAGCTCAAGCGAGCCGCGCAGACCGACCAACCGATCGCACTCACCGACGTCCCGGAGTTCCTGAGGAAGCAGTTCATGAGCAAGTCGGGTGAACTCGGCAGCTTTGTGGCCATCTACCCGTCGGTAGGCCTCTCGGATGGCCGGATGTCGATGGCCTTCTCCGACGACATCGGAACGATCGTCACCGCCGACAGCACGGTATACCACGCCGGATCCACGTCGCTGATTGCTGCCGACATGTTGCGGCTGATGCAGAAAGAATCGCCGTGGTTCGTAGCCGTCACGTTCCTCATCGTCGTGCTCCTGATGCGGGTCAATTTCGGCTCATGGAAGTGGGCAGTACTGGCGTCGTTGCCGCTCGTTGTCGGCGTCCTCTGGATGATCCTCATCATGGAGGTGTTCGACATGAGGCTGAACTTTTACAACTTGATTGTTCTGCCCGCGGTACTCGGTATCGGTAACGATGCCGGCGTGCACATCGTACATCGGTATCTGGAGGAGGGGGCTCGATCTCTTCGATTCGTGCTTCGGTCAACCGGCGAGCACATCACGATGGGGTCCTTGACGACGATGATGGGATTCGCCGGGCCGCTCTTGAGTTTTCATCCGGGACTGCAGTCGATCGGGGCGTTGGCCGTGGTCGGCATCGGGACGACCCTGCTTTCGGCAGTGCTGTTCTTGCCGGCGCTCTTGCAGATGATGGAGGATGCGACGGTCGTCGCTGATGAGTCGGCTAGCGTGTCTACGTAGCAGACTAGCGTGGAATGGGTGGCCGCGTTACGGGATGTTGAACCTCGATCGAACGGTAACTTCCTCTTCAGCCCGCAGCGTCGCGGTCTACGAGCTCGCGCAGCGTGTTGACGTACATCTCTGAGACGCCGGGCCACGAGAAGCGCGCCGCCGTGTAGGCGTAGGCGCGACGCGCCGTCTGCTCGAGATGTGCGCGGTTCTTGTAAAAATGAAGGAGTGAGTCGGCGAAGTCTCGCGAGTCCTTTGCCCTGACGAGCACGCCGTTCTCACCTTCTCGAATGACGTCGCGAATTCCTTCCAGACGGGACGCGACGGTAGGCAGTCCCGACAGGCCCGCTTCCAGCATGACGACACCGAAGCCCTCCATGTCCCCATCGACAGGGACGTTGGGCATGACGAAAAGATCGGCCGCGCGGTAGAGGAGATTGAGATCCTCCTCGGAGATTCTACCCAACAGGTGCACGCGGTCAGTGACGTTGTTCTCCCGAGCGGCGGCGCGAATCGTCTCTCCTTCAGGCCCGTCACCGGCCAGTACATAGTGCACGTCGTTTGGGACCGTCGGCAGGACGTTCGCGACGAACCAGGCAAATCCTTTTCGCTCGACCTGGCGTCCGACACTGCAGACTACGAACGCGTCCTGCGGCAGCGGTCCGCCGTTCGTAAGGCGTGACAGCTTCGAGCGCTCGCCGTTTCGACCGAAGACCGGCTTCGGGAAGCGGTTCGGGTCGACGCCGTTGGGTATGATGGTCAGTCTTGACCGGGGCATGCCGCGCACCGCACACGCGGCCGCTGTGGCGCGGCTCACCGCGATCACCTGGTCCAGCGATCGAAACAACCGAGGGAGGAGCCATTGATACAACGGGTTCTTGACCGTCACATCTCTACCGTGCGCCACCGCCACGGCCTTCATTCCGGCGCGGTCGAAACGGCCTCTCAAAAACAGCATGAGGGCCGCAGTAACCATCGAGCTGAACAACACGACATCCACGTCGCGCTTTCGACACCGTGACCGCAAGTGCCGGAAGAGCCGCCACGCAAAACCCGGCAGCTTCCGATAGTGACTCGACCACCGGCTCCGAAGGACGAAGGAGGCGTACGTGATATCGGTACGTCCGGCCAGCGCCGTGTCCAGCTCCGTGGCGACACGCTGCATGCCGCCGACGTTAGCGAGCGGCTCGTCGGCCGGCGGAAGTGAATGTGAAACGAAGAGTACGTTCACGGACGCTTGGCAACGTTAGACCGCTGCGGTTGGTTCGGTGCGCGCCGGACGCGGCACGCGGGGCACGACCTTCGACGACCGACCCAGTACCTGATCGTAATATCCGGACATGCGCGCGAGCACCACGTCCCAGTCGTAGGTACGGGCACGAGCCAACGCCGCGTCCCCCATGCGATACCGAAGTCCGCGGTGAAGGACGAGCTTCTCCAATGCATCTGCAAAGGCCACGGCATTTCGACCTTCGCAAAGGTAGCCGGTCTCACCATCGACGACGAGCGAAGAGCTGCCGGGCGCATCGGCGCAGACGGTCGGGACGCCGGACGCCATGGCCTCCAAGGTGACGTTGCCGAAAGTCTCGGTCTCGCTCGGGAAGCAGAAGATGTCAGCCGAAGCGTATGCCGTTGCGAGTTCGGCGCCATTGAGATGGCCCGTCATCACGGCGTCTTGGCCTAACGATGCTGCCAGTTCAGCGCGCACCGGTCCGTCGCCGACAACGAGCGCCCGATGTCGGACTCCCCGCTCGCGAAGGATCTTCAGCGCGTCGGCGAACACATGCAGGCCCTTTTCCCAGACGAGCCGGCTCACAAACGAGATGACCACGTCGTCGTCGTCGAAGCCTTGTTCGCGACGCCAGTGCATTGACCGGCGCTCGGGACGAAAAACCGTCGTGTCCACGCCACGGGGCCACAACAGCATCTCGGTCTCGATGCCGTTGCTCACCAGGATGTCCCGGATTTGCTCGGTCGGTACGTAAAGGTGACGGCAATTTCGGTAGTACCACTTCAGGTACCGCCAGACGGGCCTCGCGATGATTCGCAGATGATAGTACTCGAGGTAAGCGTCAAAGTGGGTGTGATACGAGGAGACCACCGGGATCTTGTGCTTGAGGGCGTAGCGCATCGCAGACAGACCGGGATAGTCCGGGGTGGCCACGTGAAAGAGATCGGGGTCGAATTCTTTGAGCCGCCTTCGCGCTTCTCCGACGATACCCGCCGACACACGGTACTCGGGGCGGAAGAACAGCGGCATCGACGGTATCGGAACGAGCGTTCCGGAGTGCTCCAGGACCGGATTGCGTGTCGTAGGCGCGAATACCAGTACCTCCGTACCGGAGTTCTCCAGATGCGCAACCAGCCGATTCAGGGTCAGCGTCACGCCGTCGGCAATATGATTGTAGGCACCCGAAAAGAAGGCGATACGGCGCGGACGGGGTATGCCGTTGCGATCGGACACTCGGGTATGGGTGAGGGGGGCCATGGGCTCAGTGGTACCGGGGTCGGCTGCCGGCTACGCTTTGGATCGCCCGTGTCAACGGCGGTTCACAGAAGTGGATTCGGGTGTTGCCGGTGCCGTTACGGATCGAGGGTGATTTCATGTGATCCTCACTCGCCGCCATGATAGACCTCCGACACGCGGCGGATCGTGCAAATGCCTCATTTAGCTTATAGCCGCACGGACACCGCCATAAGTAACGGCCGCGGTAGGGCACTTAGCCTGCCCTGATTCCGCAGCACGCGTCGCTCCGATCAGAGAACCTGACGGAGGTAATGGCCAGTGTGACTCTCTTCGACAACCGCCACGTCCTCCGGAGTACCAGCGACCACAATGAATCCTCCGCGGCGGCCACCCTCCGGACCAAGGTCGATCACCCAATCCGCGCACTTTATCACGTCGATATTGTGCTCCACGATCACGACCGAATGCCCGTCTTCCACCAGCGCATCGAAGGCACCAAGCAGTTTGCGAATGTCATCGAAGTGCAGCCCGGTAGTAGGTTCATCAAAGATGTAGAGGGTCCGCGGCCGTCCGGCCTTACCGAGATGCGACGCCAACTTGATGCGCTGCGCCTCCCCGCCCGAGAGTGTGTTTGACGGCTGACCGATCGTCAGGTATCCGAGGCCGATCTGGTCCAACACCTGCAGCTTGCGGGCAACGGGAGCGAGGTCGGCAAAAAACTCGAGTGCCTCCTCAACCGTCATGTTCAGCACGTCGTCGATGTTCTTTCCGTTGTACTGAATGTCGAGAACATCCTGCTTGTAACGCTTGCCATGGCAGGCCTCGCACTCGAGATACAGGTCGGCCAGAAACTGCATCTCGATCTTGTTGACGCCTTCGCCCTGGCACGACTCGCATCTTCCGCCCGGAACGTTGAACGAGAAGTACCCGGGCCGATACCCGCGCACGCGAGCCTGATACGTGCTCGCGAACAACTCGCGAATCGCGCCGAAGGCCTTGATGTACGTGACCGGATTGGATCGCGGTGTTTGCCCGATCGGGCTCTGGTCCACGATCTCTACGCCGTCGACGAGCATGTGTCCGCGAATCGCACTGTGCGACCCGACACGCGAGGCCGAGTCGGCGAGACCCTTGAGACGCTGCAGACCCTGATAGAGCGTGTCGTTCACCAGCGTCGATTTCCCCGATCCGCTGACCCCTGTGACGCAAACGATCATCCCGAGTGGAAACACCGCGTCGAGCCGCTTCAAGTTGTGCTCGCGTGCGTTCTCGACCCGGATGACGTTCTTCTCGCCGTACGGTCGCCGGTTCTCAGGCACCCGTATTTCGCGCCGTCCCGCCAGATAGTCGCCCGTAACCGAGCCGTTCGCCTTCAGGAGCTGGCGATGAGTGCCGTGAAAGACGACCTGCCCCCCGAGCCGTCCGCTGCCCGGCCCGATATCGACAATCTCGTCTGCACTCTTCATGATCAGCGCATCGTGCTCGACTACGATGACCGTGTTGCCGATGTCTCGAAGATGTTCCAGTATCGAGATCAACCGATCCGTGTCACGCGGATGTAAACCGATAGACGGTTCGTCGAGCACATAGAGCGACCCAACAAGCGACGAACCGAGTGAGGTGGCGAGGTTGATCCGTTGACTCTCTCCACCGGAGAGCGTCTGTGACAAGCGGTCCAGCGTCAGGTAGTCGAGCCCGACCTCGAGCAGATACTTCAGACGCTTTCGTATCTCCTCTAGCACGCGGCCGGCGATCTCGTCCTCGTACGGTGTCAATTGCAGCTCGTCGAAGAAGAGCGCGGCGTCTTGAATTGTAAGCTCGCAGATTTCACCGATGTGATGGCCGGCGACCTTAACATACAGCGCTTCCGGCCGCAGGCGATATCCGTGACAATCCGGGCATCGCGCGTATCCGCGGAATCGTGCATGGAATATCCGGTAATGCATCTTGTACGCGCGCGACTCCAGGAATCGGAAGAATCCGTTGATACCGATGTAGTCGCCGGCGCCTTCCCAGACGATCTCCTGCTCGCGATCGCTAAGGAGGTGGAAGGGTCGATCGATGTCGATGCCCTCGTCAGCGGCCACCCGGACGAGTTCTCGAAAGTGCTTACTCCACTGCTCGGTACGAAACGGTGCGATCGCTCCCTGCCGCAGAGTGAGGTCGGGGTTAGGGATGATGAGGTCCGGGTCAAGGCCTGTTACGCGTCCGAATCCCTGGCACTTGGGACATGCACCGAGCGGGCTGTTGAAGGAGAAGCTCTGAGGCGTCGGCTCGTCGAAACGCATTCCGTCGCGCTCGAAGAACTCACTGAAAGGCAGAATGCGACCCTTCCGGACCTTGACGAGACAACGGCCGCCACCCTCACGAAACGCCTGTTCGACGGAGTCGGCAATGCGAGACTGTGACTTCTCGTCGTCCTTCTTGATCGAGAGCCGGTCCACGAGCACGAGCAGCCGCTTTCGAGCCGCGCGCACTTTGCCGGGTTCCGTCTCGTTGAGGTCGATGACGGTCTCCTCGGCTCCGGTCGCTGCCTGTTTTTCGGTGGGCAGCAGAAGGATGCGAAAGAAGCCTCGGGCCTTGAGTGTCTCGAGCTCGTCTGCGACCGATCGCTTCTTATGCTCCGGCAGCGGAAAGCAAAGGAAGAAACGCGTGCCGTGCTCGAGTAACTCTTGGAGAGTCGTGGCCACAGATCGCGGGGAGTCGCGCGTAACCTCCTCACCACTGACCGGCGAGAATGTCTTGCCGATCCGTCCATACAGAAGCCGGAGGTGATCGTAAAGCTCGGTCTGTGTGGCCACGGTCGAGCGCGGGTTTCTCGACGTGGTTTTCTGTTCGATGGCGATGGCCGGCGCCAGGCCTGTGATCAGGTCGGCATCGGGCTTGTCCATCCGCTCCAGAAACTGACGCGCATATGCGCTCAGACTTTCGACGTAGCGCCGCTGCCCCTCGGCATATATCGTGTCGAACGCGAGCGACGACTTGCCGCTGCCCGACGGACCAGTGATCACGATCAGCCGGTTTCGCCGCAGGTCGAGATCGATACTCTTTAGATTGTTTTGTCGTGCACCCCGGATGACGATGTGATCGTGGGCACGCTCGCGCGCGGACTCGAGTCCGTTTGTGGGAGGCGTTGGTCTCGACTTGGTCTTGCTGGTAGCCACTGCTCGGGATTGCTGCTTTGGGCCAAACAAAGTACTACCCATGCAAGCACGTAAAGATCTCGGAGGCGCAAAGCTAAGTTGTGCCGGTGACGACCGTGTGTCATCTCACACTGCGGCCTGATGGATTCCGGCTTCGACGATGCAAGAGGCAGGTGTCCGCCGTATGTTGATATTTGAGACGCGGGGGTGCTCCCGTCCGGGCTCGACGTCTACAGACTCGTCGCGCTTGGCCCCGACGGCGTATGGACTGCTCAGGGGTCGCTTACACGCCTAAAATGAGCTAAGAACAGCCCTGTTGGTCTACGCCTGACGGGCGTGCGAGGGCGCTTGAGGCTTCTTGTGGGCCCTGCCTGCACCGTTTGCCGTCCGCGGCCAATAGCAATTAAGTATCGAGTCCATCTGCTCTCGTCCGGACGCGACGGC
>JBFHWK010000109.1:0-9416 GCA_041589075.1 Rhodothermales bacterium
AACTGGTCGATGGGTGACAAGATCACGATTGACTCGGCAACCATGATGAACAAGGGCCTCGAAGTGATAGAGGCGCGATGGCTCTTCGGTCTCTCGGCGGACAAGATCCGTGTACTCGTACACCCCCAGTCTATCGTGCATTCGATGGTTGCTTTTCGGGACGGATCCGTCAAGGCGCAGCTTGGCGTTCCGGACATGAAGGTCCCGATACAGTATGCGTTGACCTTTCCGGAACGCTGGGAAGCGCCGCATGACCGGCCGGATTGGACAGCAATCGGAAACCTCGAGTTCTTTCCGCCGGACACCGACCGGTTTCCGTGTCTGCGCCTGGCGTACGATGCCCTTCGTCTGGGCGGCGCGGCCCCGGCCGTACTCAACGCCGCAAATGAGGCGGCTGTCGATCTTTTTCTAAAGGAAGAGATACGCTTCACCGATATTCCAATATTGATTGAGCGCTGTCTCGATGCGTGCGGTGCGCCGCCGACTTCGGATCTTGAATCTCTTGTCGAAATTGACCGTAAAGCCCGCCGTGTCGTCGCGGAACTCAATCGTTCCGCGGTTCATTGAACGCGGCGGACGCAGATGAGAAGGCAAGCCCGGTGGCAGGGCGTCATTTGTAATCACTAGCGCATGGAAGTTGCCCTGGAAATTCTCTCTTACATAGGGTGGGTACTGCTCGCGATCATGATTCTCGTGTTCATCCACGAGATGGGACATTTCATCTTCGCGAAGCTCTTCGGGATGCGTGTCGACCGCTTCTCGGTCGGTTTTCCGCCTAACGTCCTGCGCAAGCAGATCGGTGATACGGAGTACGTGGTCGGTGCGACGCCGCTCGGCGGGTATGTCAAGATCGCGGGCATGGTCGATGAGAGCATGGACACGGACTTCACGGCCTCCGAGCCACAGGAGTGGGAGTTCCGGTCGAAGCCCGTCTGGCAACGCATCATCGTGATCACGGCAGGCGTGGTTTTTAATGTCTTGCTCGCCGTGATGGTCTTCATCGCCCTGAAATACTCGGGAGCAGAGACCTACATACCGGCCGAGAACGTCGAGGCCGTGTACATCGAGGAAGGAACGCTACTCCACGACGTAGGTCTCCGAACAGGAGACAGGATCGTATTGGTCAACGGGCAGCCCATCGAGCGTGCAGAAGATGTCATGAGTCTGGACGCACTCATCGCCGACCGACTGACCATTACGGTTGAACGAGACGGTCGTGAGGTTACCATCGAGGGTCCGGAAGACCTCATGACACGAATTAACCAGTCGCAGGGCAACTTCGGCATCTCGTATACACCGAGTATCATCGGTGGGGTTAGTGGCGATTCGCCGGCCGGGCGTATCGGCTTGCAAGCGGGAGACGTGATCGTTGCGGTGGACAGCCACAATGTCATGTTCTGGAATCAGCTCACGAAGTTGATACAGGAGTCGGACGGTCGCGAAATGCTCGTCCGATGGCAGCGGCCGGACTCACTGCAGTTGGCATCGACCGATGTGGCGGGCGTCGTCACTGTTGGGCAAACCGGCGGAGTCACGACGTATGAGGGCCCCATAGCGGCTGAGCAGGTTACGTATGACGGTGAGTCCTACTTCGGCATCGGGATTGGTGCGCCGTCGATGCGCCAACTCGAGGCCGTGCTTGGTTTTCGCACGAAGGAGTATTCGCTGGGCGAGGCTGTCTCGGCGGGTCTCGATGAGACATGGATCACGACGCGCGCGATCGTCACGAGCCTTTCGCGCGTCGTCACAGGTCGGGACAATTTTCGAGAGACCATGGGTGGTCCCGTTGCGATAGCGCGAGAGACCAAGCGCGCTGCGGAGGGCGGCTACTTCTGGCGTATTGTGGCAATGCTCTCGATTACGCTGGCGATCATCAACATATTGCCGATTCCCGCGTTGGACGGTGGCCATCTTGTGTTCCTCATCTACGAGGGAATCACAAGGCGCGAGCCCTCGTTGCGGCTCCGAATGATTACACAGCAGATCGGGATGATCGTACTGCTGGCATTCATGGCGTTTCTTATCTACAACGACATTCTGCGCCTGTAGAGAGGGCGTCCGTTATTGCTATTTTGACGCGTCGCGCTCGTCCGGTCCCTTTCGGGCGAAGTTCCGCCGTCTGGCTATCGGCCCATTTTCCACGGCTACAACGCCGGCCCTTCCTTGGCAAAATCGATTCCTTCCGGTTCCGCGCCCAGGGGCGATGATGCCGAGCAGCAGCGTCACCTCAAAGAGGCCGGCCCCATTCCTGGTCATATAGCCCTCATCATGGACGGTAACGGCCGGTGGGCGGAGGAGCGCGGCAAGCCGAGAGTGTTCGGACACAAGGCAGGCGTCGAGTCCGTCCGCGACACCGTCGAAGCCTGCGGCCAATTGGGCGTCAGGTACCTCACGCTCTATACGTTCAGTACGGAGAACTGGCAGCGGCCGCGCGATGAAGTAGACGCTCTGATGCAACTGCTCGTGCTCACGACCCGCCGCGAGGTGGCTGATCTGAATCGCAATAACGTGCAGCTCAGGGCGATCGGCGACCTGGACTCGTTGCCGGGCTCCGCGCGGCAGGAGTTGGAGCACTCGATCTCTGCGACGTCTGAGAATTCCGGCCTTGTGCTGACGCTGGCTATCTCTTACAGCGGGCGCTGGGAGATTATCGAGGCGGTTCGAGAGGCGGCCAGCCTCACCCGTGACGGAGCAATCGAGACCGATGAGATCGACGAACGATTCTTCGCTGGGTTGCTTGAAACGAGGAAAATGCCCGATCCCGACCTACTCGTGCGTACCGGAGGCGAGTACCGAATCTCCAATTTTCTCTTGTGGCAGCTGGCCTATACTGAGATCTATATCACGCCCGTCTTCTGGCCGGATTTCCGACGTAAACATCTTTACGAGGCCGTTCGGAGCTATCAGGACCGGGAGCGCCGGTTCGGACGCGTTGACGCGGCCGATATCGGCTGAAGTCGGGCAATAATCGAAGCGGCAGTACGTTTATTGAAGGTTGTGTGGGAATCGGATAATGCCCCCGGGACCCCGAAACCGTCGCCTGTGGCTGCCGTTAGCTGTGCCGTTCCAGTTCCCAATCTCTTCTCGCCAAGCCGCTCACCGAGACGTGTTGCGTTTCCGAAACGCGTTTTTCTCTCTGCTGGTATGTCTTCTGACACCGCTGGCTGCAGGACAGTCCGTCAGCTCGGTTGTCGATGCCGGCTACGACCCGTTCGCTGAGCCGTCCAGGCTGCGCATCCTTGGTATTTCGGTAGAGGGTACCGAGAGCGAGTACACCCAGAACTTCGTGCGGCAGACCAGCGGTCTTATCGAGGGACAGGAACTGACCGTGCCGGGTGACCAGGCCATCAGCGACGCGATCCGCTCGATCTATCGACTTGGTATGTTCTCCGACGTGGAGATTGTCGAGGAGCGCCGCGTGGCCGACGGGATCTTCATTGCCATTCGCGTCAAAGAGGAGCCGAAGCTGCGCGAGTACACTTTTGAGGGTATCAAGAACAAAGAGCAGAAAGCGCTCCGCAAGAAGATACCGCTTATCCGAAAGAGCACGGTGCGGCCGGAGGCTCTCGAGAACGCTAAGCTCGTGATACGGGAACACTTCGTCGAGAAGGCTCACCCACTCGTGAAGACGACCGTGCGCGCGACGGAGAATCCGGACAACACCGTCGACGTTGCCTTTGTTGTCGACAAAGGCCCCAAAGTCAAAGTGGGCGAAGTCCAGGTACACGGCAACACGAAGGTCTCCGACGGCAAGGTACGTAAGCAGATGAAGACGAAGCCGCGGAGCTGGTGGAAATTCTGGCGCAACTCCAAATTTGAGCGCGGCAAGTTCGAAGAAGACTTGCAGCGTATCACCGACTTCTACAATGAGCGGGGCTTCTTCGACGCGCGCGTCATTGCCGACTCCGTGTATCTCGCCGATGTGGGATCAGACCCCAAGATGGTAGTTTCGGTCACGGTCGACGAGGGCGAGCTATACCACATTCGCAACATCGAGTGGGAAGGTAATACCGTCTACACCGACGAGCGGCTTAACGAGTCACTGGGCCTGGTGCCCGGTTCGCGATACAACGGCAAGCGCCTTCAGACCAACCTGTTCAGCAACAGCCGGAGCACGGACGTCTACAGCCTTTACATGAACCAGGGATACATGCGCTTCAACGCAGACCCGTTTCTGAAGGCCGTCGGAAAGGACTCGCTGGATATCATTGTTGATGTGAACGAGGGAGACGTTTACCGGTTTGGGGAGATCGGCATCTCCGGTAATACCAAGACAAAGGAGCACGTCATTCGGCGGGAGTTGTTGACAATACCCGGACAGCGCTTCAGCCGGGACGCGATTCAGGAATCGGTCCGCCGCCTGCTGCAGCTGAACTATTTCACGCAGGAGTCTCTGGCGCCAGGTCCGGGCGTTGATATCAACGACGCGGCCAAGGAAGTCGACCTGCTGTACTCACTGGACGAGCAGGGAAGCGATCAGCTAGAGCTCTCAGGAACGTGGGGGCGATTTGGCCTGGTGCTCCAACTTCGTTTCACGTTCAATAACTTCTCCGCTCAGAATCTTTTCAACGGCAAGGCGTGGCGGCCGCTGCCTTCCGGTGATGGCCAGAAACTGTCGGTGGGCGTACAGACCAATGGCAGTTTCTTTCAACAGTATTCGCTTTCGTTCACTGAGCCGTGGTTCAGGGGCAGGCCGCGGCAGGCTGGGTTTGCGCTTTCGTACTCGAAGATCGGCCGCAACCCGATCACCGGCAGCTCGAGTTCCGATCAGCGCTTGAAGACGCTGTCGGCGCGGACGTTTTACGAACAGCGACTGACTTGGCCCGACGACAAGTTCAGCGTGGCCACCAGCCTGGGATATCAGTTCTTCGACAATAACAACTGGATCAGTACCCTGCCGCAGGGGGTGAGTAACCAGGTGACGGTGCGGCAGTCACTGCTCCGCAACTCCACGAACCACCCCATCTTCCCGACGGCGGGTTCCAGGATGGTCCTGTCCGTAGAAATTGCGCCGCCGATCGGAGGTCTGATCCAATACCACAAGTGGCGGTTTCAGACAGGCTGGAACGTGCCCATCGGCAACAAGCTTACGCTGGGATTCAATACTGACTTCGGCTACATCGGGTCGCTTACCGGCGACGACGTCGAGTTCGAGAGGTTTGTCGTGGGCGGCTCGCCGTTCGAGACATCGGGTTTCAGCGGTTCCTTCTTCGGGAAGGACGTTATCTATATGCGAGGGTATCCGGTCTCGACCATCGGTCCGAGGCGCGGTGGAGATCCCGTTGGCGGCCGGATTCTGAATAAGTATACATCGGAGCTGCGTTGGCTTGCGGTGCAGTCGCCGCAATTGTCGGCGGCACCGTACCTGTTCATGGATGCTGCCAACACATGGAACAGTTTTGGTACCTACAATCCGTCGAGCCTTTTCAGGTCGGCCGGGATGGGGATCCGCCTGTTCCTGCCCATCCTGGGAATGGTTGAGCTTACCTACGGGTATAACTTTGACGAGTTTGTACCGCTTTCCTCCAGCCAGGATGGCCAGCGCGGCTGGTCCTTCCAGTTCACACTCGGGCAGGGATTCAACTAGCGAGGTCCCTGCGAAGGTTCGATACTGGACAGGCATTCCACGGGACTGGACACCGGCCGAGAGAGGACTGCCAAGACGAGAGTGTTAACATGAAGATTTTTCTATGGTGCTGTCTTGCCCTGACCATCGGCCTTGCCGGTCAGACGGCTAGCGCGCAACAGCGAATCGGGTTTATCGACTCGGAAGCCGTGCTGAACCGAATACCCGAGTACGCCACCGTGCAACAACAGATCGAACGGATGACGTCCGAATGGGAGAACGAAATCGAGACCAAGCGAAAGAAGGTCGACGACATGTTCCGGGAGTATCAGGCCCGTGAACTACTCTACACGAACGAAGAGCGGCGGCGAAAGCGTGAAGAAATTGTGCGTGCGGAAGAAGAAGTCGAGAGACTGCGTATCAAGTATTTTGGTCCGGAGGGCGAGATGTTCACCGAGCAGGACAAGCTCGTCCGGCCCCTTCAGGCGCGGATCGTGGCCGCGGTAGAGGAGGTGGCGACGTCGGAAGGATACGACTACGTTTTTGACCGAAGAGGCGATTACCTCTTCTTATATGCACGAGAGCAACACGACCTCAGTGAAAAGGTGCTCGAGGAGCTCGGGATAGATACGGAAGGCACGCAACGAAGTGGCCGATAAAGCCTGAACCGCGGTATTCACAAACGAAGACACTTACATGACGATCTTGAAACGATTCTCGGGCGCGCTGCTTGTTGCTGCGGCCACAATCTTCATGCAGGCCGTGCTGCCGGGTAACTCCGCTGCACAGGAACTCAAGGTAGGTTACGCGGACGCGGAGCTGGTGCTGGTCAACCTGCCCGAGTACAAGACAAACGCCGAGAAGGTGCAACGTCAGGTGCGCAGCTCCGAGCAGGAGCTCGAATTGCTCGGTACCGAGCTCCAGGCGGATATGCAGAAGTTCGAAAAGCAGGCTCCAATCCTCTCACCTGAAAAACTCGAAGAGAGGCAGAAGGAGCTCCAGCAACGCTACGCCGATCTGCAGAAGCAGGGTGCGACAAAGCAGCAAGAGTTGGCGCAGTTTGAGGCGGACCTCATGAACCCACTGATCGAGCGAGTCGGCAATGCGGTAAATGCTATCGCTGAGGAAAAAGGTTTGGACATAGTGCTTAAGTCGCCGGGCCTCCTTTATGTGAGCGACCGCGTGGTAGATATCACGGTCGAGGTCGCCAAGCGGTTAGGCATCAAGGTGACCGAGTCTGACCCCACGGCGTCGTCGATACCGGCTCAGTAACTCGTCCTCTTCGTCTTTTACTCGCGGAGTATGAAAGGCGCCCCACGGGGCGCCTTTTTACGTTTCGGTCTTCTCCGTTCGTCGGCTCCGGGGTCGTATATTAAACGGCTTTCCGTCCGGGACCCGTGAACGCACGCCCGTCGTACGATCGATACCCCGGTATTATTCCTATCACTCGATAAGTCATGCAAACCACGACCGTCGCTACTGCCCGACGCGTCACCACCCAGACGCTTCACGAGATGAAAGCTGCCGCCATCCCCGTGGCGATGCTCACCGCATATGACTACACATCGGCCCGAATACTCGACCGGGCCGGTATCGACGTGATCCTCGTGGGCGACTCGGCCTCGAACGTGATCGCCGGTCACGAGACTACGTTGCCGATAACACTGGACCAGATGATCTATCATGCGAGTTCGGTCGTCCGTGGCGTCAATCGCGCACTAGTGGTTGTCGATCTGCCCTTCGGGTCGTATCAGGGAAACTCCAAAGAGGCACTCGCATCCGCCATTCGCATCATGAAGGAGTCAGGTGCGCATGCGGTCAAGTTGGAAGGCGGCGAAGCCGTCATACCGACCGTAGAGCGACTTATCACGGCAGGCATCCCCGTGATGGGTCATCTCGGACTCACGCCACAGAGTATCTACCGGTTCGGCACGTATCGCGTTCGCGCACGGGAACAGCAGGAAGCGGACGAACTGCGGAAGGATGCGGTTCTTCTGGAAAAGGCCGGCTGTTTCGCGATTGTCTTGGAGAAGATCCCGCTCGAACTCGCCAGCGAAGTCACCAAGTCTGTCGGCATTCCTACGATCGGAATCGGCGCTGGTCCTGGATGCGATGGCCAGGTTCTTGTGACACACGACATGCTCGGCCTGACGACCGATTTCAGTCCGCGGTTCGTGCGCCGTTATGGGCAGCTTGCGGAAACGATCGGAGGAGCGGTTGAGGAGTACATCCAGGACGTGAAGCAGCGAACGTTCCCGACAATCGACGAGAGCTACTGACGGTGAACGAGGACGCGCGGCACAACGATACCCGCCGGCCGCTGATACTGGTTAGCAACGACGACGGCATCGACGCCCCCGGGATTCTTGCACTCGTAATGGCACTGGGCGGACTCGGAGACATCTACGTCGTCGCTCCGGTCGACGAACAGAGTGCGGTCGGTCACGCGATAACGATTCGTTCACCGGTCCGCGCTCGGAGCTGGCAGCTCCCCGACGGTACGTCCGCGCGAAGCGCTTTCGCGGTAACCGGCACACCGGCAGACTGCGTCAAGATCGCCGTGGACAAACTCCTGCCGCGTGCACCGGACCTGGTCGTTAGTGGAATCAATCAGGGCCCGAACACGGCGGTCAACATAATCTACTCCGGGACGGTCAGCGCCGCTACGGAGGCCTCGATTCTCGGCGTCGACGCGATCGCCTTCTCGCTCTGCAGCTGGAAGTCGCGGGATTTTGAAACGGCGGGACGCATCGCACGGTCTATCGCCGAACGGGTATTGCAGTCCGGCCTCCCCGACGGCGTGCTTCTGAACGTGAATATTCCCGATCGACCTCTCGAGGAGATTGCCGGAATAAAGATCACGCGCCAGGCGCGTTCGATGTGGGAGGAGTCGTTCGTAGAGCGACTGGATCCGTTCAATGAGCGATACTACTGGCTCTCCGGAACCTTCGTAAACCTTGACGAGGGTCACAACACGGACATCGGGGCTATCGAACGTGGGTATGTATCGGTGACACCGATACAGCACGATCTAACAGCCCACGAGCACCTCACCCACCTCACGGAGTGGGGCTGGAAGACGCCCGAAGTGACGGGCTCAAGCGGGTAGTTGCTGCGTCAGACAGTGGACGGCGCCGAGGCCCCAAACGATGTCGGTACAATCGACGCCGACGACGCGCCTGTGCGGAATCAGCTCCTGCAGCATTTCGACCGCTGTCTGATCGGCCGGGCATCGGAACGTTGGAACGATAACCGAAGCGTTGGCGATGTAGAAGTTTGCATAGCTGGCCGGCAGCCTTCGACCCTCGTAAAACACCGGCTCCGGTACGGGCAGCGGGACTATCCTGAGAGAGTGGCCCACAGATTCCGAATGTGCCAGCAGAAAATCGTAGTTGTCGCGAAGCGTGTCGTAGTTGGCGTCCAGACGATCGTCGGCCAGCGGCATTACGACGGTTTCGTAATTGACGAACCGGGCAAGGTTGTCGATGTGTCCGTCGGTATCGTCGCCTTCGAGATCCCCACCGGGCAGCCAGAGGATCCGGTCCATGCCAAGGTGGCTCTGTAACTCCTCTTCGACCTCGACGCTCGTTCGGCCGGGGTTCCGGTTTGGATTGAGCAGACAGGAGCGCGTTGTCAGGAGGAGTCCGCGGCCGTTAGTCTCGATAGCGCCGCCCTCGCCGACGAGATTTGCTTGAACCGCACCGAGCCCGATCGCGCCGGCCATCGAGGAGGCGGCGCGCTCGTCGAGGTCGAAGGGAGGATACTTTCCACCCCAGGCGTTGTAGTGCCAACTGACTGCTCGACGTGTTCGGCCGTTCGGGCCGGCCGACACGACGACCGTAGGCCCGTG
>JBFHWK010000110.1:0-9245 GCA_041589075.1 Rhodothermales bacterium
GCCGGACTCGGGTGGTTCGAGCAGTGAGACCCCGATCGCAAAGACATTGGTGGTCCTGACGCCCGTGTTGTTCATCTCATCCTCTTCGGTGTAACGCATGTCCGGGTCGATGTCGACTCGTACCGTGTGTTCACCGACGGCAGTCTCGTCGATCGACAGCACAAAGGTCTCCTGACGTTCGAGACCAAAAGGAGGTACCAGCCTGTCGATCACATCCGTCGATCGGTCGGGTCGGGTACGCGTCACGCGGACGATCACGCTGTCGGCCGGCGCGAGTCCATAATTCTCCAGCCTTACGTCGGCAACAAGGTTGGAGTCGGCGGCGATCGGGGCGATGGGGGTTATCGATATTCTCGATTCCGAGCTGACGAAGTCAGGTTTCGTCGGTAGGGTCAGCCGTGTTGCGGGGTCGCCGATCAGCCCGTACTGCAGGAGGTGCTTTATGGAAAGCGGGTCCAGGAAGCGCGCAGCAAAGCGCACCTTGGCCTCGCGGAGCGCCTGCCCCAGAATCCTGAGCGAGTCAACGAATACGCTATGGTGAACCTCGTCGCTCAGTGCCGCCGAGGCGCCGATGGTCCCACTGGACGACGCTCCCCAGTGGCCGATTCCGCCACCAAGGTTATCGAGCACCAACTGCTCGCTGAATGAGCGCAGGTCGGACGGATCGCCGGAGCCCGTCGCGAAGTCTCCCGTAAAACAGCCCAGCGACAAGACCATCGGAAGCCGACCGGCGTTGTCGTAGTCCGCGGGCGGGTCCGTGACGATCTCCCAAGTCTGCGCAGCCGAGTGGCCGAAGTAGGTGACCCACGATGTACCCTCCCGCAGCGCTTCCTGGATCGACTCCTTGAAGGTCGGGTCGAGCGCCTCCGACGACACTTTAAAGAAATGAGTAGTGTCTAGTGTAGTCGGCAGGCCGGATACGATGCCGCTCCAGTCGAGGGCACTTGCGCGCAGCAAGTTCCGCTCGATGTCGGTAGTCCCGCCCACGAGGAACAGTGCGTTCTTTTGCCATCGCTCGAATGCTGCCTGCTCGTAGCCGCTGATCTTGTCAACGAACAAGTCGCCGTCCGCTTCCGTCCGCAGCGGTATCCTTCCGATGGCCACAAATTCAGAATAATCTTGAAGCCCGGCGGTCTGCATCGCAAACCACCCGTCGGAGGCCGTGTTGCCGAACGAGATCAGTTCCCAGTCTTGCCTCGGACGTTTCTTGTCCGGATAGAGGGCATCTCCCCACATGACAACAAACGCGGGAGCCTCCTGCCATGTTTGACTATGGCGGAGGAATCGGCGAATTGCAATGGGCGTCGGGCGCCCGTAGTCGAACTGGTCGAAGATGTCCTGCAGGGGCACGTCGGCAACCGTGTGGCCACCGCCGGCGACTGATCGGCGGTAGTCGGCGAGGCGCGCGGCCGATTGGCGGAGGCCGTCGGGCCGAATGAGGACGTACGACGCCGTGTTAGTTGTGCTCGCCAGGTCGCTTGGCGTGTCTAGCGTAATGGTCGGCGTCGCGAGCGCGAATAAGTCGGCGACGAAATAACGGGTGTTCGCAGGCGCCGACCATGCCAGGGATGTGGCCCCTGACCCGTCAATCGGAGAAAAAATCCCCTCGCCCAGATCGGGTGACAGAACGAGTGCACTGTCGCCGCTTAGGCCGTCGATTGTCGCGCTAAAGTCACCGGCGGTCTGGACACGCAATTCGAGCGTGCCGCTCTCGGCGGCAAGTCGCCGCGTGTAGGACACGTCAACCCAGTCCAGATACCAGTTGTTGGGGATCGCCGAGTTGAAGTCGTTCCGCGACGTGAGTCGGACTCGAAGAATGCCGTCGGTCGGCAGTCTGTCCTGAGCAATGCGAGCCTCAAGCGTTTGGAGAGACAGCCCTGTCCAGGCGAGCGTGTCCACTTGTTCGAAAGTGTTCGAACTTCCGTTGAAGAGGCGCAAGGCGAGGGTAACCTCGTGCTGGGACGTGGTCTCACTGCTGAGCCTGACACGTACGGTCGCGGTATCGGTGTTTTGTGACGACCAACCCTCGATGGGGGCGTCGTACTCGCGCGTGATAGGTGAGGTGGACGTGTTGTGTGCGACCCGCGCCCAGTAGTACCCTTCGCGGTCGGTGTAGAGAGGGCTGCCGAGGCTGATGCCGTCCCCGCGGAAGTACACGTTCTCTTGCTCGTGCCGTTTCATCGTTGTGAATGATGTAAGCGGAACCGGTGCCGCCGGCGGAGCGGGTGCTTCGTATCGAAGCCCGGACGACGCCCCCCATGTCAGCCAGAAGTAGGTCGTGTCGGTAAAAAGGCTGTGGTAGCGGCTGCTCCGAAGAGATTCGTTCTCGTTGTAGAGATAATCTTCGTCCTCGCCGTCGTTGCGAGTGCCGACGAAGGCGACCAGATCCCCGGCTGAAAGCTGACCCTCCACTGAGGTGGCCAGCATCAGAGGAACTTCCACGCCGTTTCGGAAGAGCTGTAGCGTTTGGGGGTCCAGCGTCGAAGTCGGTAGACCGCGGTTTGCCAGTTCGTCGACAGAAACGGAATAGATCTGGTCGGTCGTCGTGCCCAGCTTGATGTACGGCTGCGACGGCACGTACCAGGAGGGGTCGAACGTATCCTGCGCCGATGCGCCGCCTGCGATCACGGCAAACAGCGCGAACAGCGCCGTCAGGCGCCGGGCCGGGCAGTCGATACGGTTGTCTGACGTCAATTTGTCGCTTTTGCTGAAAGCCTGATCGGTGCGATGCAACCCCGACTTCATATCGTCCGGTAGCGCCGTGGCGAATCTACGCGTCGCTGTGCGATACGGTTATCGGATGTAGCCGAGTATTGAAAAGCGCTTTGCGAAGCTCGGCCGTCCTGTTTTCGCTGCACAGTTCTTCGAGGTTTCGGAAATACGTATCGAGTTCCGTTCTACTGAAAGCTGCCGGCGATTGTATACCGACGATCGTGTCATTCGCCGTTTCCAGAACGCTTTCTTCTTTTGACCAGAGCTGTTCGGACAGCTTCTCTCCCGGACGCAGGCCTGTGAACGTTATGTTGATACGGCCCGGCTTGGCGGCAATCTCGGTAATCAGATAGTTCGCAAGCTCCGTGATTGAAACTGGCGAACCCATCCGTGCGGTAAACGTGGCGGCCTCGTCGAGGAGTAAGGTAGCCAGTATGAGCGATGCGGCATCGTCCGCTGTCATGAAGTAGCGTTCCATGTCAGGGTGCGTTACCGTCACCGGTCCGCCTCGCCGAATCTGGTCGACAAATGTCGGCACGACACTGCCCTGGCTATTAAGTACGTTGCCAAAGCGGATGGATTTGCACCGCATCGGTGAATCGATCGATCGAATGTACCATTCGGCCAGACGCTTCGTGGCGCCAAGTACGCTGTTGGGTTCGACGGCCTTGTCAGTCGAGACGAAGATGAACTGTTCGGTGCCGAACTGCTCGCACGTTCGGGCAAGGCTCACGGTGGCCAGCGTGTTGTTTGCGAACGCCTCCACGGGATGCCGCTCCATCAGTGGGACGTGCTTGTATGCAGCTGCATGAAAGACGACCTCCGGGTGGTAGGCCGCGAAGGTCGTTCGCATGATGGCCTCGTCACGGACGTCCGCGATTCGAAACACAAGCTCGCCGTCGAAGCGGCGTTTCCGCAAGTTGTTTTCGAGTCGAAAAAGTGCGTATTCGCTCACATCGACAAGTACGAGTCGAAACGGATTGAGACGCATCAGTCTATCGGTCAGGACGGATCCCACCGAGCCGCCCGCGCCGGTAACGAGCACCGTGCGTCCGGTCAGATAATCGCGGACCGCGTCTTCATTCACGGCAACGGGCCGGCGGTCCTGCAGCTTGCCCAGGTCCAGCTGATACTTGCCGTCATCGCCATGCGACATTTTTTCCCGCGTGAACCGGACGATAGCGCGCAGCCCAAGAACTCCGATAATCGCGAAGGCGCACTGAGCTCCGACAATGCTGCGCGGCGGCAGGCTGGATGGGTCGGTGAGGTACATGAGCGCGAGCGAAACCGCGGCTCCCACCAGCATGAAACCTGATGTCTTGAGAAACGCATCGAGGTGCATGCGCGACGGCTTCTGTCGATAAAGGCCGGCTGCCGAGAGCGTGACCATGTACACGGCCACGGAGATAAGCGCCGCCGTCCCGAGGCCCCGGTCCGAGGCAAGCAGATCCCAGAATCCGAACCGGATCTTGAGTGCGGCCACAAAGGCGCCGTAAACCAGGATGCCGTCGACAAGCATCAACAGTGCTTGCGGCACAAACTTCGATGACGGTCGGGTGGACATGCGGTTTTCCTCAGGCGGCGATCGTTGTGTTTGCCGCGACGCGCGTGTTGGCTTGCCCGGTAACGGCATGGAGGACGTCTTCGAACTGACGCGCCAGTGTGGGCCGGTCGAAAGTGTCAATGGCAAGCCGCCCCTGCTCGCCCGCTCGGGCAACGTGATAGGGCATATCCAGAAGGCGCGAAATACGTGCGGCGAGCGCGGTTTCATCGTGCGGCGGCACAAACCAGCCACAATCGTGCTCGTAGACAAAACGGCGCGTCCAACCGCTGCTGTTGACGATGACCGGGCAGGCTGTGCCGAGCGCGTCGAAAAACTTGGACGGTGATCCGCTTCCCGCCGCCGGCGAATCGACAAAAGTCACCAGAGACACATAAGCCAGCGTGAACCAGTCGAAGATCCGATGGCGCGGCACCGGCGGGATCATGCGAACGTTGGACAAGACTTCCGCCGCATGGCGAATGTCGTCCTCGTGATATCCACGTCCCACGAACACGAACACTACGCGAGGGTCATCGGCCAATAACTCGGCGGCCTTCAAGACCGTCGGGATGTCGTTCGCGCGGCCGAACGCTCCCGCGTAGAGCACGACTCTCTTTTCGCCGAGATCAAGACTTTCTCTCAGTGCACCTGCACCGATTCTCGCTTTGTCCGCTAATGCCAAGTCGGTGCCGTGCGGCAGAGTTGTCAGCCGGGCCGGGTCGATGCCCTTGGAGATTATGTGACTCGTGATGTCTTCCGAAAGCGAAACGATGTGGTCGGCTCGATGATAAAGTGCGCGCTCCTTGTTCCTCAGCGTCCGCTGGAAGATTCTGGGCACGGCACCCACCTCGATCGGAAAATCCGGCCAGAGATCGCGCACTTCGAAGACGAACGGCACGTCATGGTTTGCCGCGACGCGAGCAGCCGCCCAGCCGACACTCAGCGGCGTCGAGGTTCCGACAACCACATCGGGCTTCTGCACCGGCAAAGCTCTCGACGCAGCGCGGTGGGCAAACGCAGCGAACGCACGCCCGCGCGCCATGCGTCCCATCTTGTTATCGTAACGAATCGGCATCGAAACCACCTGGGCTTTACCGGGATGCCAGTCGTATTCGTTCGTGATCTTCTTCTCGACCCACGCGTCGGTCGTGATGATCGTGACGTCGTGTCGGTGGCTCCACTCCTCGACGAAGTCGTAGTGCCTGCAACTCGCCGGACAGTCCGGGCTGTGATGATATTGATGTAAGAGCAATATGTGCATCAGGCAACGCCGATGGGCTCGCGGGTTCGTATCACACGCGCCGGCACGCCGATGGCCACGCTCCCGGGTCCCACATCCTTCGTGACAACGGCTCCGGCACCGATGGTCGAGTTGGCGCCGACACCGATCCCGGGCAGCAGCACGGCTCCCGTGCCCAGCTCGACGCGGTCGCCCGTAGTCGAACACCCCGACATGTTGACGGCCGGGTGCAGTGTCGTGTATGTACCGAGAACACAGTCGTGTCCGATAGTCGAATGCAGATTCACGATCACGTGTGCACCGACCGACACCCGAACGGTTATGGTTGCACCGCGGCAAATGATGCTCCCTTCGCCTACACCGGAGCTCTCGTGTATGGAGGCTTCCGGATGCACCAGTGTCGCGGGGCGGCACGACGTCGCGATCATGCGGTCGACGATCTTTGAGCGCACGTGCGAGTTTCCGATCGCCACGACAAAATGCACGTCGTTCCTATCAGCGACGATATCGATGCCGCCGAGCACGTCGTATCCCAGAATCCTCGATCCGTGCAAGTCCGCGTCGTCGTCGGCGAACCCAAGGAGCTGCCACGCGGAGTCCACGCGGTTTATTGCCTCGACCAGGGCGGCTACCTCAGCGCCCAAACCTCCCGCACCGATGATCACAAGCGGTCTCATGCAGCCAGTGCCCTCTCACGGTCTTCCGGGTCCGAGAAGTCGTAGTTGACACCTGCGGGTCCGTACAACTGATCGTTGCGCAGCAGGGCGGGAACGGTGCCGAGCAGAATCTTGAGATCTACCGTCCACGAAACGTTGTCGACGTACCACCCGTCCAGCGTGATGCGCCGGTGCCAGTCGATGGCATTTCGTCCCTTTATTTGTGCCCAGCCGGTCAGGCCGGGACGTACGCCGAGCCTCTTCAGCTCGTGCCTGCCGTACCGGGCAACCTGTTCGGGAAGTGTCGGCCGCGGCCCCACAAAACTCATTTGCCCGCGGACAATGTTCAGGAGCTGCGGAAGCTCATCGAGTCCAAACCGGCGTAGGATGCGTCCCGTCTTCGTGACGCGTTCAGCATGCGTGGCGTTCGCGGATGCCAGCCGCATCGTTCGAAACTTGAATAGGGTAAACACTTTTCCGCCACGGCCCGCTCGGGGTTGTCGAAAGAGGACGGGTGCGCCATCGATCAGGCGGATCGCAAGCGCGATGCCCGCCAGAAGCGGTAGGCAGAGCACAAGGGCGACGACCGCTGCGACGCAGTCGGCCGCATGCTTTACACGGAGATATTCACGTCGCGATCTCTTCATCAGGCAGCCGGATGTATGCGTGCTCGAGGCGACAGTCCGCGTACAATTTCTGCGACCGCGGCACACACCCGGTCTATCTGGTCATCCGTGATTCCGGTGAAGAACGGAATGGCGAACGTGCGTGCGGACACACGCTCGGTGTTCGGCAGAGTGCCGGCGGAGAACCCGTATTCCCGGTACAGCGGCTGTGTGTGAATCGGATGGAAGTACGCCGATGACTGAATACCGCGCGCTTCCAGCTGCACGATCACGCGATCGCGGTCCCCGATATCGAACTCATCGCTGAGTTTCACCACGTAGGCAAACCAACTGCGGACCCCGTCGGTCGTGTGGGGCGGCAGTTCCAGCATGCCTTCCAGTGCGGCAAGTCGATGAGTGTATGCATCGGCGGCGGCGCGCCGAGACTCCTGCAGCGACTCAAAGCGTTCTAATTGTGCGCACCCGAGCGCGGCGGACATCTCGTCGAGCCGGTAGTTGTAGCCTAGCCGAACGTGATGCATTCGCTCGCGCGATGCGCGACCTTGATTGGCAAGAGAGCGGAATAGGTCGGCGAGGCGGTCGTCGTTTGTTGTTATGCAGCCGCCCTCGCCGGTCGTAATCTGCTTGTTGGGATAAAAGCCGAAGGCAGCCGCATTGCCCCAGGCGCCGACGGGCCGTCCACGGAGCTCGGCTCCCAGCGCTTCGCAGGCGTCGTCGATGAGCAGTAGTTCGTGTCGAGCCGCGATGCCTTCGAGAGCGATCCAGTCGGCCGGAAGACCAAAGACATCCACGGCTAGGATGGCTTTTGTGTGCGGCGTGAGGCGCTGCTCGATCCGGCCCACGTCGATGTTGAAGGTCTTCGGATCAATATCGACGAAGACGGGCCGTGCTCGCTCGAACAGCGCCGCGTTTGCCGATGCCACGAAGCTGTATGGCGTCGTGATCACCTCGTCGTCGTCACCTATGCCAAGGGCCCGCACGATCATGTGGAGTGCGGCCGTGCCGCTGGACACGGCCACGGCATGCCGCGTTCCACAGAGCCGAGCCATCCGAGTCTCGAACTCTTCCAGTGCGGGACCGAGCGATAAGCGCCCTGACAGCAGTACGCTGCGGACCCGCTCCCATTCGAGGGGGCCGATGTCGGGCCGTGACAGCGGGATGACGTGTTCGTCCGTTCTTCTCAAGATCCGCAGGAAGGAGATGCTGCCGGAGTGGGACCGGCGCCGTGGGATTCTCCGATCGGATTCGTGGTCGCGCGACCTGTTCCTATAAAGTACACACCTTCCGCCGAAAATCCACGAAAATTGATGCTGGAGCGACGCTCTGGCGGTCATTTATGGCGATGATTCGGCGTACAAGTCGTATCATAGTATCGGTCAGTCCCGCGCATCTCTGAATCCCGCCAGATGCATCTCGACTCTCCTGACGCCAAGATCTATGTCGCCGGCCATACGGGCCTGGTGGGCTCCGCCATAATGCGTGCTCTCGAGGCGGCGGACTACGGCAATGTTGTCGGCCGGCGGAGCAGCGAGCTGGACCTGCGCAGGCAGCGCGATGTCGAGGAGTTCTTCGCGGAAGAGCGGCCGGACTTCGTCGTAATGGCGGCCGCGAGGGTGGGCGGCATTCTCGCCAACAGCTCATATCCGGCCGATTTCATCTCCGACAACCTCGCCATCCAGACGAACGTGATCCGGGCGGCGCACCAGTTCGATGTAAAGCGGTTCGTCTTTCTCGGTAGCTCGTGCATATACCCGAAATTGGCGCCGCAGCCGATGAAAGAGGAGCACATGCTCACCGGCCCGCTGGAACCGACCAACCAGTGGTACGCTGTCGCGAAAATTGCCGGCGTGAAGATGTGCGAGGCGTACCGTCGCCAGCACGGAAGAGACTTCGTCAGTCTCATGCCGACTAACCTGTATGGCCCCAACGACAACTTCGATCTCGAGTCGAGTCATGTCCTTCCGGCTTTGATCCGGAAGTTTTACGAAGCGAAGGAGGAGGGTCACAAGGAGGTCGTGCTCTGGGGCACCGGCAAGCCGCGCCGCGAATTCCTGTACAATGAGGATCTTGCCGACGGCGTTCTTTTCGTTCTTCGTTGTCCCGAGGACGCTCTGTATGAGGCAGCTCCGGACGGGCTGATCAACGTGGGTGTCGGTAAAGATATTTCAATCCGTGAGCTGGCCGAGATGATACGGGAAGTCGTCGGTGTGCAGTGCGACATCATCAACGATTTCTCCAAGCCGGACGGAACCCCGCGCAAGTTGATGGATGTATCCCGCATGACAGGGCTTGGTTGGACGGCGCGCACGGGCTTTCGAGACGGCTTGCGCAAGACCTACGAGTGGTTCGTGATGGAATACGGAAAGCAGACGGTATGAGTAAGACGGCACTGATCACCGGCGTAACGGGACAGGACGGTGCGTACCTCGCAGAGTTTCTGCTGAACCGCGGTTACAACGTGCATGGCA
>JBFHWK010000111.1:0-9219 GCA_041589075.1 Rhodothermales bacterium
CGCTGGTCAGGTGTGGCCGAATCGCGAACGGCGGCGCGCTGGCTGCCGATCCTCTTCCAGGACACCACGGCCGTGGCTGCCGGGGCGGCGGCGGGGGCGGCGGCTACGGTCTCGCTCTGGAAACTGGGCCTCTTCTTCTTGAAAGTCGGCGCCATCCTCTATGGCAGCGGTTACGTGCTGGTGGCGTTTCTTGAGGGTGGCCTCGTCAACGACTACGGGTGGCTGACGCAATCGCAACTGCTCGACGCTATCGCAATCGGCCAGTTCACGCCGGGGCCCGTGCTGTCCACGTCCACGTTCATCGGCTACGTGATCAGCGGGATGCCCGGAGCCGTCGTCGCTACGGTCGGCATCTTTCTTCCGTCCTTCTTCTTCGTGCTCATCCTCAACCCGATCATCCCGCGGCTGCGGGAGTCCGCGTGGGCATCCGCGTTTTTGGACGCCGTCAACGTTGCGGCCGTTGGTCTGATGCTGGCCGTCACGATCGAGCTCTCGCTGGTGGCCCTGACCTCGTGGCAGGCTATCGCCATTGCCGCCGTCGCTGCCGTCTTGCTGATACGGTTTCGGCTGAACGCGGCATGGCTCGTCGTGGGCGGGGCGGTCGTGGGCTGGCTCCTGTCACTCGCGGCCTGACAGGAGGGCGAAAAACAACACCAAATGGAAGGATTTTCGGGTTCGCACCATCTTAAGTCTACCCCGCCCGCGTCGATACCTCCCGCACAGTAGTCCGCACAAACCGCGCTCAGATGGACCCCCTGGCAGCAAATGAAGCCGAAGACCGGCTCGAGGCCGAGATCGAGACCCTGCATCGCTGGTACGATGAACTGAAGGAATTCCTCGACACTGGCCTGAAGGACGGCACCGTCACCGATGAGGTGTTCTCCGATGCGGCGACCATGGCCACGCGGGTTGTGATTCGACTCAAGTCTCTCTACGGACAGGTTTCGAAAGACTAGAATCAAGTCCACTCGTCATCCGCTCAGAAAGAAGAACCGGAGCTTGAGTCGCCGGTTCTTTTTTCTTTTTTTGGACTTCCGGACGGCGGCAGTTGTCCCACCGAAGCGGAACCGGACCCATCATCTGCGGAGAGCTCCATGAACAAGCGGCTGCGGAGAGATATCGTGGTTGCCCTCGGTATCCTGATTGCCATCGTCGTCATCATGACTGTTATCGGCCTCCTAACCTGATAGTGTGACGCAGGGTTGTCACCCCGTGCGCGTACATTCTGAGGAGAAAAGGCGTCCGTTCCAACGGGTCCGGGCGCCGTTGTGAGGTGGTAACCATTGAGGAGCTCGGATACGGTGAGCACCCCTTCTCCGTACGTCGTTGCGCAACTGGCGGGGCTTTGCAAGGCCCATCGGCTGGAGCCCAAGCTGGCCCTCGTGCCCAGCCTGCAGGCCGGGTACAACCTGACCGGCTGGCTCGCCCGGCAGGGTACGGACTGGGTCAACCTTCGCATCGAAACGCCGCTATCACTTGCGGCGAAGCACGCAGAAGCCACGCTGCTCTCTCGAGGTATGCGCCGGCTGTCGGCCGACGAAGACCTGTTCATCGTAAACGGATTGGTCGAGAAAGCGCTGTCGAATCGTAGCGAACCGCGGGGTTTCGCCGCGTCGCTGACCGCCGGCCCCGGTCTTTCCAGAAGCCTCCAGCGTTCTTTTGTGGATCTGCGGCTGGCCGGAGTCGACCCGTCGAGCTTGCGGTCGCGGCGCGCAGCCGGCAGCAGAATCTCGTTCGTGCAGGAACTCTACGCGGAGTATTGTGCACTGCTTTCCGAACGACGCCTGTTTGACGGTGCGGAGCTCTACCGCCTAGCTTACAACGTGTATGAGGAGCTGCCGGCGCGTCGCGCTTACGGTGTTGTTGTCGTGTTTGACGAAGTTGCGCTGCCGGCACTGGCATACCGACTTGTAGACCGGGTCATACAAAGATCCGAGGTAAGCGCCCGGGTGGGCAGGACCGACTTCGAGGTTGATCCGCCCGCACACAGCGCGGCCCGGCGACTCCACGAGACTCCGCTATTTCCTGCTGCCGAGGCACGGGTGCATCCGTCCGGCGAAATCCGAAGAACGGGTCTGCGGCCGGAAGATGCGGAGTTCGTTAAGGTCAGAGACGCCGTCGGTGCGGACTCGGAGATTCGCGGCGTCCTTCGGGAGATTCGCGCTCGCAATCTTGCGCTCGATGAGGTTGAGATCATCTACACATCGGCATCGCCGTACGTCGCTCTGATCCGTGAGGCGGCCGACGCGATGTCGCTGCCCGTGTCTTTCGGTGAGGGTGTGCCGCTTCATCTCACCCGCCCGGGCAAAGCCGTACTCGGGTTCTATCGCTGGATCGCTTCAGGAATGGAGGCGTCGGTTCTTGCGCACCTGCTGCGCTCACGGCTGATCCGCCCGCCCCGAAAGAAGGGGGGCGCGGCCGTCTACGCTGCCGATCTCGCCGAGGTACTGGAAACGCAACGTGCCACGCGTGGCGCTGACGAACACCTCGCCGCGTTCGACCGAAAGAGCGCACGTGTCAGATTCGACGCTCAAGATGGTTTCGGTCACAATGCCGACCAACAACTGGAACGCCTGCAGGATCAGCGTGACTCGATGAAGTCGTTGCTGGGCTTCGCGCCCAAGAAAGACACGGCCACGGCGGGGAGGCTATGTCGTGCGGGACTCCGTTTCTTGCGGCGGTGTTTTAGCCCCGGTGACGACGCGGACCGCCGCGCACTCGATTCCATTGTCGATCGCCTAGGGGATCTGGCAAAGGTCGGTAACACTGCGTCAACCGAGTCTGTCGCTGCGCTTATCGAAGACCTGCTGATGCGGCACCGTACCGAAATATCGGTTGCCCGGGAAGGTCACTTATACGCAGTGCCTGTCGAGCGCGCCGGGTATGCGGGACGACCGCACGTCTTTGTCGTCGGTCTCGACGAGGGCTCGTTTCCGGGCGCCGCCACCGAGAGTCCGCTGCTGCTGGACGCGGACCTGCAGGCCATCTCGAGTGAGCTGGAGCAGTCCAGCGGCCGCCCCGGCGCGCGGACCTGGAGCTTGCTCCGCGCACTGGGTACCGTGCCTCGCGTCGTAACGCTCGTTGCTAATCGATTCGATGTCGTAGACGGGAGAGAGCGGTACGCTTCGTCGATTCATGCGCAGTGTCGTGACGATCTCGAGCTCGATCCGCCCATCCGCTACAGCGCCTCTTTTGCGCCCGAGCAGGCACTCAATGAAACGGAAGCATGGCTGTCGCAACGACGCCGTGGCGGCTATCAAGACGCAGTTGCGCGGCGATTCCCGGAGCTGGAGCGCGGAAGGACGGCGACACTGTTGCGGACAGCGTCGGGTCTGAGCCGCTTCACCGGCTATCTGGGTCGACCGGCGCCAGAGCTGAGTCTGCGGGCCGAGGCTGTCCTTTCACCTTCGCGCCTAGAACGGCTTGTCGCGTGTCCGTATCAGTACTTCCTAAATGATGTCTTGCGCGTTCGAGCCCCCGACGAGGTCGATCCCGAGGACACACGCTGGCTGAACCACAAAGAGTTTGGCAAGCACTTTCACCAGTTGCTTTACGACTTCATGAGGGCCGTCAAAGCTCGCGGTGAATCGGTGTCGCTCGAATCCCACAGGGAAGAAATTCACGAGCTCACCGAACAGAGGGCGCGTGAGATCGCTGAGAGGATTCCGCCGCCGACACAACTTGCCTTTGAAGTGGACTTACGTCGAATGAAGATCGCCGCAGAAGTATTCCTCGCTGCTGAAGAGACAATGCCGACGGGGCATGAGGCGATCGAGTTCGAGCTCAAGTTTGGTACCGAAAAGGACGGCGCGCGTTATCCGAAACCGGTGCGTCTCGACTTGATCGACGGTGTCACGATTCGGCTTCGCGGATCTATCGACCGCGTGGACCGGACGCCGGACGGATTCACAATCTGGGATTACAAGACGGGATTTGCTAAGGGGTTTGACCGAACCGACCTGATCCGAAGCGGCAAGCTGCAGTGGGCATTGTACGCGTACGCTTTTCGGAAACTCATGGATGGTCTGCCCACGCATCTGGACGTGAAACGGTCTGGCTATTACTTCGCTAGCGATCGCGAGAACGGACGGCGAATATGGAGCGAGGTACCCTCCGAGGACGTCGTAGGCCGATACCTGCGGCCCCTTCTGGAGATGTCGGAGCAGGGTGCCTTCTTTCATTTCCAGAAGAGCTCGAAGGAGGATTCGCCCTGCCGCTATTGTGACTTCAAGTCTGTCTGCGCAAAAGAGCGCCGGGATGAGAGGAGCGTGACGGAGGCCGTAACATCGACCGAAGGCATGTACAACGTAATGTCGCATCTCGAGGAATGGATGAGGCTGTGATCGATATCGACACTGTGGACACAACAGCGCTTCCGGACGCCCGCGATCGTGAACTGATCAAGACGGACCTGTCGCACAACGTCGTTGTTGTAGCCAGCGCAGGCACGGGTAAGACCGAAGCACTGATAAAGCGTATGGTTGCGTGTGTCGTTGAGGGTGTAGCGACGGTCGACTCCCTGGTGGCGATCACGTTTACCCGCATGGCCGCCGGTGAAATGCGTGCTCGCTTTGCCGAGCGGCTGCGTAAGGTGGCGGCCACCGAGGCCAACGCGCGCACTGCGCTTCGTCAACTCGATCGCTGCTTCATAGGTACCATTCACGCTTTCTGTGCACGGATGCTGCGGGAGCGTTCCCTGGAAGTCGGCATCCGGCCAGACTTCACGGAGGTCGATGAGCACGAGATCACCGTGCTTTGGCGCCGCTTCTGGCGTGACATCGTCCAGCAGCTCTATGCCGAAGGCGACCGGCGGCTTCAGCAACTTCGTGACCTCGGCCTCAAGGTGCCGGACCTGTTCGAGTTCTTCATCGACGTCTCCGAAAACTCCGACCTGGTTCTGAAACCGGGTCTCACCGAGCCCCCCGACCTGTCCACGCCGCTCGGCGTGGTACGCAAGCAGGTCGACGAAATCATTGCTGAGCTCGGCGGACGGCTGCCGGAGAACCGCGACACGTTCATGGAGCAGGTCGACCGCGCCGCACACTTTCTCCGCTATCGACGCGAGCTCGATGTTGCGGACATGGCCGACCTGCTCAAGACGTATGGCAGAGCTTTCAAAGCGGTCACGCAGAATCAGTGGGACGACCGTGCGCTAGCAGCTCGTGTGCATCGGGAGATCAGCCCGGACCTTCTCGACACAACCATTGAGCCTGCTCTCCTTACATGGCGGCAGTACGTCTACGGACAGGCTGCACCGCTGGTGCAGGACATCGTCACCCGTTTCGCCGAGTACAGACGTGCAAACGGACTCGTGACGTTCCACGACCTGCTCGTCCTGAGTGCCCGCCTACTGCGCGAGTCCAGCGAGGCGCGTCGCTTCTTCCAGCAGAAGTTCGCCACGTTCTTTGTCGACGAGTTCCAGGACACCGATCCACTGCAAGCAGAGATCATCCAGTATCTCACTGGCGAGGACGTCACGGAAACGGACTGGCGAAAACTTGTGCCGCGCCCGGCGAGCATCTTTATCGTTGGCGACGAAAAGCAGTCGATCTACCGGTTCAGGCGTGCCGACATCGACGTGTTCAGAATCGTGCGGGATCGCATCATCGACTCGGGAGGGCGGTTGCTGCGGCTACAAACAAGTTTTCGTTCCACCGACGATCTCTGTGCTTGGCTCAACGGGGCCTTCGAGCCTCTCTTTGAGAGTCACGACCGGGCATACCAGGCCGAGTACGACCGTTTGCTTCCCGAGCGAGTCGCCGACGGTGACGGCGCACCAGTGCAGAGGATCACCGTGGCGAAGGTGGCGGGCAACCGGGAGATGGAAATCGCGAAGCTGGAGGCGCAAAAGATCGCCCGGTACGTCGATGAGCAGGTTACGGGAGAACGCGCCGTTCGCTCTCCGGGTGACTTTATGATTCTTACACGCGAGCGACGCTACCTCCAAGTGTACGCCGCCACACTGGAGGCCCGCGACATCCCGTATGACATCGTCGGTGGTGATTCGCTGGGTTCCTCGGAGGAGTTGGGTGCGCTCGTCGAAATGCTTGAGGCAATACGTCGACCCAGCGACGGCGTGTCGCTGCTCGGCTACCTGCGGGGGCCGCTCAACGGTTTGGGCGACGACGAGCTGTACGCGTTCACGCGCGCGGGAGGCCGGTTCCGATTCTCCGCCGGTGTGCCCGAATCGCTGGACGGTGATCTGGCCGATCGCCTCAGATTAGCTTTCGATCGACTGCTGGAGGCGCAGAAAGACTTGCTGGCGATGCCCATGGCCGCAGCGATCGAACGAATTATGGATCGCTTGGGTCTTGCGTCGTATGCGGCCGGCCTGGAACAGGGCTCAACACGGGCGGGCAATCTCTATCGGGTACTCTCACTGGTGCGGAAGTGGGAGGAGGAAGGCCGCAACTGGAGCGAAGTCGTCGCTGAGTTGCGCGGCGTGTTGGCCGATTCGAAGCACACCTACGAACAGATGACGCTGGACGTGGGCCGCGCCGACGTGGTTCGCATCATGAACCTCCACCAGGCCAAAGGATTGCAGGCCCCCGTTGTGATTCTGGCGGACTCGTATCAAATGAAGGGCCGGCCGCCAAAACAGCACGTGTCCCGCATTGAAGGCGACGAGTACTTGTCGAGGCCTATAATGGCAAAGCGAAACAGCTACTCGACCGAAGCAATGGCTGAGCCCGTTGGCTGGGCTGACGACCTCGAGGTGGAGCAACGCTACAGCGATGCGGAGGAATTGCGAAACGTCTACGTGGCTGCAACGCGGGCGCGTGACCAGCTTGTTGTCTGCCGCTATCCGGAAAAAAAGGACCGCGGACCCTGGAGCTGCCTCTACCGCGCACTCGATCACGTTCCGGAACTAACGCTCGGGCCTGAGCAGGAGCCGATTGTGACCGAGGAAGCTCTCGTTCCGGTCGCCGAGCTGTGCGATCAGCTCGCGGAATTCTGGGAGACGGCCGCACGACCTTCGTGGACCGAGCGCTCCGTGACAGGGGAGGACCTCACCGAATCGCTCGAGATCGGCCGTGGACGTGGCGCGGAGTTCGGCTCGCTGATGCATGAGATACTGGAGGCCGTCCTCGAGGAGCGCGTTCAAGACATCGAGTCCTATGCCCGTGCTCAAGCCGATCTCCTGGATATGGCTGAACGATCAGGTGAGCTGCTTGCAGAAGTGCGTGCATTCCAGCAGTCGCATGTGTGGTCGGAGGTTCAAGCGTCTGAAGCTGCGTATGCGGAGGTGCCGTTTGCCGGTGTCGAGACCGGCGGCCATAATATCTTGAGAGGCAAGATCGACTTGATCTACCGAAGTGACGACGGCTGGAAGATCGTCGATTTCAAGACACACGAGGCTGCCGCCGAGACGGACATCGCTGTGTTGAAGGAGAAATACCGTGCGCAGCTTGAGGTGTACGCCGAAGCATGGACCTCGATCACGGGCGAGCCCGTTGCGGAAGCAGGACTCTGGCTCACCGAAAGAGCTGAGTATGTACGCGTTGTTTGAACCAGCCGGTTGACGATGTCGGAACTCAGGGTACTGCATCTTGCCGATGTGCACTTCGACGCTACGTTCAAGTGCCGGTCAGCCGATCTGCGCGCGCGGCTTCGTGGTGCGATTCGCGAATCGTTTTGCAGAGCGGTTGACATCGCCATCGAAAGGAACGTCGACGTCGTTCTCATCGCAGGCGACCTCTTCGACGGTGACCGCCTGAGCTTTGTTACCGAAAAGCTGATCTTCGATCAGTGCCGCCGACTGCAGGAGGAAGGCATTCCGATGTGCTATGCAACCGGAAACCATGATCCGGCCCTCGAAGGCGCGAGGCAGTCGCGTATACAATGGCCAGACAACGTCAAAGTGTTTGGCATGACGCAGCCCGAGGAGTTCAGGGTTGTCGGCCTGAACGATGAGTTGAAAGGAATAGTCGTTGGCTGCGGCCACGAGGGTCCGGCTGAGAGCGCCAATCTTGCCGCGTCTTTTCCGATCGCCAACGAACCTGTGCCGCATGTTGGTCTGCTGCACACCATGGTTACGGCTGCTAAGTCGACTGAGTCGCACGATCGCTTTGCCCCTTGCACGATGGAAGACTTGCGTCGCACGGATTACGACTACTGGGCTCTTGGGCATATTCACTTGCGGCAGACTGTCGACGAGGCGGCCAATGCGTTCTATTCGGGAAACCTGCTTGGCCGGAATCCTCGAGAGACGGGGCCGAAGGGTGCGCTGTTGGTCGATGTGCAGCATCGAAGGCCGCCGCAAGTCGCGTTCGTTCCGCTGGCTCCCATCGAGTGGGTGAATCTGCGCCCCGGTGACCTGTCGTCCGTCTCATCGGTATCCGAGTTAGGCGATCTTGTTCTCGCAGCATTCAGGGACGCCACGGCAGGAAGTGGGGCCGACGACTGGGTCGTTGTCGTCGACCTGGATGGGGAATGTCCGCTGGCCGTCGACATGCAGCAGCCAGAGGCCGTTCTGGAGCTCGAAGATGTGCTCGCGGGCCATCTGGGTGTGAGTGCCGTGGAAGTGCGCACCGAAAATTTGCGCGCCCCGATCGATGTCGATGTGCACCGCGATGAACCGCACATCCTGGGAGAGGTGCTCGCGCTCATCTCGGAGGCCGGCGAGAACAGAGACGTTCTTCTGCAACTCTGCCCGGAACCGATGTCTCATGGCGTCAAGGACGCGGCGGAGCGAGAGGCCTACCTACGCCGCCTGCTGACCGGACTTGATCGCGAAGCCGTTCGTCGTCTCCTCTTACCCGCCGAGCGAGCTCGATGAGAATCAGGTCGTGTCATATCGAGCGCTTCGGCGCCTTCGTCGATCGATCCATCCGAGATCTCGACCACCCTTTAGTTGTCTTGCTTGGCCCAAATGAAGCGGGAAAGACGACGCTCTTCCGCTTCATCATCACGATGATGTACGGATTCCGCCCGGCCACGTCTTCGAAGCATCCCTATGTGTCGAACGACGGATACCTCGCGGGCTCGATGGAGCTGACGGCCGGGCGGACACTTTCGACGGTCGCGCGGCGGCTGAAGAGCACACCGAAGGGCACACATTCGACCGGCCAGGACGGCCTGTTCGGAAGAACAGAGACTCTTCGCAACCGGCCGCTGTCCGTTGTGGCAAGCATGAGTCAGGAGGTGTTTGAAGCGGTCTACGCCCTAACGCTTGGCGATATGGCGCAAGTTGAGGAGACGGCATGGCAGACGATTGAG
>JBFHWK010000112.1:0-9148 GCA_041589075.1 Rhodothermales bacterium
CGCCAAATCCGGCCGACTCCCCGACGGCATACAGTCCGCGAATTACGTCGTGGTCTGACCCTTTTTGCAGTACGCGTGACTGCAAGTCCGTACGGATACCACCGAGGCTTTTTCGCGACAGGATAAACTCGCGTATTGCGACCAGCGGCAAGGCACGCTCGTCGAGGATGCGCTGAAAATTACATGTGCGGGCACGGTCGCCTCGATACCGCCGCAGTTGGGCTATGCGGCGAACCTGCTCGTCATCGGACGCGCGTCCCTGAGCTACCTTTGCGTCGTAGGCGCGGATCGTGTGTGCGAGGTTGCGCGCATCCACCAGTGCCGAGCCCGAAACTTCGTTCATCTTTTCCGCGAGCTCATCCACCGAATCCGCAACGACCACATCCTCACATTCATGTGCGAGCCGCCTAACGAGTGACTCGTTTCCCAGAACCACTGACTTGAGAAACGATACTAGTTTCCTGTCCCGGATCGCATCATTGTATTCGGCGCCGGACACGGCAAGCTCCCTGCACGCAATGCGCCAGTTCATGACCTGCCACGAGTACTGCCGGTGACTGCTGCAGACGCTCTGGACGAGGAACCGCGTATCGAATCCCGACACGAGAGGTTCCGGGCCAATTCGGTCCCCCCGGCTATTGAGCCATAGCGCCGATTTTGGTGGAACGAGACTAAGGCCGTGCCGCGGATGCCGTGGCTGCGGATGTTGGATCCCCGCCGCGTAATACCACACCCGATCGGCATGCGTCACGTCCCCGCCCGCGTTACACACCACGCGATGCAAGTCGCCGTTGGCGTATTTGTGAGATCCGTTGAGAATTTCCGGCGGACACGACCCCAGATCGGACTCCCAGTGCTCGCGGAGCCAGTCAACGTTACCACAGTATCCACCGGAGGCTATTACGACCGCATCCGCTTCTATGTGGAAGTCGGATTCGTCATCACGTCGCGTTCCGTGAACACCGGTGACACGCCCCGCCGAGACGTCCAGTCCGATTACCCGGTGGCCAAAAAGAAGTCGCAGCCTTTTCATTGCAATCGGCCCATCCAGTCCGTGAATGAGCACATCCGTAAGTCTCCGGCCCGTCCCCCAGATCATGTGGAAACGTGGCACCGAGTTTCCGCGGCGGTGCCATCCGCGTTCCACCCAGTGCACGACCGGAAAGAAACGGACCCCGATGCGGCGAAGCCACAGGTCAACGTCTTCTTTGCAGCGGTCCACGTACGCCCTGGCCCAGTCGCGAGCCAGGACATCCGTGCTCCCGAGCTCGCCGGCCTCGACCCAGTCCGCCAGCGCCAATTCAGGAGAGTCACGGATACGCATGCGTCGCTGTTCTCTCGAATCGACGAGGAATATTCCGCCGAAGGACCAGCGCGCGAGACCTCCGAATTCGTCCGGATCGTCACGATCAACGAGAACAACCGTGCGGCCGTATTCAGACAGTTCAAATGCGCACGCGATCCCGGCGAGCCCGCCGCCGACGATCGCCACGTCCGCCTTGTAGGTACGTGTCGACATGTCGATCTAAGGTACCCAGAAAGCGTTCTTGAAGTGCTCGATCCGTGGCGGACCACCAGCCAGAAGGATACTCACGACGTCAAAACGACACGGTGAGCCGTCCAGCTTATGTTCGTAGAGATAGGCCCTGGCCGCTTTGACTATGTTCCGTTTCTTCTCGTCCGTTACGGCATCTTCCGGCCGCCCGAACCGTGTGCCCGATCGCGTCTTGACTTCGACGAACACAATCTCTCCACCGAAGCCATTCGCGGGCTCGGGTTGGAAGCACACGAGATCCACCTCCGATCTCTCGAATCGGTAGTTACGATCGAGAACTCGGTAACCCAGGCTTTCGAGAAAGTCTGCCGCTAGCTGCTCGCCCTTCGGCCCCACAGTCGCGTCACTCTTCATTCGCATCTGCTTCCGTATCTCCGGCGGCATTTAGCGAGTCGGCGATCTCGATCAGGTGCCTGATGATCGGCGCGTTCTTCTGCTGAATGAATGGAAGAAGCGACGTCGTCACGCGGTCGAAGACGCGCATGAGTTCCATGAGATTCTCGATTCTTCGGCCGAACATTTCTTCCGCTTCATTGGCCTCGGTGGCGTCCGGAAGAATGTCGAGACATGCCTGAAGTTGGACCATCACCGGCTCGATCTCTTCTCGCTCACGGCGCTTGATGATTTGCGCAGTGATGTGCCAGACATCCTTCTCCGCCCGATAGAAGTCCTTGCGGGATCCCTCCTTCTGGACCTTGTAGACGATCTTCCAGTCCATGAGCGACCGCAGGTTCATATTGGCGTTGCCACGGCTGATCGACAGGCGCTCCATGATCTCGTCGGTGTCCAGCGGCTCCTCGGACATGTAGAGGAGCGCGTGGATCTGCGCCATCGTTCGGTTGATTCCCCAGCGCGACGCCATGTCTCCCCAGAAGGTTACGAAGCGATCGAAAGCCAGCTGGTGCTTCGGGGATAGACGCTTCTTCTTGGCCTTCTTCGCTCCGCGTTCGCCTGCCTTCGCCGACATCTGCAACCTCTTTCAATGCTCATCGTGAGACTTTGCGGCCTGTCACCGGTTCCGATCGTGACCTCCGCCTCCAGGCGGTTCCGTAGGATTTCTACACACAAAGTCCCGCCACACGCCGTGTAAAATTGCGGTATTTTACAGACGGCGTGCTCCCACTCACACCACACCCACACGACCGACCCTCCCGACGTGTCCGGCATCCTTACGCTTACGACCGACTTTGGAATTCGGGATTCGTACGTCCCGGTAATGAAGGCGGCCGTGGCGCGCATTGACCCCTCAATTCACATCATTGATGTGACGCACGAGATTGCCCCGCACGACGTGATGGAGGCCGCCTATGTCCTGCGCTCCTCCGTTCCCTATTTCCCGCCGGGCACGGTTCACCTTGTGGTCGTCGATCCTGGCGTCGGGACGGACCGGCGCTGCGTCGCATTGCGAAGCGGTGACCAACGCTTCGTGGGTCCGGACAACGGTATCTTCTCGCTTGTGTTAGACGGTCGAAGGCCCGACGAACTCGTTGAGCTTGACCGCAGTCAGTTCTGGAGGACAAACTCGCCGTCACGGACCTTTCATGGGCGCGACATCTTTGCGCCGGTGGCTGCGCACCTGGCCTCAGGTCGGTCCATCCGTGATGTTGGAACACCGATCGAGGCGTTGGAGCGACTCCACTGGGCACTGCCCATCACGGACGAGCAAGGCATCCAGGGCTGGGTGCTGCATGTCGATCACTTCGGTAACTGCGTCACGAATATTTCGCGCAAGGCTTTCGAGGAATGTCGTCGTGGCCGAAACATGAAGTGCTTTGTCGGAAACTGCATCCTGCGCGAAGTGTCCACGACGTACGGCGAGGTGACCAGCGGCGAACCCCTGATCCTCTTCAACAGCGGTGACTACCTGGAAGTATCGGTATCGTCGGGGAACGCTTCGCAGCTTCTCGACATACAGCGAGGAACGCCTGTCAACGTAATCTTTATGGACTGACATGCCGTCGGACTCCAACACAACGGGACCACATCCGATTGACGGAGCGTATCGTGCCGCTCTTGTAATGACAGGCGATGCGGCCGCAGCGGCATCGCTTGTCGAGGCCGCCCTGTCCCGTCTGCGAAGCCAGGCCGTGTCCGGAACAACCGGGGTTCCGAGTGAGCTCGATGTGGTACGGGTGATGTGGCGGCTGCGGCGCGAGGCAATGCAGACTCACGCACCGACACCCGGAGGGAAAGGCGTTTTTGCAGCCCAGAGAGAAGCGAGTGCGATGGCTCGCGCACGATCCAAAATCATCGGTGTTTTGGATCGCGTCGATCCGAACGTCCTTTCGATCCTGTACCTGGTTGAAGTGCGGCGGCTGCCAATCGATTCGGTGGCGGAGATAACAGGACTGCCGCCTGTCGAGATCATGACGGCACTGAAAGACGGTTTCACCATGATCCATGACGCCGTCTTTCGTCGTCCCGAAGACAGCGAACCCTCGACAATTATTGACGATCTACCGGACTCCTGGCTCAGTGAGACGCTCGCATACATCTTCGATCACCTCGACTCCGCGCCGGAAGCCTTGAGGGGGTCCGTTTCTGACTCGGTGCCGACGGCTGTTTCGACCGCCGAAGCCCCTTCGATCAAGGGGCCCGTTCTGCCGAGCGAGAGCTCGCGGACAACGCAACCAACCATTCGGTTTCGTGCCGTTGTCATCAGCGTGATCCTTATACTCTCAATCGGCTTCGGTGCTCGCTTCCTGTACGATCGATTCACGACGACCCTTCCGGAGCGAAATGCGATCGCACTCGCCGTGCGCCACGCCAATCGCTTCATTCCAGATCTCGAGACGGACTCGCCGGAGCGGGCTCATCGCTACCTGCTGACGCATCTCGGCGAGGATGTCCCACTTCCGGAAATCAACGACGCCTTCCTGACCGGTACAGCCGTTGGCGAAATCGCCGCGGGCAGCCGTGTAGCCGTGCTACGATATCAGGATCGGTTGACTGCGGAGCCAATAACCATCTACGCCCTCACCTACCGCTTTCTGGACGCCCACGCCGAGGACATCCAGTTGTCGACGGACGTCCGACGCCAGATACAGTCTGAATCGGATTTCGACCTCCATAGCCTGGGCCGAGCCGAAGTGCTGGTCTGGCGACACCGATCGTACGTGTTACTCGCGGTCACGCGTATCGACGCCCGCAAGCTCAGAGAGCGCATTCAGATTCTCACGGAGTCAGGGCCTTCTTATTGACGGGGGCGCGTGCACTTGGCATCTCGATTCGAAATGTCGAGCCATGTCCGGGCCGCGACTGAAGCAGTTTCAGCGTACCGCCGTGGTAGTCTTCCACTATACGTTTCGCGAGGCTCAGCCCGAGCCCCCAGCCACGCTTCTTCGTAGAGAAGCCGGGACGGAATATGACCTTCCATTCTCGTCGGTCGATGCCCCTTCCACTGTCGGTCACGTCGACGCGGACCTTTCCGTCGTCAGAAGCAACTGCAATTGTGATCATGCCGGCGTCCGACTCGATCGCGTCAAGCGCGTTCTTCAGTAGGTTCTCGATGACCCACTCGAACAGTTCCGTGTTGAGCGGTGCCACCACTCCCGGCTCGACGCGGGTCTCGAGCTCAACGGCCTTGCCGTGTTGAGGCAGTCGCCTGCGGATGTATTCGACGGTCGTCTCGACGACCGGAGCCAGTTCCTGAGGCTCGAGCTTCGGCATGGAACCGATATCGGAGAAGCGGTTGGCCACGCGTCCCAGCCGGTCCACATCCTTTTCCACCTCGTCGACGGCCTCTTTTTTGCGCCGCGCGTCGAGACCATCGCTTCGGAGGATTTCAATCCATCCCATGAGGCTCGAAATGGGAGTGCCCAGTTGATGAGCGGCTTCCTTGGCCATTCCGACCCATAGGTTGCTCTGCTCGCTTCGACGGACGTACGAGAAGCCGAGGTAGCCTACCAGGATGAAGAGGCCCACAAACGCGAACTGCACGTACGGATACCGACGGAGCTCGCCCACAAGCTGGGACTCCCCGTAGTGTACCTGCTGCTGCAGCCGCGCATCGGCGAACGTGATCTCGATCGGTATCGGTGGATACATCCGGTCCATTTCCTCGATGCGGGCTCGCAGCTTGTTCATTGCGGCCGCCGAGTCGGCGGGCACCAGATCGCGAAGCGAACTCGGCACGTCAATATTGCGCCATGTCTGCGGCTCCTCGGTGCGGGCATCGGTGAGAACTGCCGGAATGTCGAAGGCGTTCGGCACGAGAATGTCATCCATGATGAAGCTGAGTTCACTGGCGGGCGGCATGCCTTGCGCCCAGATAACCGCGTCTATGTACCGTCCGATGCGCGAGGTGTCCGGAGAACCCGGTAGAACCCGTCTTGATTGTGCTACGCCGCGCAGGAAGACCTCGAGCTCCGCGAGATCGAACTGATGCGGGTTCATTGACTGTTGTTGCGCCTTTGGCAACTGTTCCAGAGCGCTGGCCCACAGCCGTATCACGGACTGTTCCCGGTCCTTGAGCCTGTTGACCAGGTGATTTGTGTACGCCAGGGAGGCAATGGCTATAAGCGTGGCGAAGACAATCAGACCCAGCTTGATCTTTGTCGACACGTGGTACGATTTCATGGCGAAGGCCGGAGAGACCGGCGCTAGTCAGGCAGGAATCGCAAAACAAGAAAGGGCGCTTCGCACCGAAGCGCCCACCGAAAGTTGAACGTCACGCCCGCAGTCGAGGTCCAGATCAGGTGGCCACCGACATGGACTTGACGATGATTGTCTGGTCGCGCTTCGGGCCAGTCGAAACGGTTGTTATCGGGACATTAAGGTAGCTTGATATGAAATCAAGGTAATCCGTTGCTGCCGAAGGGAGTGCATCGAATTCAGTTAGGCCTGAGATATCTTCTTGCCATCCGTCAAAGTCCGCGTACTGCGAGGTGACGCGTTCAAGCGTCTGTACCTCCGATGGAAAGCGCTCCGTGGACTTCCCGTCGACCCGGTACGACGTGCACGCTTTTATTTCCGCTAGGCCGGTTAGGACGTCGAGCTTCGTGATCGCCAGATCCGTATAGCCGTTGATGAGGCTTGTGTACTTCAGCGCGACCAAGTCAAGCCAGCCACATCTTCGGGGTCTGCCGGTGGTGGCGCCGTACTCGTGGCCCTCGGCGCGCAGTCGCTCTCCGATCTCGTCTTGAAGTTCCGTCGGGAACGGCCCGTTGCCCACTCGGGTCGAATACGCCTTGACAATGCCGATGACCCTTCGAATCTCCGTCGGTGGTACGCCGAGTCCCGTACAGCACCCGCCCACTGTGGGGTGACTCGAGGTCACGAACGGATAGGTGCCGAAGTCCACGTCGAGCAGCGAACCCTGCGCTCCCTCGGCCAGCACGTGTTTTCCGTCGCGCAGCGCCTGTCCAAGGTACTGGCTCGTGTCGGTCACGAAAGGATCGATGAGCTTGTCGAACTCCACATACTCCTCGATGATGGCATCAACGTTCAACTCATCCGCTCCGTAGATCTCCCGGAGAATAGCGTTCTTCTCCTCGATGGCCACTTTGAGTTTCTTCCGCAGCACGTCGCGATCCAGCAGGTCCACGACGCGGATTCCCGTCCGGGCAAACTTATCCATGTAGGCGGGGCCGATCCCCCGACCCGTCGTGCCGATTGCGCCGGCGTCACGCGCGCGTTCCCGGGCCTCCTCTACCCGTTTGTGGTACGGCATGATGAGGTGCGCGTTATGCGAGATGAACAGTCGCTCATCGACGTCATAGCCCAGATTCTTGATCGTATCGATCTCGTCCAGCAGCGCAACCGGGTCGATTACCACACCGTTACCGATGACACACGTCACGCCGTCGTGAAAAATGCCGCTCGGCACGAGGTGCAGCACGAACGTCGTGTCACCCCACATGATCGTGTGGCCGGCGTTCGCCCCACCCTGGTACCGGGCGACGATATCGATCTCACGGCTGAGAAGATCTACAATCTTCCCTTTTCCCTCGTCGCCCCACTGGCTACCGATTACTACTGTGACGGGCATTCACTGCGCACCGTGTTGAGGTGATATTGGTTGACAAAAGAAAAGGCGGCGGTGCAAGACCGCCACCTTTGGAAATAGGAATAACATCCGTGACGGCGGGCACAACCGGCCGCCCGCCCACGCGTGTCATGCCGGTGCTTCCGTTTCGTAACTGGCGACGGCCTCGTCAACGGAGGGGTAGTGTTTGAACACGGTGATCAACTTCGTGACGATGAGCAGCGACTGGATGCGGTCGGCAACGTTTGCGAGGCGGAGGTCGCCGCCCGCCTGGCGCATTGTCGTCATACCGCTGATCAACATTCCGAGTCCGCTCGAATTCATGAACTTGACCTTCGAAAGGTCCACGACCACATTGTTCTTTCCCTTCTCGCGTAGATCGTGCAGGGTATTGTGCAATCCGGTTCCGTCGGGGCCGCCCATGACGTTGCCTTTCAGCGTAATCACAACCGCGTTGTATTTCTCGTCTACATTGTAATTCATCATTCCGGAGGAGTCGTTCGTGATGCCCCTACTTTCTCTTGCCAGTGGCTTTCGCCTTAAGCTCAACGACCACCGGGGCAGCAACGAAAATTGAGGAGTACGTTCCGATCAAGATGCCGATTGTGAGAGCAAATGCAAAGCCCTTCAACACCTCTCCACCGAATATAAAGAGCGTCACTACCACGAGCAAGGTGGTGCCTGACGTCACGACGGTGCGGCTCAGCGTGTGATTGATGGACCTGTTCACCATATCCGGGTACGGTTCCGTCTTGAAGATGTTGGCGTACTCGCGGATTCGGTCAAAGATGACAACGGTGTCGTTGAGCGAGTAACCCACGATGGTCAGGAATGCCGCGATGATGGTCTGATCAACCTGCAACGAGAACGGCGTGGCGCCATGCAACATCGAGAACAGTCCCAAGGTGATGATCACGTCGTGAAACACGGCCGCAACGGCACCGAGGCTGAAGCGCCACTCGAAGCGGATAAGGATGTACACGAAGATCACCAACAGCGAGCCAAGGACTGAGTAGATCGCTCCCCTCTTCAGATCGGACGCGAACCGCGGGCCGACGATGTCGGTCTTCACGATCTGCGGCGACGAATCGGGGAAACTCGCGCCAATCGTCCGGGTGATGGCCTCTTGCACTTCGTTGATTTCGCCCTCCGCAAGCGTTCGAACGAGCAGGTCCGTGCCGCCGTACGCCTTGACCTCCGGCGAACTGCCGAGTTCCCCCGCGAGCGCTCCCCTGACCTGCACTGCATCAAGGACGTTCGTCGTCGAGACAACGAATTCCATACCGCCCTTGAAATCGATGCCGAGCTCCAGCCCTCTGGTTATCAGCGAACCCAGACTGAGCGCCAGCAATAGGCCCGATAGCACGTACGCTTTCGTACGGCTCGGGACGATGTTGTAGTTGATGTTCTCGAAGATTCTCATTGTCGTAAACCGTTATTAACGGCGGCACACGGCCGCGTTGCGCTCCTTGTCCATGCGGGGTCAGTTGATTCAGCCATAGCTCACGGTCATGCGACGACCCTCGACCAGGTAATCGCAAATCACGCGCGTGAACACGATCGCACTGAACATCGATGCGAGGATCCCCGCCATCAGCGTAACGGCA
>JBFHWK010000113.1:0-9114 GCA_041589075.1 Rhodothermales bacterium
CACGTCCGCCAACTGCGGTGCGTGTGCAGCCGCACTGTCTACAAGAACGAGCGCGTTGTTGTAAAAACCGGCTTCAAAGTACTGCTGTGCATCCACCAGGAACTCGAGCGCTTTAGGAGCGGCGGTCCGCCTCGCCTGTTCGGTCAAGGATTCGCTCCTGCAGCCCGCAATCAACAATGCGCTGGCTGCGACTGCTGTCAAAAGCGTTCGCACAGTTTGAAAACCTTGTCGTCGTCGACTATTACGACGTATGGACGTCATCTCACTCCTCATCCTCACAATAGACCTCAATCGAACGACGCTTGCTCGTTTGTAATGATTTTTTTCGACATAGCGATCGGCAAGGCCACCGTCTCGATGATGCCTTCGCCCTCCGCGACGAACAACTCAGTGCCCGCCTCCACGGCAACGAATGCTTCTTCGAGGCCGGTCGGCCAGACAATTCTTAGTGTGTCCACTTCGTTCGCGTTACCCAGGCCGAATGTGACGGTCTTTTCCGATTGGGAGAGATAGCCCGAGCCCGTCCGCACGCGCTGCAGTTGTTGTGACGCACCGACGGAGATGGTCAGCTGCGCACCCAGGGCGTCACGATTACTTCGGTTACCCCGAAGGCGAACGCGAAGAGGTCTTCCGCCGCGAGAGTCGTTCCGCAGTAGATGCGCCGGGCCATGATTCTCGGTTACTAGAAGATCCACGTCGCCGTCGCGATCGTAGTCGGCTTTCGACACGGATCGCGCCACCATCGCCTCCTGAAAAACGCCCCCTATGGAATCCGCGACGTCGGTGAAAGATCCGTCATAGTTGTTGACGAAGAGATGCGGCGGTTGGCGGTACTCGGAACCGTCTATCGGATCCAGATACACGTGGCCATTTGCCACGAACAGGTCAAGATCGGTGTCGAGATCCGCATCGAAGAGCAGCACCCCGAACGCGAGCGTCGTCAAACTGGAGCGGCCGACGTGAGACGCGGCGGCTCGATCCACGAACCATCCGCTTTGCGTTCGGCGGTAAACACCGATCATCTCGCTCGAAAAGTTGCCGACGAATATCGACGGCTGGCCGGATTGGTCCGTGATTCCCACGTCGACACCCATGCCGGCACGCGATTCGCCATGCTCGCCGAATGCGATCCCGCTCAATACTCCCCGCTCGGTGAACGTGCCGTCTCCATTATTGATATAGAGGAGGTCGGGCTGGCCGTCATTAACCACAATGACATCGGAGTACCCGTCCTCATTGAAATCCCACTCGGCGACTGCGAGCGACTTTCCGGGGTTTTCCGCAAACCCGGCTGAAATCGTTCTATCTTCGAACGTCCCGTCGCCATTGTTGTGGTAGTAGTAGCTCTTTGCACCACTGTACGTGGCCGGAGGGCAGTAGTCAGGCGCGCCTCCGCGAAAGCAATCGACGTCTAGTTCCGGCGACCAGTCGACATAACCGGCGACGTAGAGGTCGGCGAACCCATCACGATCCGCATCGAAAAAGAGGGCCGAGCTGCTCCATACGGGCGGCAACGCTACGCCAACATCGTGCCCCACTTCCACGAGGATGCGCCCGTTACGGTCCGGCGCGGAGTCGTTGCGAAACAGAAGATTCTCGCCCAACGTGGTCAGGTAGATGTCCTGGTCACCGTCGTTGTCGTAGTCGGCCGCAACAATGCCTGTCCCATAGGCCCGGAGGTCGGCCAGACCCAGTGCTGCGGTGACATCGCTGAACGTCCCGTCACGTTGGTTTCTGAAGACGCGCAGCGCCCCCACCTCCGCCGGCCCGCCAGATGAGAGGCGGCCACCACCAACGAGCACGATGTCTTCCCAGCCATCCCCGTCGAGGTCGACGAATCCTCCTCCCGCACCCATCTGTTCGGGGAACCAGAACCTGCCCTCGCTTCCGTTGTCGTGTCTGAAGGATGCCAACCCCGCGGTTGAGGCAACGTCCTCGAAGGCGAGGACGTGCCGACTCGGCGCTGAGCTGTCCTGTGTTCCGCCGCAACCGACGGCGACGGCCAACACCGCTATTGACGCACACCGCACTTTCATACGGACTTTCGGCGCCGGCAAGACGACATCCATGTCGGGGACAAAGACGGGAAGAAGAAACAGCCCGTACCGGGAACGCGAGGTTCCCGAAACGGGCTGAAAACCGAGAATCGGTAGTTAGCTAGATGACGACGACTTCGCTTGCCCTTGTTCCTAGAAAGAGAGGTTCAGACTGAAGCGATGCACGTTGTCAAATATTCCGAAGCTCGTAAAGGCGTAGTCGACACCCACCCCAACGTCCGACACATCGTAATGCAGACCGGCGCCCAGGTTGACCCCTTCCTCATCGGTCGGCGCGACATAACCCGCCCGCAGGAAGAAGATGTTCGAGAACGAGTACTCACCGCCGATCCTGATCTGCTCGGCAAAGTCACGCGGGCGCTCTGCCTCCACTGAAAGCAGCAGCGCGTGAGCGCCAGACTCCATGTCACGCAGATCCATCAGGTTCATCGATACGCCGACATTGAAGGTCAGCGGAAGCTCAAAGTTCTCGTCGACGTAGTTGAGCTCCTGAGCAAAGTTGCGTACGGTCAGCGCTACGTTGAGACTTTCGAATCCTGTTTTGTACAGCACACCGAAGTCAAATGCGACCGTTGAAAGCTCGTTGCCCTCGGTCACATCGTCAGCAACCAATGCGGTCCCGAGATCCTGCGATGCGTACTTGACGTTACCGCCAACGGAGAACCGATCGGTGATGGCTGCGGCGTACCCGAGGCCCACAGAGAGCGCCTGGGGCTTTGGATCGGAAAGTCCGAGTTCGCTGTACTCGAGGAATCCCTTTTCATTGCCTGCCTGAACCGTGCCTATGAAGTGGTCGCCGTAGTCGGCGAACATAACCGCGATACCGAACACGCCATAACCGTTCGTATTGTAGGCTGCACTTATGGCGTTGTACTTGATATCGGCGATCCACTGAGTCAGACCGAAGGAGGCACCGAAGCGCTCGAGACGCGCCATTCCGGCCGGGTTGTAGAACATCGCGACCGGCGAGGCCATGTCTATCGCCGTCATAGCGCCACCCACGGCCGAGACCCGCGCGTCGGGTGAGACCTTCAGGAACTTGAAGCTCGTCTGCGCGAGCTTCTCCGTGCCTACGTCCTCGCTAGACACCTGCGCCAGTGCTTCCGGCAGCACGAACACGGAGAGCAGCACAATACTGAGGCATTTGTAAATGTGATTCAACATCGGATCACCCTTTGAATTTGCGTTCTGGGTTGGCAGCCGCCGTTGCCGGCGGCTGTCCCGGCTCCACCATGCTACCGGATGACTAGGAATTTCTGGATTGTATTCTCTCCCGTGGCCGTATCCGTGATGACGGCAATGTAGATACCGCTCACCACCAGCTGACGCGACGACGTAGTCATATCCCAGAACTCGTCACCGCTGCCATCGGTGTGATCGAGCGTTCTGACCAGCTCTCCGAGTTCCGTGTAGATATCGATACGCGCCTCACCCGGGAGACCGTAGAATGCCATTCGATCCTGCACGTCCAGACGCAACCCTGGATCGGCACCGAGGTGATACGGGTTCGGGACGATGCGAATCTCCGTCTCCCGCGCCTGCGACGCATCGTAGCTCTGGCTAAGCGCGGGCCCCGGAGGCCTCCTAAGCGTTGCCGCCTCGTATGTCTGAGCATAGTAGCGGCTACTCTTAAGACCGCTGGCGTCTTTCGCCTGCAGGTAGTAGTAGTACGAGCCTCCGCGAACAACGTCTTCGTCTTCGAAGCTCGTGGCGCTGCCTGGGCGCTCCGCAACAAGTTGGTAGCGACGGACCTCGTCAGGCACGCCCAGACCACCGACGACCTGCACGGCGGTCAGAATACCTGAGTAGTGCTTCTGCGCACGCCATATCTCCCAACCGGAGGGAGAGGGTCCGCTCCAAGCGAGGTCGATCTTGTCGGTACCGGAGACCACCGTAAAGGACGTAGGCGGTGCGGGCGGGTGCGGGGCGTTCAGACCTCCACGATAGTTAGCGATGGCCCGCTCGAACGTCTGGAACAACGAGTCACGCGCCGTGATGACCCAATCATTCTTGTTCATCGCCTCGTCTGCGTCGATGACCCCGTTGCCGTTGGCGTCATACTCGTGGATCATGTCGTCGTCCCATCCGGAGAGCTTGTAGGCCCTGCCGATCTCCCAGCCGGCGTCTCTGCTGAGTCCGGCCACGGCTTCGGCAAGAACGATCTTGACCTCGTCGCCCGGCCCCATGTCATAGGGCCCGTAGCTGGACATGAAGCCCCAGCCGCCGCCACCACCGCCGCGTCGCGGATCGGCGGTCTGTCGGGCAAAGTCAGGAATCTGGTCACGCGGCGTGTTCGCGTCGTCACCCATCACCAGGCGTGCCTGAGTAGGATACGTTCTAGGCGTCGAGCAGTCTCCACCGTCGATTGAGGCAATTCCGCCGCTCGGTGTCTCCGAGGATCCGCACTCAATCCAGGTGCGCTCCCTCCCCATCTTCGGCTCGTTGCTATGATCCGACCCACTAGTCATGTCTCCGAAATCGGAGTTGAGATAGGTCATCGTTCGAGGCTGAGCCGGGTCGTCCGGTGAGGTGGCCTCAGGCGCGTGTGATTCCGTATCCGCATGAATAGTCACTACACCCGAGAAGTTCGGGCTGCCGAGTCGGCCGAGCGTATCGTCAGCGATACCGTTCCACTGGTGATTCCTCCACATCGGGTTGCCGAGCGTATTGAACGGCACACCGTGGCTCTCCTTGAGGTTGGCCAGCCAGGAGAACTGAGCGCGGAAGTCAACGCCGTAGTCACTGACACCGTCGCCGACAGCATCGTTCATAGTGTCCTCGCCCCATGCGACGCCACCCGCGCTGTTATCCCACGCACCGGCAAATGCCCCGGCTCCAGTCGGCCTATCGAGGAACGTAAAGTAGACATCTTCGAGAGCCTGATCGGCCACCTCAATTTCATCGTCACGATCTACGTTTCCCGTGTTCGTAAACGTGTACTCGATGATGTGGTAATTGTCATGATCAGGGTGGCTCCACTGCATCGCCTTCCGCAGCATCGTCACACCGATCGACGTGTTGACCACTGACGTGACCATCCGGTCCGGTGCCTGCGCGGGATCGACCTCATCGACAACGACGGGCTCCGCAAACGTATCCGCGCCATCGACCTGCACCACCGGCTGCTCATATCTACCACTGAGGATATGCGAGACGTCGAACACCTCACCTACTCCAATGGAGCGTGGTCCGATGTGCGATATGCGGACGGGCCACGTGCGACCAGTCTCGTCGGTCACGTTTTTGGCACTCACCCAGAAGCCCTTCCAACGGCTGTACGCCGAGCGCGGCTCGATACCCGGGTAGCTCCAGGCCACTTCGTCCGCCTCGGGAGAAGACCCGCCGGAGAAGTACTTGCTCTGCATATCGCCCACGTTGAGCCACTTCGGCACCCACTGCGCCTGAGCGTTCTCGATCGGGTACGAAAGAAGCAGCACGAGAAGAAGCCCACATGCTGCCCGCCCCCAGGGGCCGATCTTTTTAGCTGTTTGCATGATGTTGGTCATCGGATGAGCAAAGTCTTTTGTATCTGACAACCTGCCGGCCGCCGAGGTGGTGCAGCGCGACGGCCGGGCAGGTCAGAGTTGTTCCTAGAAGCTGAGCCGCAGGCCGAAGTACACGTTCCGCGGATAGAGGAACGTGGCGAAGGTTCTATTGGGCATGTTGACGTAGGCCTTGTCGTCGAGAACCTGGTTCACCGTGCCCTGATCGGCAGTCACGAAGCTGCTGCCGTTCCATTGGTAGAACTGCCCCTCCGCGGGCACATAGTAGAGCGGGCGCTCGTCGCCGCTGCCCGGCAGGTCTCCCTGGATGATCGGTACGTACGCAACTCCTGGCTTTCGGAAGTCGCCTGGCTGATCATCTCCATACAGGAAACCGTCCGGCGAATCCGGAATGGCATCCTGGGGAATGTGAAGCGACTGCATGTAATCTCGAAGATCCGTGTTGGAATCGTTGAAGATGGCGTTGTCGCTCAGGTAGAGGTGCCGGATGTTCAGCACGTTCGTGAGGTCGACAAAGAACTGCGCACGTCCGAATCGTGTCGCGAAGTTCTTGCTTAACCGCATGTCGAGCATGTAGTAATCGCGATACCGAACGTTGCCCTGGAACTCCCGTGGACCGGAACCCGCGGTCGCAGAGAGGTTGTTGCCGTCCCACGTCATCGCCTGTCCCTTTCGCCACTCGCCAAGGAAGTTGATCCGCCAGTCGCCCAATGGATGGAATCCTTCGGAGACTTCCGGGCCAAGGGTTTCGGGCAGCAGCACCTCGATATTGAACCGAGCATACGGCTCCGGAATCGGCTTGCTCGTGTAGTGCTCCGTCGTGCTGATAACAAAGTTGTTCTGCGCCGTCCGGTTCTCGTCAAACTGACTGAAGCCGAAGTTACCCGTCTTGCGCACCATGTAGGTGTAGTTGACGAATCCTCGGATCCAGTCACCCCGGTTCTTCGTGACCGTGACTTCGACTCCGCGGACATCCCCGTAATTCCACGGCAAGGACGTATCGTAGTCGACGAGGTCGTCGAGACTAATGAAGGATACGGCGCGGGGTTGATCGTCGAGGTCACGGTAGTAGCCCGCGAGACGAAGGAGATACTGATCGAACAGGTTCTGCTCGAAGCCCAGCTCATACATCACGGTCCGCGGCATCGGATGATTCGGATTGCCGATTCCCACTACCGCACCGGTGAAGTTCTGCTGGATGTTAAAGAGATCCAGCGGCTGCAGCTGATTACGGAAATGGCCGTAGTTGAAGTACAGTTTGCTGTTGTCCGTTACCGGGAACGAGACACCCAGCCGTGGGCTGAGGGTCACCAGCCGATCGGTTGCTTCCTGCTCAAGGGTCTCCTCTAACAGATCGACTCCAAACTGTGCCGTAAATGCACGGTCGAACGGCGTAAAGACAAACCACTCGCCACCCGCGTGGAAGTAGTCAAGCCGCAATCCCAGGTTGGCGATCATGCCCTTGAACTCGAGCTTCGACTGCGCATAGGCGGCCGCTTGCTGCGGCTTGCGATGGAATCTCCACTTCGGATCACCGTTGTGCGGGTGTTCCGGGTCGTCCTCACCGTAGTCGACATCGTAATCGGAGTAGATGTACTCGACTCCTGCCTTGCCGAGCAGGTAACGGTTCATCTGACTGGTAATGTCAAACCTACCCGAGAAGCGTTGCGCCTGCGAATTGTCGTAGCCGCTTGCCCAGTGGCCCGCTGTACGCACGCCCACACCGATGTCATCAACGCGGTCCTTTTGGGTGTATTTGAATGGCGCCTCGTCAAGCATGAGCTGTCCACCCAGATACGAAAATGTTCTGTCCTCGCTGCGGTCTTCGACGCGTCGCGTCCAGTAGTCCGTCGTGAGGCTTTGCAGTTGCACTTCGTAGAACGTTGTGGAATTCAACGTGTGCGTAAACTGCGCACCAAGCATGAGTCGATCTACGTCCATGAGCTGCATCGGGAGGTCGGAGAGAAACTCGCCGAAGTTACGGGGCGCATCTCCGAGGTTGTCACCCAGTCGGGCAAACATGGACCCGAGATCCTCACCGGTCGACCACGGCAATGGAACCCTGTCAGCCGCCGACAATCCTGGCCGGCCGTCCTCCCATCTGTTTAGGCCAAGCTGCTCAGCATACATACCCTGCAGGACGAGCTTCATTCCGGAAGAGAAGTTCGAGATCAGCTTGCCCTGTCCCACCTTCTCCGTGAACTTGTCGCGCGCGAAGCCTGCGAATTCAAACGGGGTTTGAACCTGCCGATAGGACGCCTGAAAACGCAAGTCGCCAATCGCGTCGTGCAAGAGCGGCACAGGCCCCCCGAGCGTCGCGTCGATCTCAAACTCACCCACATCCACCTCCTGAGGCTTTCGCAAATAGTGGTCGAGATACACCTGCTGGAGCTGCTCCGCATTGAAAGAAGTACCGTTCAGGTCGTTGTACTGGGAAGCGATAGCATCCCAACCGGCGAACGACATGTGTTCGCCCTGCTTCCATCCCGGCCACGCGCTCGTGCCCGACATAGCCACTTCAGGATCTACCAGAGGCCGCACGAACGGAGAGTTGTCAGAAAGAAGATTGTCTACGTCATTACCGTCCACGTCCACGCCCGCGAAATTGAACTGCGAAGTTGGACTGCCACGAACGATGGCATCAAACGAATATCGATTGCCCGAGGGCTCCTTCGTGATGACGTTGATCAGACCGGAGCGAACGTTTCCGTATTCAGCGTTGAACCCACCGGTCTGCACCTGAAACTCCTGAACAGACGTGTAGCTAATTCCGGTAAACGGCGCGTTGTCGCGGCCGCTGTTCATCGACTGGCCGTCCACCTGGAACTGGACCTGGTCGCCACCAAAGCCGCGTACCGTAAGGCCGCTCTCGAAACCGGCTTGAAGACCGACCACCCTCTCGACATCGGTAACGGGTAGGTTCTCGATCTCCTCAGCGGTAATGTTGGCCACGCTCGCCGAGACGTCCCGCTGTACCACCGGCCGTTCGGCCGAAACGACAATCTCATCGAGGCCCACTCTCTCCTCGCTGAGCGCAAAGTCGACCTCCGTCGTGAGATCGACGTTGACACGAACATTCTCGCGAAGCTCGGTGGTGAATCCGACGAACGCTGCCCGCACTGTGTACGAGCCCGGGCGGACGTTCAAGATTACGTAGTAACCCTCGACGTTGGTCACGCTTCCCTGCATCGTGCCCTCGAGGGACACGTTCACGCCCGGCAAGGCTTCGCCCGCCGCGTCGGTCACGACACCGGAGATTTTTCCGGTCTGCGCAAGTGTCGCGGTCGTAGGGATGAGCAGTGCGATTGTGAGTAGTAGCCGTACACGTCTCATGTGTCAAGTCCTCCAGACAAATCAATTAGGCTGGGCTGGTAACGCGACCGAATGGCCACGGGAGACTTAATGGGTCCGACCGGGATCCACGCCGGTGAACAATCACCTTCTCTGCCGCCAACCACCAACAAGTACAAATCCCGCTTCCCTTCCGAAGTGCCGAAAAGGGTGGCAAAATGACGAAAATGACCCACGGACGCCGATTCGTTCGTGGCGGAACC
>JBFHWK010000114.1:0-9100 GCA_041589075.1 Rhodothermales bacterium
GGTACTTCCGAAATTCAGGGAACTTCGTACGCGTCCACCGATAACCGAGCCGTACCTCTGTCGATTCTCGAATGACTATGGCATCGAAAAAAACCACCTTGATTCTGGCCGCAACAGCAGCCGTCGCCGTCGCAGCGCTTGGATTTGGCGTGATGCGCGGCGGTGAGACTTCCACCGAAAAGCACCTCGTCGTGTACAAGACGCCAACGTGCGGGTGCTGCGCGAAATGGGTCGACCACATGAAAGCGGCCGGCTACGACGTAGAAGTGCATGACGTCGATGATTTATCTGCGATCAAGCACGCCAAGCATGTGCCCGTGGGTGCGAGATCCTGTCACACGGCGGTCGTCGGTGGCTACACGATTGAGGGCCACGTGCCTGCAAGCTACGTCGACAAACTTCTGGCCGAGAAACCTGAGATCACCGGCGTTGCGGTCCCCGGAATGCCAATGGGGTCTCCCGGAATGGAAGGCGCCTACCGCGATTCCTACGATATCCTGGCGTTCAACGAGGCCGGCCGGACAGCCGTCTACGGACACGTCGAAGGCGACCCCGGACGCTAGTGCCATCACAAGGCGTCCGCATCGTGACAGGTTTCGCACCAGGCACGTCGTTCACGAAACGAATAACCGTTTGTGGTGACCAGCGATGACACTGAAGCAGACTCTGAAGGAAGAAGGCGAGCAGATGTACCGCATCACGGAGAACCTCTTCAAGAAGGTCGATGCGGACGAACTCGAATGGAAACCCGCAACCGGTTCCAACTGGATGAACATGGGGCAACTGCTCCTCCACTGCGCGACCGCGTGCGGCAGCATGTTCAAGGGCTATCTTGCCAACGACTGGTCTCTGCCGGAGAGCATCGAATACCCCGAAGGTGCTTTAACAGAGCTACTGCCGGCAGAGAAACTACCGTCGGTCAACTCGGTGGACCAGGCAATGAAACTGCTGCACGACGACCGGGAGATCATGCGCAAGCACCTCGAGGCGGCCGACGAGAGCGAACTGCTCACAACGAGCTTCGCACCGCCGTGGGGTGGTCCGGAGATGAGCCTCTTCCAGCACCTTCTTATGTCGATCTGGCACCTCGGACAGCATAAAGGGCAGCTATTCTACTACCTCAAGCTGCAGGGCAAGAAGGTGGATACGCAATCCCTGTGGGGGATGTGAGTGGGGTCAAGCGAGGCTCGGTTGCCTCAGCACGTGCTTGCAAATCGCCTCCCACTCACGCATGTCCTCACGTATGTTGCGCCTCATCTCCCGAATGCGCGCCTTCACAACCTTCATCTCCTCACGCGCCTGATCCTGTTTCAGCACACGATACCGGTCGAGATCCGTCTTCATTCGTGACAGCTTTTCGGTCAGACTCTCATAGGTCTGCTCCATCCGCGTGACCATCTCCGAAACTGTCATAAGCTCGACATTTTTCAGGTGTTCAAGCATCAGCTTCCTGTCCGCGGCCACCAGCTTCTTGTGAATCGCCACGCGGTTGACGCGCTGCAGATCCGACGCGAGACCGAGCTTGCTGGCCAACCAGATGAAGTACTTCGGCGGATCAAACTGGTACCATCGCACGCCGTTACGATAATCTCCCGAAAACGTGTGGTGGTAGTTGTGGTAGCCCTCACCATATGTGAGAAGAGCAAGAATGAAGTTGTTTACCGCCGAATGCTCTGTCGAGTAGGGCTTTGATCCCCAGATGTGCGCCAGCGAATTGATGAACCACGTCGAGTGGTGCGACAGAAAAAGCCTAAGGAGAAACACGAACACGAAGGCACCCAGCAGATCACCGGTGATCGCCGCCGCGAGAAGGACCAGCAGCACGTTCGCTACGGTCGCGAGCAGGGCGTAGTGTCGATGTTGTAGACGAACGAGAGGGTTTTCGAGCAAATCACGCACGAAGCGATCCTCAATCCCGTCGTCCGCTTTAAGCATCCAGAGTATGTGAGAGTGCCAGAAACCTTTCTGTGTCCCGTACGGGTCACCTTCACCATCCACGAACTTGTGGTGCAAACGGTGATCGTATGCCCACTTCAACGCACTACCCTGAATTGCTGCTGTACCGAAAAACAACAGCGGCACCTCAAGAGCTTGCTTGGCACGGTACGTCTTGTGCGCGTAGAAGCGATGGTATCCCATCGTTATTGAGATTAGCGTCGCACCCATCACGAGCAACGTGATGACTATCAGTTGCCACGACGGAGTAAAGAACCAGAGGTACAGTGGCAGTGACACAAGCAGCAAGATGTGATAGCCCGCGATAAACCCGAGCACCGCCCAGTGGATGGCGGACTTCTGTGGAAGAGTCGAGACTGACATTAGCCGTGCAGTTGAAGATTGGCGGGGTGAATGGCCGGTCTGATCAGTGCCGATTCCCGACCGGTCGGCAGTTCCTACGCGGCAACGGTTGTTTCGATTCCCCCGCGTCAAATTTTTTCCGGGTCCGGTTGCGAGCCGAGCCAGCCTTCGATTCTGTCTCGAAGCACAGAAAGCGGCATTCCACCGTCTTGGAGGATGCGGTCATGAAACTCTTTGATTTCGAACCGGCCGCCCAGCCTTTCCTCAGCGAGGTGGCGCAGATTCCGTATCTCCAGGTTACCGAGCATATAAGAGGTCGCCTGCCCAGGTACGGCTATGTATCGGTCGATTTCGGCCTCGACAGAAGCTCGCGATTCCGCGGTGTGTGTTTCGAGGTACGATACCGCTTGATCGCGTGTCCAGCCGAGTGCGTGCATGCCGGAGTCCACGACCAGCCTTGCCGCACGCAGAGCCTCGTTCGACAACAGTCCCACGCGGTCCACATCGCTCGAGAAGATGCCCATCTCGTCCGAGAGCCGCTCCGCGTACAACGCCCACCCTTCCGAAAAGCCCGACGGCCCGAAGTACCGCTGCACCGGATGCAGGTTCATCCGCTCCTTCGCGATGGCGATCTGAAGGTGATGCCCCGGATACGCCTCGTGGAAGGCCGTGGACTCAATGCCCGCACGACTTCTCTTTGTGGGCTCATACGTGTTCACGCGATAGATCCCCGGACGCGTCCCGTCGTCGGACGGGCTCTGGTATTCGGCGCCGGGTGCCGAACGCTCCTGCCACTCCGGATACGGTTCGACAACTACACGCGCTTTCGGCACGATGCCGAACCAGTCTGCAACAGCCGTCCGCGACCGTTCGACCGCGGCTTCAACATAGCTCACGATCTCATCGCGCGATGAAAACAGGTGAGGGGGCTGCCGCACCCTGTTCATTAGTTCCGACGGCTCCGAGACCCCGAAGCTCCGCTCACCGATCACACGCATCTCGGTTTCGATGACGTCCATTTGTCGGAGCCCCGTTGCATGGATTTCGTCAGCTCCGATATCGAACGTAGCCCAGTAACGAACCGAGGCACGGTAGCAGGCCTCCCCATCGGGGTTGGCGCTTACGCCGATTTCCTTACGGGCTCTGGGCAGATACTCCTCTTGAAGGAAGTCGCGATAGCGCGCAAAGGCGGGACGGATCTGCTCCTGCACAAGCGATTGAAGCGCGCTACGAAAGTCCTCCGGACCCGACTGCGCCATCTGCATGAACGGAGACGAAGCGATCGGCGCAGCCAGCAACGCGTCCATTTGCCGGACAACCGCGCGGACGTTGTTCTGTGGTGCCGTGTAGCCCTGATCCAGGCCAAGGCGAAGATTCTCGATTTCACGGTCTACGTATTCCGGCAGTCCGCGAAATCGCTTCAGCGCGTCTGCACGTTCTTTCTCGGTTTCTACCGGTTGTATCGACGCCAGGAACGTCACGTTTGCCTGCCACCCGGTGAAGGTGGGACTCACGTTCCAGAGTTGCATCTTGCACACGCGCCGTCCGGCAGACTGCTCGAGACGGCTCTTGAGAAATGCCAGCGTAAGACCCTCGGGATGACCAGCCAGACGGGTGCCATCGACGGCCTGCAGCTTCTCGAGCCAGGCATCTTCCTTTTCCTCCCACGCCGCGCGCGCCTCCGGCGAGATGTCATTGAGCAGATCATGCCGGGCGTTGGCAATGCCCTCGGAGGTGGCAGCCTGCGGGAACGTCTCGAAGAACTCTCGCACGTATTCGTCAGCGAGCTCGGTAACACGTGCGGCGGCCGCCTCCGAGTCAAGTTCGCCACCGCTGCACGCCGCAAAAATTGTGGCGAGCACGATCACCAACGGGACAATTCTCATGGCGTGCAATGGCGGTCTGTTACCGGTTCGCTTCGGCAGGTTCATCGGCTTGGCTCTCAAAGGAAGTGAATGAGTGACTTGGCATAGGTGGTGAACGTGCCATCGCTTGACGAAGAACGCGCAAATATAGGAAGCACGGCCGCGTTTTTGCCGAATTTCTATTCGCGCGGGTTCGTCCAACACGCCGTCCAAGGACCCGGATTGCATTTGCTCACGTACTGGACTAGGTTCGAGTCGCATTCCCAATCTTTCTGTTACCCACGATGAAACATCGAGTCATTGTACCACCGATACTAGCCGCGCTCTGCACCGTCCTCATTGCCGGACAAGGCCTTGCACAGAGCGTAGAGGAAGAGGTAAAGCAGGCGGCGGAGCGGCTGGAGGCCGCCCGAGCCGAGCAGGTCAATCTTGTGTCGCCGCGACACTTCGGCGAAGCCGAGAAGAGCTTGCGGGAGGCGCAGGAGCGCTACAAGCGCGGCGGTAAGATCGACGAGATACGCAAGTACCTCGCGGAGTCCCGGCGCGACCTGTCGACGGCGCGGGAGTATCTGGAAGTCGGGCAAGTTCTTTTGCGTGATGCCATCAAGGCACGGAGCGACGCCGCAGAGGCCAACGCGCCCGAGTTTGCCGCCACGGACTGGGGCAGAGCCGAAACAGAGATGAGCGAAGCCGGCAGGCGTGTCGAACGTGGAGATCAAAACGGAACTCGGGAACGGGCCTCAAAGGCGGAGGCACTGTATCGGGCGGCTGAGCTGAAGGCGATTCGTGCGGACGTGCTCGGCAAAGCGCGGCAGGCACGTGCCGATGCCGTCAGTGCTGAAGCCCCAAAGTGGTCATCGGCCACTTTTGCAGACGCGGAAGGTTTGCTTAACCGTGCAGAGGAAGAACTCAAGACGGATCGCTACGATCGATCGGAAGCACGCACGCTTGCTGAGATGGCCACCTCGCAGTATGCACGTGCCGCCCGCATCGCCAGGACCGCAAGATCGATCGATGACAATGTGCGCACACGTGTCGAGTCGGTAGTGCTTGAGCATGAAGGGCTGTTCGCAAAGATCGCGGAAGCACTTCATCGCTCACCAGACTTTGCGGCCGGAGCGGCACCCGTAAGCGATGAGATTCTTAGCAGCATCGCGAGCCTGTTCGACGACCGGGCGAATCTGGAGGAAGAGCTGGCGCGCAAGAACGCTGAGATCGAGCGCCTCATCAACGTTGAGATCCGCCGGCTAAATAACCTGGCGGACTCGCTGGACACGAGGCTCGCACTTCTGGAACAGCGCGAACGCGCCGTGCAGGCGGAGCTGCAGGTCCGCGAGGAACGTGAGGCCAGAATCAATCGGGTGAAGGCCACCTTCTCGTCAGGTGAAGGCGAGGTGCTGATCTCCGGCGATCAAATGATCGTTCGACTCTATGGGCTGAGATTTCCTTCCGGCAGCGCCGAGATCAAACCCGAGAACTTCGGCCTGCTTACAAAGGTCCAGCGCGTACTGCGAGAGTTCTCGTCTTCGCCCGTTGTCGTCGCCGGCCATACAGACTCGCGCGGCAACGATGCCACCAACGTTGCGCTGAGCAGGCGGCGGGCTAACGCCGTCCGCGAGTATCTGCTGGCGAACATGACAATGGACGAGGCACGCATTACAGCCGTGGGTTATGGCGAGGCGCAGCCGATTGCGTCCAACGAGACCGAGAATGGGCGGGCGCTCAACAGGCGAATCGACGTGATTCTGAGCCTCTCCGGGGAGCCTCTTTCTGGGCTGTAGTCTCCTCCAAGACGGGAACGGGGCGTTTCGGGCCGTCGGCCCCAGTGGTCGGCGGCCCACGTCTATTTAGGTGCTCTTCTTCGGATCTCGTTTTTTTCTTCACAAACTCTCAACTATCGGCGAAAATGCCCGATATCTCACAGTGGGGTGGGACGCTCCGTCGTTTCGGGACCCACCAGAGTGCCTCAAAACCGGCCCAAACGAGTCCACAAGCTGATCCTTCCACCGTAGCCACCGCCGCTTGGTTCACTTGCTCCGCTACTCACGCAATAACGGCTCCACCAGCCTGCTTTACAGTTTCTGGCTGGTCTTCGTCCTGATTGGGGCAGCCACAACTGCTCCCGACAGTCAGGCGCAGGACATCACCGTCTCCACCTACACCGCCGGCGAAGGGCTGCCGAACAACCTCACCAAGGAAGCCTACCAGGACGAGACGGGCTACCTATGGATCGCGACCGACGGCGGGCTGGTGCGCTACGACGGCGTGACCCTGAAGACATACACCACAGCGAACGGTCTGCCCAGTTCGTACATCAAGTCGGTGTTCCACGAGGCGGGTGGACGGACCTTCGTTATTACGGACGGTGGGATCGCCATGATGACGGGCTCCGCAACCTCCCCCCGCTTCGAGACGGTCCTACGCGGACTCTCGATGCCGTCCGACTCCGCGCTCTTCTATCCCAAGGCGATGTACCAGGATCGTACCGGCGCACTCTGGATCAGCGACGCCCGCGGCCTGGCACGAACGGTCGGCGACGACGTGACGTACTTCCGGTTTCCTCGCGAAACGTGGCCGGACTCCTATTCCCGTACCTACACGGTTGTTGAGACGGAGCACGAGCAGCTTCTCGTGGCATCGGAGCGTGGCCAGGTCTTCCTGCTCGACCGGCAGAAGGAAAGCTTCCTGCCGCTCAAAGGGTTACCAAATCTTCTCCAGATCAATGCCATCCTTACACGCCCGGATGGGACTCTCTGGCTCGGAGGCTATACGGGCATCCACCAGATTGAAATCACTCCGAACGGTGAACTCGGAAGTTACAAGAAGATCAACAGTATTGAGGGCGTCATGACGCTCACGTCGCTTAGCGACGGGGACGTCCTCGTGGGCACGGCGACATCCGGCCTCTTCGCCATTAACGAATCCAATCGCTGGAGACCTGACCGTACGTATGTCGAGTTGAAGTCGAAGGTGATTAACGGCGTAATGATCGACCGCGAAGGCCAGCTGATCATCAGTACCGACAACGGTTTTGCGATTGCACGACGACAGTTCTTCTCATTAGCACACGCATTCTCAAACTCGGCGATCGAGACGCTGACCCGTGATCCGGAAGGACGTCTGTATGGAGTCAGAGAACATGACTTCTTTGAGTTGATCGACACGCCGCGCGGTTATCGCGAACGACTCGTCTTCAGATCACCGGAGGCGCTGAGCGCAATCGCCACCGACGGAGTCCGTTTCTGGGGAGGCTCGAGAAACGGATCCATCTTTTTGTACCGGAATGGAGCCCTCAGGAAATTCGCACTCCCCAGCGGACAGGCGATCAACACCGTGACGGTCGACCAGCGTGGAAACCTCTGGACAGCGCACTTCAAGCGCACCGAAATCATCCGGATATCGCGGGACGGCCGCGTGCACACGTACGGTCCCGAACAGGGAGTCATCTCGCCGATCAACGTCATAAGAGTTGTCAACGGATCGGTTTACGCAGGCGGCGATGGCGATTCATACCTGTACAAGTTCGTCGAAGGTGCAAATCGTTTTGCCGACATCAGCCAGCCGCTCACTTTCAAGCCGCGAAGCGAGCTGTTCATCCACGACATGAATATGGGGCCTGACGGCCAGTTCTGGCTGGCCTCGAGCGAGGGTCTGCTGCTCTACACGTTTGAATCCGTCGAGATGTACTCCGGTGATTCACAAATCCAATCCGAGGAGATCCGCGCCCTGACTCACGACCCGTTCGGCAACACGTGGATCGGAACGGGTCGCGGTCTGTTTCGGCTGACGCAGGGTCAGTTGACGCAATTCAATCACGACCCCGGGTTAACAAATCTGACGATAAACCCCCGCTCACTCGTGGTCGACCACGAAGGTCGGCTCTGGGTGGGTCAATACGGTGGGATTTCCAGATGGTCGCGAACGCCCGGCGAGATTCTGCTGACGCCGCGTCCGGTCAGTCAGGGGCTGCTCGTCGACGGTGAAACCTACTTGCCACACGGAGACAGCCGGCAGGCGCCGTTCAACTCCTTCGTGGAAATGTCTTTCGTGTCACTATCGTTTCCGGGCACGAACATCCGCTACCAGACTCGGCGCCCGGGTGAGGACTGGTCAGCTCCACAGAACATGCGCACGGCGTCGTTCAACCACGTGGTTGACGGCACCCACAGTATCGAAGTGCGCGCACAGCAGGACGGATACATGTGGAGTACACCGGCCGAGATTACGTTCGAGGTCGGACTGCCATGGTTCAGGCAGTGGTATTCGGTTTTGTTGTTTGTGGTCGGCGCGTTCGGTGTTCTTTACCTGATGACGACGAGTCACCATACGATCCGGTCGAGGCAGCTGATCGCTCAGAAGAGAAAACTCGAAGCCCTAGTGCGTGACCGGACCCGGGAGCTGATCGAGCAGAAAGCGACCATCGAGCGAACCAACCTCGATCTTAAGGCGGCGCTGGAGCAGAACCACGAATTCATCGGTATCGCAGCACACGACCTGCGCAATCCGTTGACGAGTCTCGTCGGGTTCTCCGAATTGCTGATTGACAACCTCGACAAATCGAGCGAGAACGACTACCGATCAAAGGCGCGAGACGTACTACCCATCATTCACCGAGCCGCGTCAACGATGCACGGTGTTATCCAGGACATGCTCGACTCACAACTGGTAGAAGCTGGGGCACGAAAGCTGAAGTTGGTCGACACGGACCTCGTCGAGATTACGCGGCACGTCATCAATCTCAATTCTGCCGCAGCACGCAGAAAGGGCATCGCGATCAATTTCAATCCGCAGGGCACGTTCCGCGTGACCGTCGACGCACGTGGGATGCAGCGGGTGCTCGACAACCTGATCAGCAACTCGATCAAGTACTCAGAACCCTCCACGGCGGTGCAGGTCAGCCTGATGCGCGTCGGCGGTGCCATCCGCATCTCCGTGAC
>JBFHWK010000115.1:0-9097 GCA_041589075.1 Rhodothermales bacterium
GAGGAGCGGGAGGAGTACGAGCCGTACCTCGAGGCCGGCGGCGTCGTCTTCGCGGGCATCGACTACGCCGCGATCCTCGAGCAGGCCGAGCGCGAGGCCGACCTGGTGATCTGGGACGGCGGCAACAACGACTTCCCGTTCTACAAGCCCGACGTGATGATCGTGGTCGTGGATGCGCTAAGGCCGGAGGACGCTTTGCGGTACCATCCCGGTGAGACGACGGTGCGCATGGCGGATGTGATCGTCATCAGCAAGGTGGATACTGCCACCGAGGAGCAGGTGGCTGCCGCGATGGCCACGGTCGCCGCCCGGAATCCCGACGCGCCGGTCGTCAGGGCGGCAATTCCGATTTCGGTGGAAGGGGGCGGCGACATCCGCGGCCGGCGAGTGCTGGTGATTGAAGACGGACCCACGCTGACACATGGCGGGATGGCCTACGGTGCGGGCTGGCTGGCGGCACGCGATTACGGAGCGGCCGAAATCGTCGACCCCCGCCCGTATGCAGTCGGCAGTATGAAGGACGTCTTCGCGGCAAATCCGCATCTCGGACCCGTCCTGCCCGCGATGGGATACGGACAGCAGCAGACCAATGAGCTCGCAGCAACCGTGGCGGCCGCACCCGCGGACATCGTGCTCGTGGCCACACCGATTGACCTGTCGCTCGTCATCAAGGCGGACAAGCCGTTTCTCCGCGTTCGGTACGAGCTGGAGGAGATCGGTGAGCCGACGCTTGAGGACTTGCTGAGGACCAAGCTGAGTCTGTGATTCTCCATCACCGTGACACTTCATGCCACGGGTCATAAGACGCGACTATTTTGTCTCGAGAATCGACATACCAAGCGCGCCGGCGTTAACGATGCTAGGCGTGAGCTGCGGCCGATCATCCAGCAGAAATCGCTCCACGTCGTGGCCCTGTACTGCGGGCCACCCTTGCAACACCCCCACGACGTTGCAGGCGGCCAGGATCGACATACCCTCACGAGTCCACTCCGTGGCGGATCCGATGTGCGGCGCCAGGATGACGTTGGACAGCTCTGCGAGTCCGGGCGTCATCGACGGCTCGTCTTCAAAGACATCCAATCCGGCCCGGAAATCGGGAAGACTCCTGCAATGGTCCACGAGCGCTGCCTCGTCGATTACGGGCCCGCGACTGACGTTCACCAAGACCGCGTCGTCCTTCATTCGACCGAGAGCAGCGGCGTCGAGCAAGTGGAGGGTTTGATCGGTCAGGGCGGGGTGGAGGCTCACCACGTCAGCCTCACGCAGAAGATCGTCCAAATCCGGCGCGTATCGACATTCAACCGTCGGTTCGTTGACTTCTCGCAAGTGCTCCGAGAAAAGAGCGACGACGTATTCCAGGTGCGGCTTACGGTGTGGCCCGTGATAGATCAGGTTCATCCGAAAGCCGCGAACCATCATGAGCGCATATGCGGAGCCGATGCGTCCCGCGCCCACCACGCCGACCGTGCGTCCATACAGCCGCTTCCCGAGGAGCAGTTCCGGCAGCCATCGGTCGTAGTGCCCCGATCGCATGAATGCATCGCTTTCGACGATGCGACGAGCGGCCGCCAGCGTGAGCGCGACCGCCAACTCGGCCGTCGTTTCCGTCAAGACCCCCGGTGTGTTGCCGACGGCGATCTCATGGCGAGACGCTGATTCCACATCGACGTTATCGTACCCGACGGCATAGTTGCTGTAGACACGTCCGCCTGCAGCCGCCAGGGCTGAAAAGAGGCCCTCATCCCAGGTTTCGGTGAGCTGTCCGATGACGCCGTCGCACTGACCGCCGATGCCTTCCAGTATCGCCTGCTCGTCGAGAGCTCGATCCGGCGCGGCAATCTCTACGCGGCAGTCCGCGCCGATCATAATGTCCAGCCAGCGCTTGCCCGGAAGACGACGCGTGACGAGAATGCGCGACCTGCCGTCGGGATTAGCTGTTTGCCAGAGCTCCGTTAACGTATTCAATGCGTTAGCCTCTAAGAAACGGTGACTATGCAGACCGGTTTCTGTGTACAATTGTCTTGACTGCCGGCCAATTATTCGTGAGACTACGGATCACGGTCAAGAGTTTATCCGCCACTTTTGAATAAAGAAATCGATGAGTGCCGTACGCGTTCTCGTCGGAACGGCGAAGGGAGCCTTCATCCTCACCTCCGACGCAAAGAGAAAAAAATGGGCGGTCAGCAATCCCGAGTTCGGCGGCTGGCAAGTCTATCACATGAAGGGTTCACCGGCCAATCCCGATCGCATCTACGCATCGCAGCATACGGACTGGTTCGGACAGGTAATTCAGCGCTCCGATGACGGCGGCAAGTCGTGGCAACAGGTGGGCAACGAGTTCACCTACCAGGGTGAGACGGGCACGCACCAATGGTACGACGGAACGCCGCATCCTTGGGAGTTCAAACGTGTCTGGCACCTGGAGCCGTCGGCAGACGACCCCGACACGGTCTACGCGGGTGTCGAAGATGCGGCACTCTTTCGGTCTTCGGACGGCGGTATGACGTGGCAGGAGCAGTCGGGTCTTCGAGATCATGACACGGCGCCGGGGTGGGCCCCGGGAGCTGGTGGTATGTGCCTGCATACGATCATCGTCGATCCTCACAACCCGGACAGGATGTTTGTGGCGATCTCGGCAGCCGGGTCATTTCGCACCGACGACGGCGGGAAGACATGGCGACCGATCACCAAGGGCCTGCATTCCGAGTACATCCCCGATCCGGATGCGGAGATCGGCCACTGTATCCACCGTATCGCGATGCACCCCTCCCGCCCCGAGGTGCTGTACATGCAGAAGCACTGGGACGTTATGCGGAGTGACGACGCAGGCGACTCTTGGTACGAGGTGAGCGGCAACCTGCCTTCGGACTTCGGTTTTGTTGTCGATGTCCACGCGCACGAACCCGAGACCATCTACGTAATTCCGATAAAGAGCGACTCCGAGCACTACCCGCCGGACGGCAAGCTGCGCGTGTACAGAAGTCGCAGCGGAGGCAACGAGTGGGAAGCCCTGACCACCGGTCTGCCGCAGAAAGACTGTTACGTCAATGTGCTTCGCGACGCCATGGCCGTCGATACAAACGACCCGTGCGGGCTGTACTTCGGAACGACGGGTGGGCAGGTGTACGCTTCGACGGATGCTGGTGACAGCTGGACGCCGATCGTCCGAGATCTGCCTCGCGTACTCTCGGTAGAAGTGCAGATGCTATCATGATTCGTGTCGAGTTGCCGCATCATTTGCGCACTCTTGCCGGTGTCGACAAAGAGGTCACAATTGACGTAGACGGGCCGGTGACGGTCAGGGCCGTCCTCGATGCGATCGAGGCTCGTTACCCGATGCTGCGCGGGACCATCCGAGATCACGTAACGCACGAACGCCGGCCGTTTCTGCGGTTCTTCGCGTGCGAGGTGGACTATTCGCTCGAGTCTCCTGATGTCCGGCTGCCCAAACAGGTCTCGGAGGAAGCCGAGCCGTTCATGATCGTCGGGGCCATTGCCGGAGGCTGATGTGGTAACTTGTTACGTCGGCTTCCGAGCGACGCAAAGGCCGTACTCCATCGCTCCGGTGCGATAAGCGATCATGATGTGACCGATCGTCTTCAGGAATCCGCGATCGCTGCTCTGCCGGTCAAAAAGATATCGACGATAACGCCGGTCCGTGAGCAGACCGCGGAGTACGCGACGTGCGCAGAAGGTCCACGTGCGTTTGACGCGCTTCGTCAAAAGGTCCATAGAGATATCGACGAAGCCGGCTCCATCGGCGAGTCGCCTGACGTCGGTCGCGTCAGGCAGCGAGGGCAGCCTGCCCTCGACGCAGATCGGCTCGAGCAGCCACCGCACCTGTCTCGCACTCGTATCCTCGCCGGCGAGCCACGAGCATGCAACCAGACGTCCACCTGGTACAAGCACGCGATAGGCCTCGTCGAAGAACCGTGCTTTGTCGGTCATGTGAGCGAGGCACTCGATCGCGGTCAACACATCGTAACTTTCGGCGGGAAAGTCGTTCGCCAGCCAGTCGCCGTGGACGAACGCACATCGATCGTTCGCATGGTTTTCGATCGCGTAACGGTACTGCGCCGAAGACAGTGTAATTCCTGTGACGGTGGCAGCGTAGCGATTCACCAGATACGCCGCAGTCGCACCATAACCGCAACCGACATCGCAGATCCGTTCACCGTCCCGAATCGCGCCGTGCTTAGCCACGAGGTCGAGCAACGCAACGACCGCATCATTCGGCGTCTCCCTGCCTTCGAACCAGTAACCGTGATGAACGTGTTCGCCCCAGACGTCGCGGTAGAATGTGTCGAGATCATCGTAGTGCCCGGCGACCTCTTCGGGCGATGGCGTCGACCGCGGTGTGATCACGAAGTCAAGTGCATGCTTCGGGCGTGTTCGACTACAAGCTATCGATCACCTTTCGGAGCCGCTGCCGTACTTCACCGGCAATACCGGCAAGCTTCTCGTTCCCGACGGCCTGCATGGACGCAATCGGATCGACGGCAGCAACTTCCGTGTGGCCGTCCGCGGTCTCCTGAAGGATTACGTTGCAGGGCAGCATTGTGCCGATCTTGTCTTCCGCCTGCAGAGCCTGATGAGCGAAATGCGGATTGCAGGCACCGAGGATCTTGTAGGGCCGGAAATCGACATCGAGTTTCTTCTTCATGGTCGCCGTCACGTCGATCTCGGTGAGTACGCCGAAACCCTCCTTGCTCAGTTCTTCGCGGACGCGTTGTTCCGCAGCAGCGGTTGGCAGATCTACGGTTTTCGAATAGTAGTATGTCGTCATGGTCGGGGTATCCGTCATCGCTCCTGTCTCCTATATCTTCATGATCCTGGGGCCGCGGAGGCAATGTACTGCGCTGCGTGACATCTAATCGGATGTTTCACCGTCGCCGGTATCCCACGTCAGGATGTCCTGCTCGGTTTTTTCGCGGGTCTTCCATTCCTCCGCATCTGGAAGCGCATCTTTGTTCTCGGTGATATTGTGGCCCAGCTCTTTCCATTGTTGCGCCAGATACGCGTTCCACTCGGTGTAATGCGACCATTCCTCCGGCAGTTCATCTTCCGCGAAGATTGCCTCGACGGGGCACACCGGAACGCATGCGTTGCAGTCAATACACTCGTCAGGGTGGATGGCCAGGAAGTTTGGGCCCTCGTAGAAACAATCGACCGGGCAGACTTCCACGCAGTCGTTGTACTTGCAGTTGATGCACGGTTGAGCTACGACGTATGTCATGTGTGTTCGTCCTTTACAGCGCAAGCGCTCGCTCAGAGCGTCTCGCCGACCTTCAGATACCTTGCGTTGATGGCCACAATTACAGTGCTCAGTGACATCAGCGCGGCTCCGGCGGCCGGCCCGAGCACAACGCCGATCCCGTAGAGTACGCCCGCCGCAACCGGTATCGCAATAATGTTATACCCTGCCGCCCACCAGAGATTCTGGATCATCTTCCTGTAGGTGGATCTTGATAGACCGACGATTGCCGCAACGTCCTTCGGGTTGCTTCGGACGAGGACTACGTCGGCCGTCTCGACGGCCACATCGGTGCCCGCGCCGATCGCGATGCCGACATCAGCCTGTGCGAGGGCGGGAGCGTCGTTCACGCCGTCACCGGTCATGGCAACTGTCAAGCCGCGCGACTGCACCTCGCGGACCTTCGCCGACTTTTCGTGCGGCAGCACCTCTGCGAAGAACTCGTCGAGGCCAATTTGTTCACTGACCCACTTCGCGACTTTTCTGTTGTCGCCCGTGAGCATCATCGTCCTGATGCCGTGCTTGTGGAGCCACGCCACGGCCTCTTTTGACTCCGGTCGGATGATGTCAGCCAGGGCGATTGCACCTGCCACCGATCCGTTGATCACGACGAACACGGCGGTCTTGCCCTGCTCGGAGAGTTCGTCGATGCTCTGTAGATCGACGCGGAGACCGTGCTCGCGCACGTATCCCGGGCTTACGACCTTTATCTCGTGACCCTCTACGGTGCCCATGGCTCCCTTTCCCGGTATGGACTCGAAGTTTTCGACCGGCGGCGGTGAATCCACGCTGCGCACGATGCCGTGCGCGATCGGATGCTCAGAGTGCGCCTCAACGGCGGCCGCGAGTCGCAGCACGTCCCGCTTGGAATAGTCTTTCGAGAAAACCAGCGTATCAGTGACTCCGAACCGGCCTTCGGTGAGCGTGCCCGTCTTGTCGAAGATGACTGCCTGCAGATTGCGGGCGGCTTCGAATGCCGTTCTGTCGCGGATTAGCAGGCCATTGCCCGCAGCCAGTGCCGTGGATACAGCTACGACGAGAGGCACCGCCAGGCCGAGCGCGTGTGGGCAGGCGATCACCATGACGGTGACGGTTCGTTCAAGCGCGAACACGAAATCTGAGTCCATTAAGACGAACCACACGAACATTGTGATTGCGCCTCCGCCGAGAGCAACGATGGTCAGCCACAGTGCCGCCCTGTTGGCCAGGTCCTGTGTCCGGGACTTACTCTCCTGCGCCTCGCGCACCAGATCGATGACCTGGGAGAGAAAGCTCTCCGCGCCGGTTTTCTTGACCTCTATTGTCAGTGAGCCTTCGCCGTTTATGCTGCCGCCGATCACAGGCGCGCCTGCTTTCTTTTCGACCGGTACGGACTCGCCCGTTAGCATCGACTCGTTCACCGAGCTGTGCCCCGAGATGACATCGCCGTCCGCCGGTATTTTCTCGCCGGGCTTTACGAGAACCCGGTCCTCGGCGTGGAGCTCACTCAGGGGTACGTCGGTTAGGGAGCCGTCCGCCTCTATGCGGTGCGCCTCCGAGGGCATCAGCCGCGCGAGCTCTTCCAGGGCCTTCGACGCGCCCATCACGGATTTCATTTCGATCCAGTGACCCAGCAGCATCACATCGATCAGTGTCGCCAGCTCCCAGAAGAAGATCTTGCCGGCAAGCCCGAACACGACCGCTGAGCTGTAGAAGTAGGCCGTGGTGATAGCGACTGCGATTAGGGTCATCATGCCCGGTCTCCGCGCCGCCAGTTCCCGACCGAGTCCGGTCAGAAAAGGCCACCCGCCGTAGAAGAAGACGACGGACGATAGGCCGAAGAGCATGTAGAGATCGCCATCGAACCGTAGTGCTTCGCCGAGTCCCAGGAACTCCTGGATCATCGGTGAGAGGGCGAGGATTGGGATCGACAGTGCGAGTGAGATCCAGAGGCGCTTGCGGAAGTCGGCCACCATGTGCGCATGATGATCTTGGTGGCCGTGGCCGTGCCTGTCTTCGGCCGTCTCGTGGCCCGCGTGGTTTCCGTTTCCGTGCGACTTGCTGCTCTGCGCGCCGTGGATATCGCCAGGGCCGCGTCCTTGAGCCGATCCGACGTGATCGACGTGTTCGTGATCGTGCTTCATCGTGTGCCGGTGTAAGAGTGGTTTAGCTGGTGAGGCCCAGTGAAAGTGACCTCTGTGATGCGACCCTCATGAGGTGATAACGAAGCACTCTCAGCAAGGCTCTAAGCGGTGGCCCGCCCGGCGCTCTACTGGGGACGGGAACGATTACTCTTGTGTCGCTTCGCACGCCGATTGGATCAGCGCAGGCGTCACGTCTACTGCAAGGTCCTCGCCAGCATCAGAATAACCCTAAGCTCGCCGTTCCCCTCGAACCGAAGCCCGGCTCGACCGTCTTCGGCCACGATCGAGTGGCCGTGCGCCACCAGACCGGCTCCGTCATACGCGCGATAGTGGCTGCCGTCGGCAACGAGGCGCATCAGAGAGATGCCGGAGTAGTCACGCTCTGCCGAATCCAGCACCTCGCGCTTGCCATCCACCACACGGCCCTGCGAGATGTTCGTACCGTCGTATTCGACGAAGAAGTAGTTGAAGCGGTCGTGTACCGAGTGGACGATTCCGAAGCGTCCTTGAAAGTTGTCGGCATCGAAAAGCAGTTCCGCCTCGACGTCCGCGAGCTCCGGTTTGAATACAAACATTTCCGGCGGTCCTGTCGCGCGGATTTCAATGGCCCGTCTCGCGCTGTCGACCTCGACGATGCTGGTCTTTATCGCAGATGGGTCACCGATGAGCCAGTCGGCGCGGGCTTTCCAGTCGGTCGGGAGCACCGGCTGCAACTTCCAGCCGTCGTCATAGGGGATGAGGCTTTCGCCCGGTGGTGCGAGCTGCGCTCGGACCTGTGACTGCTCGGTGACAGCCTGGACACCGACGCCGTATTCAAACACAAGACGTGCGCCCCTCTCTGCGGTAACGAACAGCATTGCGAAGCCTCCTACACCCAGGAGGGCCAGGAACGCCTTTATCCAGAGATTGCGGGTTGCGCCCACCCGAAATACAATCAGGCGTGCGACGGCGAAAACCCCGAAGAACCATGCGGTCCACTGCGCCAGGTCGGCATGACGGGTAATGGCACGCTCCGCTCTTACCGGCGGCACGATGTTCTCCAGTCCATACTCTCCACTGAAGTAGGCGGCGATGACTGAAACGCCTCCGATCACATACAGCGCCACTGTGAACTTCTGCAGGTTGCGGCGATCGCGCCACAACAGACCCGCGAGATCTGCAAGCACGGCGACCGTCAGCAGCGCCACCGGGAAATGGACCACCATTGGGTGAAGGCCCGGCGCCCATTCAGGAATCAGATTCATTCGTGTGCTGCCTCCTTCGTGAGAGGTTCGGCCGGCTCCGCGCCCGCCTGATCCGACATGTGTGCGCGGTGCCCGTCGTCGGAAGGCGTCTTCAAGCCCAGCTCGGACCGGTACCGCCAGCGATACACAATTGCGTATATCGCCGGAATAACGATTAGTGTGTTTACGGTTGAAGTTACGAGTCCGCCGACCATCGGGGAAGCGATCCTCTTCATGACCTCGGTTCCAATCTCGGTACCAAACATAACGGGCAGGAGTCCGAGAATCGTCGTAAACACGGTCATGAGTTTGGGTCGAACGCGGTCGACAGCACCCTCTTCAAGTGCTCTGTTCAGCGCCTCGCGGCTGGTAAACCGACCCTCGCGTCGATAACGCTGCACGGCTTCATGGAGGTATACGTGCATGACCAGACCGGTTTCCGCCGCGAGACCGGCCACGGCGATGATGCCCACACCGACTGCGATGCTCATGTTGAA
>JBFHWK010000116.1:0-9093 GCA_041589075.1 Rhodothermales bacterium
CGGGCGATCGGTGGAGCTTCGGGGTGTCGTCAACGTGGAAGGCCGCCTCAATGTAAGCACCGGTACGCGGGTCGGCTCGTGGAATTGCTCGGCAAGTCTTGTAGCCGAAACGCTGATAATCGAAGAGGGTGTGCATGTCACTGGAACGGTCTGGGCCTTGCGGAATGGAGTAGTGGTCATCGAAGGAGCATCGACGCATCGGCGCGCTGCGTGAAGTCATCGCCGGCAGGATTTTCGCCGGGCGGAATGATTTTCTGACAACGGGGGTAGCGGAGGCGCCCGGCATTCGCCCCCGTTTTGATTCCTGGATCAAATCGAATGCGGCTAGAGACAGCCTCGTTCCAGGACGATCAGCATCTCGATTCAGCGCTCTCGGCCGTTCTCGTGCGCATTCTGAGGACTTTCCTGTACGGGACTCCCGACCCGGTGACAAAGGAGGCGATGCGCTCCCCGATGTAGCGCGGCGATCGACCGCCGGCCGGTACGATATCTGCCCGCGCCCGAGATGATGAACTACGTCCTGACGGACACTACCACCCTTGATCGCACGACACCCGCAACCCAGATGAAGCTTTCGGTCCACCCACTTTCTACCGAGCATGACAAGGCTGCCCCTGACAAAAGGCGACTCCCAAACGGCCGTTCGGAATCCGTTCTGCCTGCACATGATCACATGCGGCATGAGCGGGTCATTCTTCTCGCCATGGGGACCCGCCCGGATATCATCAAGATGGCGCCCGTCTACCACGCACTGAAGAACTCGCCCTTACACCCCCTCGTGCTTCATACGGGTCAACACGAAGAGATGGCGTGGCCGCTTTTTGAGTTCTTTGGCATCAAACCTGAAATCTCTCTGGACCTCCGTCGAGAGCGCGAGTCGCTGGGTTATCTGACCTCGGTCCTGGCGGATCATCTCGACCGGTTTATGTCGGGGGCTGACGTGGACGCCGTCCTTGTTCACGGCGATACTTCTACGGCGCTCGTAACGGCGCTGACCGCGTTCTACCAACAGATTCCAGTCGGGCACGTGGAAGCCGGCCTGCGGTCACATCTGGCCTACGATCCTTTTCCGGAGGAGAAGAATCGGCAACTGATCGCGCGGATTGCGCGATGGCATTTCGCACCGACCCACGGCGCCGTTCGCAACCTGGTGGCAGAGGGCATTTCTCCCGGCAGCGTCCATTGTGTCGGCAACACAATCGTAGATGCAACGCTGTGGGGCATGCGGCATGTGGCCTCGTACTTCCACGGTCAGGGTATGCGGGAAGATTGTGTCGTCTGCGACCTCGTTGACAGGTTCCACGTGGACAGCAACCGGCTTATCGTGGTTACCGCGCATCGCCGTGAGAACTGGCATCAGCGAATCCGCGAGGTCGCCCGCACGGTGCGGCAGGTCGTGGAGACCTACGACAATGTCCTGTTCGTTTGGCCCGTCCATCCCAACAAGGTGGTTCGCGACGATGTGTACTCGGAGATGTCGTTGCTCGACCCTCACCTTGCGAGCCGCGTAATCCTCTCCGGCCCAATTAATTATCCCCAGATGCTCTGGCTGCTCAAGCACGCCTGGCTGATCATGACGGACAGCGGCGGTGTTCAGGAAGAAGCCGCGGCTGTGCGTAAGCCGGTGCTCGTGCTTCGAAACGCGACCGAGCGGCCGGAGCTTATCGATGCTGGAGGAGGGGCACTTGTCGGAACGGATCGTGAAACGATCAGGGCGTGGATCAGCAAGCTGTGGGAAGACGAGTCCACCTACGAGCGCATGACCGAAGTGGAAAATCCTTTCGGCGATGGACGCGCCGCGATGCACATCGCCGACATCCTCTATCACGAATTAATCGCCTTCGAACCAACAGCCGCAGAACGTGCCGCTGCGTAATCTCATATTCCTGCTGTGGGTCGCGCTTGCCCCGATAGCGGCGGTTCGCGACGCTGCTTCGCAGTCACCGGGCACGCTGGAAATCGGCGGCCAGTATTACCAGCTCACCGGAGACTTCGACCCGTGGCGTGGCGTGCGCGTGGCCGGCATCAAGCGCGTTTCGCCACGCGACAACTGGTTTCTCGAAGCCAACTTCTTCGAGCGTTTCGGGGATCGGAGTTTCTTTTACAAGGTCCAGAACAACCGGGACGTCGGCCGTTCATGGCGCACCTCCGCGGCGCTTGGTGTCAGCAGCGGCGGCTTCTTTACACCGCGCTTTGTTGTGGATGCCGGTGTGGCTCGTAAGTGGGGAGGTAGAGGTTCCATTGTGACGGGCGTCACTGTGGGATTATACAGTGCCAAGGACGAGCACAAGGACTACCATGTGTCAGCGGATCTGGCCGTCTACACGATTCCGGGACTCTTGATACAAGGAGGGGTGCGGTGGAATTACAGTACCCCCGGCGAAGCCGTCTCACGTTACCATTACGCCGCCCTGACACACCATCGAGAGGGCAGCCACTCGGTTTCACTGAGGTATGCCTTTGGAGACGAGTCGTACCTCGTAACGAGTCCACTGAACATCTTCACGAACTTTCGCAGTTGGGAAGTCGGCGCCACATGGCGGCAGTGGGTCTATGCCGGCTGGGGTTTCCGTGTCTCCGCGTCACTCTACCACAACCCCTTCTATGAACGGACCGGCGCCACCTTCGGTGTCTTCCATGACTTCTAGGTTGCGCCCGAATTGAAACGTGGGAGGGACATACGGCGAGATGGGAGACACTATGCCGGGGCGGGCACGTCGTACTTTCAGGAGCACCGCGGTATCGCGCACCTTCCGTTTCGACGACGGACTCTTGTCTGCACAGTTCTCACGACGCTTCTTCTGGTTGGTGCGCTTCTTCTAGGAGAACGATACGTCGCCGCTTTTTGGGGTCACGTGCTGGCGGTCATCCATCAGGCTGTCGAGTTGCAAGGCAGTGTCGTAATGTCCCGGCATACGTTCGGGGGCTATGCGCTGTTTATTCCCTATCTGGAGGTCCCGGCCGGGAGCGTTTCCTGGCAGGTGCTCGCGATATCATTGGGAGCCTGCATTGCGGTAGGCGCGCTCAGCTTCGCGGTGAACCGCGAGCGCATGGCGCTTCGCTATCTGCTCAGGCTCGTCGCGATCGTACATCTGACGTCGGTCTTTTTTTTCTGGCTTGTCCCGGAGCGTTTTCCCTACACCCTTGCCGACTACATGAGGGGCATGATGACCGCGAGCTTCTGCGTCATCGTCATCGTTCCCGTGGTTCTGGCATTTACCCTTTACCTGCTCGACCTGAGCTGGCCTAGGAAATGGCTGGCGACAATCATGATTGTCGCATACATCGCGGTGCTCGCTCCTCTGAAGTACGGTCTGCAGGCAGCTCTCCTGCACGAAGGGTCGCTTCTGTTCCTGCCGTTGCTGTACCTCCTCGCGGGTATTCCATTGGACGTGTTCGTGTTCATTGCGATGTACGCGTGGGCGATGAGTTGGAGCCGCCAGAACCGCGAGGACGGGATGCGGCCGCTCGATCCTCAAATTCTCGTACGTGTTGGCTCCGGTCTCGGGCCGGCGCGAACGGCGTCTGTCCGAAAAGATCGGGGGGCAATTCCCCCGCGTGGTTATCGAGTGCGAGAGTACATCGCCCCCGGATTCAGGCAGACCGTGTAAGGCCGGTCACTTTTCTGAATTGCCCGGTGAACACAGCGTTTCTTCGAGCTTTTTTCGCACCGCGCCAGTGCTTTGGATCTGTCAATTCTCGCCGATCTACGAAGAGAGGGGATACGCTAAATCCGAACACAGCGACCTCCAAGTCGCCTTGCTAGTTGACAAAACAGTCTGAATCGAATGCAAGCGATGTACAGACGCCAGCAGGTACATCCTTTATCAGAACGCCAGCCTTATAGGCGTTGCCGCCAGGGGATATTGAGACGCACCACCCTATCCTGGGCAGTGTTGTTCTCATCGCTGCTAATGGTCTGGTCGGCTGCGGCCCAAAACGTCGAGCTCGCAAACTCCTGGACGACCGGACTGACACACACGGCCGGCGCAGGGTCGGACCGTCTCCTGATCCTCTTTGCCGGGATGGAGAACGGCAAGGACACGACACTAGCCCCGCCTCCCGACCGGTCGGTCCAGTCTGCAACATATGGCGGACAGTCACTCAGCAAGGTGACGTCCGACGTGATCTGTACAAAGAACACCAGCGGTGCAAACCACTCCTATTTCTGCGGTCGCATAGAGCTGTGGTACTTGAACGAAACTGGGATCCAGGCTGCCTCGAACTCCGACTTAGTAGTGAACTGGACCGGCGAGCCCCCGTACGAACTCGAGGAACACTACGCCGCCGTCACGCTGCGCAACGTGTCACAGGCTACTCCGATCGGCGAGACGGGTACGGACACGACCAGGACAGTCGATCCGTTGCCGCTGCCCGCCCCTTTGAACGTCGTGTCCGGCGACCTCGTCGTTGTCGGCGCGTTTTCAGGTCAGGACTCCACCTATGCAACGCCGGCGACGTACACCGAGGGCACCGATCAGAATGCGCTCTCGTCTACGATGGCAACCGTGTATAAGTCGATCACCGCGGACGGCACCGAGCAGCCGAGCATGGACTTCGAGGACGCCATCAATCGACAGGTGATCCTCGGTGCCGTGGTTCAGAAGACCCAGGCCGACCTTAGTCTCACGAAGTCCGTTGATGATCCCACACCGGATGAGGGCCAAGACATTACATTCACCATCGCCGTGACCAACAGCGGCGATCCGACGACGGGCGTGCAGGTCACCGACTTGCTGCCGGACAGCCTCGTTTTCGTGTCGGCTACCTTCAGTGACGTCACGGATACCTACAACTCGACAACGGGTCTGTGGGACCTTGGCAACCTCGGCACCGGACAAAGCGACACGCTGTACATCACCGCCACAAACGAGGCATGGACCGATCCTATAACAAACGTTGCGGAGGTAACGGCCTCGGCGCTTTATGATCCCGACTCGACACCCGCCAACAGCAATCCGGCGGAGGATGATTACGGTGAGGTGACCCTGACACCCACCGGCGTTAGCTGTGGCTGTGGCAGCGGGATTGAATCGAATGGAACGATGGCCGAGAAGCTTGCCCGCGTACTTTTCAGCCGGCGCAGGGAGGCCCAGTTAACCGGTGTCGACCTCACTGCTCCGCCGCGATTTGTTCAGGGGTTTGGAAAGCAGATGGGTTCCAGTGGGATCGATCAGTTTGTTCCGGAAAAAGGGCCCGGCGAAAGCCTTGCCCATGAAGTGTCTCCACGTGATCTCTTGCCCGTAACGAATGCCACCGACATCGTCGCAGTAGACTACCTGCGCGAAGACAATAAGAGAGTCGGCGCAGTGTTCGCGGCCGCAACTTCCGCCGGTGAGGTCTACGAACACACGAAAGCGATCTGTGATCGTCTTCGGGGAGCGTCACTCGAGGACGTTCGACTCGTCGACGTCAACGGTCATTCTTTCGTCATGACGAAGATCGTACATCCGACCCGGCACGTCGACTATGCAATTAGTTTTGTGGCTTATCTGGACGCTCTCGGCGCGACCATCGATAGCCGTTTTCGACTCGAAGAGTATACCGTTCCCGTTTCCGAATCAGTCTTTAACTTTCAGGTGTGGGCGGCTTCGGAAGCGTATGCGGTTCGCCTTGCGACCGACATTCTCGACGCGCTGGCGAACGGAGCACCGCTATCGTATCTGAACGGCGATGTCAGGCCTGAGCTTCCCGCTCTCTACATTCGAAACGGCCGGTACGAAGGGGGCCGGATACTACTCGAGGTCTTCAACGGCTCAGCCGTTCGCGAAGCAACGTTATCCGGCGGTACCGTGTCGAGGAGCGAAGGGGCGGATCCGGAAGCGTTCGAAACGTCCGTCATAGTGACTACGCCCGATGAGCGGCACGTGTCTCGGCTTGAAGTCCACACGGGGCCGATATTCGATGCTGCGTTCTTCCTCGAGGCACCGGGCCTGGTGGGCCGTGATCAGTTCTACGTTTCGGACGGGACGTGGGGATTTGCGTTCGACCAGGAAGAGGATGCGGCAGACGTCGAATTCGACGTCACACCGGAGCGTTCGGGCAAGACGTATGGCGCCGGCAAGCGCGCCGTTGAACGAGGAGTCGCAATGTCGGGAGATATAAGAACGTGGGCTGCCGCGTTTCGCTATCTCCAGCCCGGCGGTCTGCCCGTCGACGCGACCGACTATCAGTATCTGGAATTCACGGCCAGTGGTGATGCTCAGTTCCGCGTACTTCTGGAGAAAGCTTCGATCACGACTTCCGATCACTTTGGGTCCGTCGTAAAGCTGACGGAGCAGCCGCGGACGTATCGCTTACGGTTTGAAGATCTTCGGCGCGCAGACGGCTCCGGAGGCTTCGTCGGCGACGATCTAGTCGTGTTGTCTTTCTATTTCATCGGCGAGCAGGGACGGACGCGTTCGTACAGGGCTACGATCACGGATGTGACCTTCGGCGGGGCCGCCGGTGACCGGCTTGCCGAAGTGCCGGACAAGTTCGAGCTCCGCCAGAATTATCCGAATCCCTTCAACCCTGCGACGACCATCGCCTTCGACCTGCCTGAAGCGGACCGGGTACAGGTAACGGTTCACGATGTGCTTGGCCGCCGCGTGGCCGATCTCGTCGATGACCATTACCGGCCGGGACGTCACGAAGTGGTATTCGATGCAGGACATCTGCCCAGTGGGTTGTATCTGTACCGGCTCGAGACCTCACAGGGTGCGCTGGTTAAGACGATGGTGCTGCTCAAGTAGCGGCCCCCACCTCTCTCTTCTGAGCAGGCAACAGAGCCCTCGCTGCATTTGGCGGCGGGGCTTTTTTGATTTCTAGGTGTGCATCGGGTGCCTGGCGGAAACTATCCGCGTCGACAATCAGCACCGGCCTCGATTTCCATACGGTGTCTGCCATCGCGGGTCCCGAAAGCACATCGGCGGCACTACTTCTCGACGAAGTCTTGGCTGAAGCTTGGCGTGCCGACGACCGTGATGACAATGCCTCTCGCTCAGTCCGTTCTTACTAACTCGAACTGTCGATTGCTGCGACCCACCAGACTGTAATACCAGTACTTCAGACCCTGGTCGCGTTCCAATTCATACACGATGAACCGACAGCCATCAGCGGCGCAAGAGCGTATCGTGTCTCGCACGACTTCCGGCTCAGAAGCAGGTTGCCGCCACTTTATTGGCCCGATGTACGGATGCGTACGCGCTGAGACCACATCCACCTCTAGATTCTTCTCAGCGATCCGAGCCAACAGGTCCCGGTTAAATGAATAATCAACGCTGTCTCGGTATCCGTCCGGATCCCAAATTCTCGTACCGACAAACTCCTCCCTGATTCTCAAATTGGCGGTTTGGCAGTGGAAGGCGAAGGCTTTGATCTCCCAAACGACGGTCCCCTTCGTCTCCGTTACTTCTTCCCAAGGGGGTTGACTCACTTCAGTATACGCGTAAGTCCAACGTCGGCCTATATCCCACGGGAAGTAACTCGCCTCATGCGGTCCGATCTCCAGCGGACAGAGAACTTGGATCGCGAACTTGATCCTCGACGATTCGACTTCGCGACCGTGTGCGAACACAACAACCGTGTCGGTCCCCTGCGTGAGTGCTCTGACGATCAGCGTGTCTAGAACAACGGTCGCGTCGACGTTATCACCGTTAGAACTGACCGTAAAGAACATCACGCCGCCGTCCGACCGACGAAAGAGGGGTCGCAGCGCGACTCGAACGCTATCACCGACGAGCATTACCTGATCAGCGACGCCGTCGAGAACCTCGATCTGGGGTTTCGGCTCCTGCGGCTCATCGGGCAAATCAGTAGAGTCACAGCCGCTTAACACGCAAAGAACTGTAAACCCAAACACAGCGGAGCGACTGTGCGAGTTCCTTCTCAGCCACGTCATTCTCTGCCTCCTCTCGTCGATCCTGTCGAGGCGTCGGACACGCCAACGGCCGACGCCTGCAAGAGTTCGTACCTCGCACACGGCACGAGGTTGCGGGCTTGCGCGACCAGATAGCCGCTCGCCCACCGCAAAAACGCGGATTTTCGTCGTTAGATGAAGCAAGGCCGGATGGCGGGCGATGTCGCGGTGGAGGATGTGTGAGGCCCATCGATCGCACGCTGCCCGGAATTGGTCGGATCTACAAAAACCTCTCTTTCGAGGTCTTTTCGGGCGATCTACATTTCGCTTTCGCCCCACAGCATGCTGCGCTCCCTTCTCGCTTTTCTGGCGTTCCTGCTCGTCCTGGAGCCCGCCGCCGCATCCGGCGGTGACAGGGATTCCAGTGACGTGGCTCAGACGCGCCCTCAGGAAACGGAACTGGCGTTTCTCTCGGGTGATGTTGTGACGCTGTCCACCGCAGCCACGTTCGACGTGTCCACCGCGCCGGCCTACGCCTCCCTTCGTCTCATCTCGGATTTCCTTACCGAGCTCACGGGCAGCATAGCACCGCAGGTAGGCCGCGCCACGGCCGTGCCGATTATCCGCGGAACCAGCCCGCGACGAATGACGGTGCTTTTCGACGGCGTCCCCCTCGGGCACTCGGCGCTTCGAGCGGGCCCGTCTTTCCTGCCGCTGGGCATGGTCGATCCGGCCGCACTCGGTTCGGTGCGGCTGCGATTGGGCCCGGGACCGCAAGATCTGTTTTCGGGTCCCGCCACGAGCGTCGTACAACTCGTTCCTCTGGTGGACGATGCAGAAGCCGTGCAGGCTTCCGGCATCACGACGGCCCAGCAGTTTTCCAGTGCCGACAGGGGCTGGTCGGGACGGTTGACTGCAGCCGGAACGACAGGGCGCTTTCGCTTTCAGCTTGGAGTCCTCGGGCGTTTGCTGAGCGATCTGCGATCCGGGGAGTCGCAAGCGGGCGACCCCGTCCAACCGTATACCGGAGTGCGGGAGTCCGCAGTGCACGCCGTGGCAGCATTCCGGATCAACAATCGACTGGAACTGCGCGGAGGGGTCTTGTCATCGGGCCGCGCGCAACAGTCGGCCATCGACGAGTTTGAAGTCCCGGGCGCAGGCGCATCGGCTCCTAGTTTTGCCATTTTCGATCCGCGGCAGATGTCCATTGCGTATGCGTCGGCGCGAATTGGGAGCGGTGAGTCTCTCGAGTC
>JBFHWK010000117.1:0-9032 GCA_041589075.1 Rhodothermales bacterium
ACTGGCGGACAGTTTTCCTGACCCCGAGGCCCTGCTCACCTGTCCACGCGAGCAGGTGCTGCTGCGACTCAAGGGCATACCGGGGGCCGCGCAAATCACCAGGAACCTCAGCGACGCTCTGGCCGATCGATTGCCGCAGGCGCAAAGCGAAGTGGAGGCACTGCGCGACAAACACGTTCATGTCGCGAACATGCTCGACGACGACTGGCCCTCAGGTCTCGCGGACTTGCCTCGAGGCCACCGGCCGGTTGCGCTATATGTCTACGGACAACGTGAAACGCTCTCGAAGCCCTGGGTGGCCTTCGTTGCATCGCCACCGCTGTCCGATGCAAGTTTCGAGTTGGCTCAGAAGGCCATTCGAACCGTCGCCGACGCAGACGCAGTGCCGGCAACCGGGGCGTCTTCCGGCTTCGACGTAGTCGCCCACAAACTCTGCAACGACGCAGATCCTCCGCAACCTGCAGCGATGATGGTGCCGTGCGGGCTCAGCAAACTCGTACGTGAGCTGCGTCCGGTTGCAACGACAACGGTGCGAAGTGGCGGCGTCCTGGTAAGCGCCTTCCCGATGAATCATGGCCCCTTTGCACACGATGTCGAGGAGAGTGGGTTTGTGCTTGCAGCACTGAGTAGTGCGGTGGTTACTGTGGATCGCCGAAACCCCGTGACACCGTCCATCCAATGGGCGATCGCGGCAGGACGGCCGGTATTCAGTATCGGGGGCGCCGATGACGACAGTCGCCTTCATCGACTTGCAAGTGATACCGACCTAGAGTGGCTGATCGTCGCGGCGACCTCGAAAAAGTCAGCCTCATGAACATCCTTTTCGTGTTCATCGACGGCCTCGGGGTGGGGCGAGACGATCCGGGCAGCAACCCGCTTGCGCGACACTCGCCTCCTCATCTCAATCGTCTCATGAGTAGTGACGGCTTCGAGTCCGAGCGCTTCTTATATCGCTCAATCGACGCTAACCTCGACATTGAAGGGCTCCCCCAGAGCGGTACCGGTCAGGCCACATTGTTCACGGGCGTGAACTGCGCGCGCCTCGCGGGCCGTCACTTCGGCCCCTACCCGCATTCGACAAGTCACGAGACCATTGCCACAAAGAACGTGTTCCTTCGGGTGACGCAACTCACCGGCGACCGCGAATCTGCGGCGTTTGCGAACGCGTACCCGCCCCCCTTCTTCAAGCGAAGTCGTCGGCGCGACCGATGGACGGTTACGACGCGGTGCTGCATCGATGCTGGAATCAAGATCCGCGATCTTGACGATCTTGCGGCGGGCCGTGCCGTCGCTGCAGACGTCACCGGCGTCGGTCTGGTTAACGCGAGCTTTGCCGTCACACCCGTGACAGAACACAAGGCCGCGGAGGCCCTCGTCGACCTCGCCACCAGGCATCGCCTGACCATCTTCGAGTACTTTCTGACCGACAAAGTCGGCCACAGTCAGTCGATGACCATGGCCGGCACGGTGCTAGCTACGATCGACATTTTTCTCAAGAGCGTGACCGAACGAATCGACAGGCTTCCCATTACACTGATCATGACCAGCGATCACGGCAACATCGAGGATCTCTCGACAAAGACGCACACCCGAAATCCCGTTCCGTTCGCAGCGCTGGGACCGGCGGCACAGAAGTTCGCGGGCGTCCGATCACTGACCGACGTCGCACCCGCCGTCTTGACCGCCATCGCTGGTGACCCGTCCTGAACGCGTCACTTCGATGATGCTACGGCCGCGTCGGCTTCTTCTTCCGTCTCGTAGAACGTACCCCTGGTGAGTTCAAGGACGATGCGGTCGGCATCGTACACGTCATCGAGCGCTTCGATGACCGCGCGGGAATCGACGGACACCGTGCGCCCGAGCTCGTCCCGAAACAGGTACTCGTTCGGCAGCGCCTGCAGGTTGCTGTCGAACGCGATGCCGACGACCTTCAAATCACGACTAAGCACAGGCGAACCGGAGCTTCCGCCGGTGATGTCGTTCGTCGACACGAAGTTGAGCGGGGTCGTCAGGTCTACTTCCGGACCTGTATTTAGCCAACGTTCCGGCAACGCCCACTCCTCGCGCCCCTGATGCTCATAGTGGCGCTCGATCATGCCACCAAGCGTGGTAAAGGCCGGTACATACGTGCCGTCGTCGGTATACCCGGACACGACACCGTCGGAGAGTCGCAGTGTGAACGTCGCGTCCGGAGGTCTGTTTTTGCCGAAGATGCTGACACGTGCGCGCGCAAGTCGCGCATTGATGTTTTTCTCCGTTGTTTCGAAGCTGGCGAGCTGTTGACCCATGCTCAGGTAGGCCGGTGCCAGAGCTTCGATCAGCTTGACGCTCGCATCGCCGCTGGTGAGATACCCTTTCTCGAGAAGCTTCGCGAAACCCGTTGAGTCGATAAGCGCCGATTTCGCCACGAGCTCGGCGGCCAGGCTGTCCGGTGATCGCCCTCCGAGGATTCCTCGGACCAGGGGATGCGAGGCGCCAAGGTACTTCTCCAAGTCTCGGAACCGTGCCACCATGTAGGCTCGCTCGACGTCGGCCGGCCAGTCCTTGACCTTCAGTCCGTCTCTCTTCAGCTCGTTAACGCGTTCGGCCGGCGCGCCGCGCACCTTCAGAAAGTCATGCAAGAACCCGTAAAGTGCTCGCAAAAGAATGTGCGACGTCAGCTCCGGAGCGCCGAAATACGTGAAGGCGCCGGACTGATCAGCCACCGCCCTCTTCGCGCGCTGCATGGCCGAGATATCATCGAACATCGCGCCATACAACTTGGCGAGTGAGTCCGACTCGGCAATCCGCTTTCGCAATGTGTCGTCCGCCGCACCCTTGCGCAACATTAGAATCGGATCCTTGAGGCCCCGTAGTTGGCCCTCCCACGCCTTGATGGAGTTCTCCAGGGTGAAGTACACGTTTCGAATATTGAACTTATCGGCCTCCACGCGGTCACGGTCGATAAACTCCTTCAGAACTCGAGACCGATCCTTGAAGAGTGCGATCTTCGCCGGGAGCGATACGTCACGCTCGAACTCGAGCTGGCTGACCGTAAGCAGTCGACTCGTCGACCCGGGACTCCCGACGATAAACACGAGGTCCCTCTCATTGACGCCGGTCGTGTCCCACTCAAAATAATGCTCCGTCTTCAGAGGGAGTCCATCGACTCCGTAGGCACGAAAGAAGGCAAAGTCGAGATTGTACCGGGGGTACGTGAAGTTGTCGGGATCACCGCCGAAGAACCCGACCTGCAGCTCGGGCGCCATGACAAGCCGCACGTCGCTGTAACGTTTGAAGGTGTACGCCGAATACTGCGCGCCGTTATACAACGAGACGACCTGCACGGTCAACGTGGTGTCCTTAAGCTTGGCCGCCTTCGTGAGCTGCGTCTGGATACTCTCGCTTCTGTCACTGCGCGCACGTTCCTGAGCCTCGTCACCAAAGACGCCGGACACGGCAGCGTACACCTTGTCGGTCACGTCGTCGATGGTGATTAGCTGTTCGACATAAAGCTCCTTTACCTTCCGCTCGTCCTCGACATGTCGCGCGTAGTATCCCTCGTCGAGGAGCTGCTCGTTCTTTTCATCGACATCCGTCACACTTTCGCGGCCGCAGTGATGGTTCGTTGCGATCAGACCGTTCGGCGATACGAAGGCGGCCGAGCAGATGGTCGAGAATCTCACAGCACCGAGCCGCGCGCGTTCGAACCAATTGTCGTCGGGCTTGAAATCGTAAGCCTCCTGGAAGTAGTCGGTCGGTGGATTGTCGAAGGTCCACATCTTGCCGAAGTCGAAGCGTCCGGGTATCGCCTCCGGGGGCAGGGGCGGGGCGGGCTCCGTCGGTGCTTCAGGCGGAGATGCCGATGTAACCGGCTCCGTCGAGACAGGCTTGTCGACGACGATCGCGGTTTCCTTTGCAGCCGAACAGCCCGCAATAACAAGCAGACTGAGCAGAAGGATCCTGGGGAAAGGAGCGTTCATACGGTGGGGCCGAATCGAAACAATGAAAACGTTCTCTACCCGCAGGCGTCCCGTATGTTGCCGCCCGTCTGAGAACGACCACACTCCGAGAGTTTCGAACCGTGATCTTCGCGGAAACGTCACGGCCGGCCCGGGTGCGATCACCGTTGCGGTCAAGGCAGCCTCGGTTCGGAACCAATACGAGGCGGCGTTATAAGACCCCGCGACCCGCGAGAGTGGCGGAACTGGTAGACGCGCTAGACTTAGGATCTAGTGGGGTAACACCCGTGGGGGTTCGAGTCCCTCCTCTCGTACGACGTGGTAAGCGCCCCGCACCATTGTGATTCGGGGCGCTTGCTGTTGGTCCGCTAGTGAGTACCGCGTTCCGCCATCATCGCCTCACAAACCTTCGGTAGAGCGAGTCGAACGCGAGCCGCACGTCGCTCTCCTTCAGATACACGTTGAACTCCGACGTCGTCGAGGCGACTTCCACGACGCTGACACCCTGTAGTGCGATCTGCTGGAGTATTGCATAGAGAAGACCGGGGCGCGTGAGATCATTCGATCCGATCTGGATTCCGATGCCCGCAAGGCGACGGTCGATGCGCCGTGGCGGCGCCGTTAGTACCGAAGCGGCAGCGTCCATTTCGGACTCGTCGATGATCGCCGTGATCTCGGTCGCACCCTCGGTGAACGTCACATACGCTTCCCTGCCCATCAATCGGGAAATGAGCCTGCTGAGCTGCTGGTGCGTTTCAGGTGACTTTACGAGCGTGAGCGCGCACAGGTGTGCTTGCACACTCATCCGGTCGATCCGAAAGGCGGCTTCTTCAACGTCTGCGCCGGAGAGCTGCTGCTGTATCCGCGACAACCCCATCACGATGGCCGGGATACGCGCCGACTTACGCGCCTGAGCCTCCACCGCAGGCTGAATGAATCGCGCCACCTGCGTAAGGTTCAGCAAGCCGTGCCCGAGCCCGAAGCGCAGCATCGGACTGGCATCGACTACCGCCTCGACGGTAGCATGTATGGATTTCATAGTGTTATATATGAAACAAAAAACAGTTTGTACACAAAAATATATCCTTTTTTTTGCCATTTAGCTTCGTCATGAGGACTTTCCATACTACAATGGACAAGCAGCCGCACATGAAGATCGCCATCGTCGGTGCCGGCCGGATGGGCACGGTCATCGCCCGCGTCGCCGAGACGCGTGGGCACCGTGTCATCTCCAAATACGACTCGACCCACCCGCTGCCGGACCCCCCGAGTGATGCAGGCTCGCTGGACGCGGTCATCGACTTCTCGACAGCCTCCGCGGTCCCGCGCACCATCGACATTTGCTCGCGCGAACACATTCCTCTCGTGATCGGCACGACGGCCTGGAACGACCACATCCCGGCGGCACGCGAGCTCGTCCTCGGCAGAAAGGCCGCCTGTCTTTTCGCGCCAAACTTCTCACTCGGCGTTGCGCTGCTGGATCGCGCGTTGCGGTCCGTCGTTCCCCTACTCGAACGGCTCGACGACTTCGACCTGTACATTCACGAGACTCACCACACGGGTAAGGCCGACAGCCCCAGCGGCACCGCGCACCACCTCGCACAGCGTATTGTCGGCGGCCTCTCTCGCAAGTCGCGCATCGAAACAGAGACGCAGCATGGACGAATAGCACCCGAGTCGCTGCACATAACGTCGACCCGCGCCGGGTCCGTATTCGGCGAACACGAGGTCCACATCGACGGACCCGCCGACCATCTTACACTAACACACGCGGCCAAGAGCCGCGAAGGCTTTGCCGCAGGCGCCGTCATCGCCGCCGAGTGGCTACAGGGACGTACCGGTTTCTTCACCTTAGAGGATATGCTGGAAGACTGGACACGCCCCAGGCAACACCACCTTACTAAACTCGACACGGCCCACTGATCATGCAGAACTTCCTCTTCCGTGGAACGGGGACCGCACTCGTAACTCCGTTCGCCAGCGACGGAGGCGTCGACTACGGCGCCCTCCGCCGCCTATTAGACTTTCAAATCGACGGTGGCGTGGAAGCCATCGTCGTTCTCGGCACAACCGGTGAAAACCCAACGATCTCCGATGATGAACGCAAGCGCATTATCGAGACTGCCGTCGACCAGGCCCACGGCAAGGTCCCGATCATTGCCGGCACGGGCGTCAATGACACCGCTGCAAGTGTGCGGAATACCCGAGTGGCCGCCGCCGCCCATGCTGACGGCCAGCTTGTCGTCGGTCCCTACTACAACAAGCCTACGCAAGAAGGCTTTCGCACGCACGTTCGTGAAATCGCCTCGGCCACAGACCTGCCCATCATCCTTTACAACGTCCCCGGCCGCACAAGTTTTAACGCGACGCCGGAGACGATCCTGACGATCGCAAACGAGGTGCCGGCGGTCGTCGGCGTAAAGGAGGCTTCCGGAAACCTGTCGCAGATCACCGATATTCTTCGGGCGCGTCCGCCGTCGCTGGCGGTGTACGCGGGCGATGACGAGATGGCGCTGCCGCTGGCCGCACTCGGTGGGGACGGCGTCGTCTCCGTGATATCGAACGCATTGCCCGGACCGTTCAGCGAGCTCGTCCGTCATGCGCTGGCCGGCAGCTTCGAAGCCGCGCGGCGCGAACACTTCGACCTGCTCCCCGCCATGCGCGCGTGCTTCTTCGAGACAAACCCGATTCCGGTAAAGGCGGTACTCGCCGACCTCGGGCTGATAGAGAACCATCTCCGGCTTCCGCTCCTTCCCCTCACGGATAGCCGCCGGGCATCGGTGCTCGAAGCTTTTGAATCACTGCTCGGTCATGCGGTATAATACGCGTCTCTAAATCAGATTCACGCGACCGACCATCCCCTTGCCGGAGATCGACGTGCATTCGAGCGCACCGAGCGAGCTGCGCGCGCTCCTCGAGACACCGCCCGAAGAGATCGATCGTACCGCCGCACGCGCGGTACTGTCAGACTTCCTGGGGGAACTCGAGCAAGGGCACATTCGCGCCGCCGTTCGCAATGACGACAACACCTGGGAGGCCATCCCCTGGGTGAAGGCGGGCATCCTGCTCGGCTTTCGCATCGGAACCCTCACCGACGTGTCGACCGGTGGAATGAAGTTTTTCGACAAAGACACCCTGCCGTTGCGGTCGACGCAGCTCGAACACGGTGTTCGTATCGTGCCCGGCGGGTCCGCGATCCGCGCCGGCGCTTACGTAGCGCCGGGTGTCATCTGTATGCCGCCCATGTACATCAACGTGGGAGCATACGTGGATACCGGTACCATGATCGACTCGCACGCGCTGGTGGGCAGTTGCGCGCAGGTTGGCAGTCGTGTGCACATTTCGGCGGCTGCGCAGATCGGCGGCGTGCTCGAACCGCCCAACGCCTTGCCGGTAATCATCGAAGACGACGTCTTCGTCGGCGGCAACTGCGGCGTGTACGAGGGATGTCTCGTGCGGCGCAGCGCAGTCCTGGCGCCCGGCGTCATACTGACGGGTTCTACGCCGGTATACGACCTCGTCAACGAACGCATCTTGCGGCGCGATGAGCGTCGAGTCCTCGAGATCCCCAAAGGAGCCGTTGTCGTTCCCGGCAACCGCCGCTCTCAGTCCCCCTTCGCCGAAAGCCACGGCGTCTCTCTCTACGCGCCCGTGATCGTGAAGTACCGTGACGAACGCACCGACGCGAGCACGGCGCTCGAGTCAGCCCTTCGCTGAGCCGTCCACGGCGCTTGGATCGAGACAGAACTGCATCGCAAGGTGGGCCATCGTTGCGGCACCGGTCCGCAGCGCTTCCTCATCGATCGTGAACCGCGGCGTGTGGAGTCCGTGCAGGATTCCCGCCGCCTCGTTGCCGACACCCAGAATGTAGAAACAGGCGGGGCGCTCGCGTGCATAGAACGCGAAGTCCTCGGCCGCAAACCAGAGATCGAGATCACGCACCCGATCCGGACCAAGCAGCGCTGTCGACTGCCTTCGCACCCAGCCCGTAAGTTCTGAATCGTTTAAGAGCGGCGGATACCCGATCTCGATCCGGCAATTCGTTTCCCCCCCGTGCGCGGCAACCGTGTGCTCGACGATCCGCCGGATGATGGCGTGCGCCTCGTAACGCCAATCGTCATCCATCGAACGAAACGTCCCTTGCAATCGAACGACGGGTGGAATCACGTTCGTTGCCCCGTCGGCCTCGACGCGTCCTATCGTCAGGACACTAGGGATGTCCGGAGGACAATGCCGGCTCACGACCGACTGCAGCGCCACAACCACCTGCGCCGCGACGTAGACGGCATCGGCCGACAATGTATGTGGTGCCGCCGCATGTCCTCCTTCACCGCGGATCTCGATGTGAAGCTCATCGGTAGAGGCCATGAACGCTCCCGGGCGAACGCCGATGGTACCCGCCGGAAGCGTCGGAAGCACGTGCTGTCCCAGCACGGCATCTACCGCAGGCCACGTCCCGCGTGCGGCCAGCGCACCTTCCGCGATCATTTGCTGAGCACCCCCCGGTGCCCTCTCCTCCGCAGGCTGGAAAAGAAAACGCACACCGCCTCGGATGTCCTTCCGTAAACGAGCCAGAATCATCGCCGCCCCCAGCAGACACGCCATGTGCGCGTCATGACCGCAGGCATGCATCACACCGGGGTTGCGAGAGGCAAACGAAAACTCGTTCTCCTCCGTAATCGGGAGCGCATCCATGTCGGCGCGCAGGGCGATGCACGGTCCGTCATGACTACCGTCGAGATGAGCGATCACTCCGGTACCGGCAATTCCCTCCGCAACCTCGAAACCAAGCTCGCGCAGAAATCCCGCAACCTTGCGTGCCGTCCCGTGCTCGTCGAACGAGAGCTCCGGGTGCGCGTGGAAATCGCGTCGCAACCTGACGACCGTGTCAAAAAACTCGTCCGATAGCGCTGTTATCGCACGGCCGATTTCCATGTGAGCTGCAACGCCTTCCTACTGGATTAGACTGTTGTACTTGCTGAGGTTGGCCGGATCCATGTCGCTCAGGAGATCGAACGCTCGCGACGCATACGTCGACTGGCCGAAGATGCCGATGAGCTCCGTGTGTTTCGCAGAAAAGAAAAGGTCGAC
>JBFHWK010000118.1:0-8958 GCA_041589075.1 Rhodothermales bacterium
CTGGATCAACCTGGGATCGCTATACGCATTGTCTGGCGACAAAGCTCGTGCGCGCGCAGCGTTGTTGACGGCGTTACAAATGGACCCCGGCAATCAGATGGCTGAAGGTTCACTCAGAAAACTGGAGTCGGGAGGTTAGTGCAGATGGTATGCTCCTTGCAAGCGCCTGCAGCCGGCGGTAACTTCGTTGGTGTGACCGCACATCGGTCCGCACCCGATTGTAAGATCAAAGAATGAACGATATGCAACGTCGAGGATTTCTCAGAACCGGCCTCACGGTCGGAGCAACTGCGCTCAGTGCTCCCGCGGTAGTCCCACTCTTCGGTGGAACGGCAGGGAGCGGGACATTCGTTCACTGCGTATACTTCTGGCTGAAAGAGGAGCTGACCGATGGGCAGCTCGCAACCTTCGAGGGCGGCCTGGATTCACTGGTAGGGATCGATACCGTGCGGCACGGCTTCTACGGGACCCCAGCAGGCACCGACCGGCCCATCATCGAACGGAGTTACACGTACGCCCTCGTCGTGGTTTTCGACAATGAAGAAGGGCACGACGCTTATCAGGTCGCCGAGGATCACGACGTTTTTCGTGAGACGTTCGGCGACTTTTGGACCGACGTTAAGATCTACGACTTCGTAGTCGGATAGACTTTTGTCTTCCTGGGTGTCTACGCCGAGTCGTTCGATTGAGGGCCGCCCTCCAGCACGTTGAGCACGTCAGGGTACGGGTCGCGCAGGCGTGCCCGACGCTACACGCAGTGACTGCGCAAGCAACCGCCTTGCCGTTCAGTCAGAACGTGATCGTCTCCAAAAAGGAGACGCTCTTCGGGATGTTGCCGATCGGATCTGTAGACTCGTCCTCGATATAGTACTTTTCCAGTCCGATCTCCTCGGCCGCTGCGAGAACCTCGCTCCAGTTGATCTGTCCTGTCCCAATCGGCACGTCTGCCTCTTCCGAGGTGCCGCCCGAATAGTCGCCGGTCGGCCAGTCCACTTTCATGTCCTTAATGTGCATGAGCCGCCAACGATTCGGGTACTTGCGTAACAGCGCTGCGGGATCCGTACCCGCATGAGTTACCCAGAAGACGTCCATCTCGTATTCGACGGTTTCAGGATCGGTGGCATCCACCATCACGTCGAAGGGTGTGCGACCATCAGCACCCGGCCGATATTCGTATCCGTGAACGTGATAAAAGAATCGCAGCCCGCGGGCTTTCGCTCCAGCCCCGAACCTGTTGAAGTCCGCCGCCGCCTCTCGCGCCATCTGATTGGTGAAGGGCTTGCCGCGCTCGTGAGGAATCCAGGCTATGCCCAGGTAATCGACGCCGAGTGCTTCAGCCTCGTCAAGAACAACCTCCAGGCTGTCTCGAAATCGTTCATAGCTGGAGTGCATAGACGTCGCATCAAGGCCGGCGGCGTCGAGCATTTGCCGATAGGTTGCCGGCTTCATGCCGTACGTGCCGGCGAGCTCCACTTCGGTGAACCCGTACGCCTTCGTCCGTGCAAGCATCGCGTCTACACCGTCCGATAGATGCTCGCGGAGGCTCCAGAGCTGAAGTCCAAGCGGTCCCTCGAAGTCGCCGCTCAATGTCATCGTGTGTGTCGTGTCCGTCATCGTTTCTCGTTCCGAATCCGCCGTCCGATCCGGAGCGCACCCGCTAAGTGTCGCAAACAAGACGAGAGGACAGAGGGAAAGTGCAATCTGTTTCATGATCTTTCGATTTGCTCTGGCAAGTTGCCGCCGTGCATCGTCATGCCCAAGCGGGCATACCTCGGTGCGACGGCGGTCCTCCAAAAATACGAAAGGTGCTCTGGCCTAACCGCTTAAGAGCCCCGAAGCACTCGTGAAGTTTGTTTGAGTTGACATGGCGCGGAGCAGCGCTCCGTTGCGTATCCTTTGAAGCAGGCTGCGTAGTAGTCCTGCGGGAGGGGCAGTGGTCCGTAGCGCACGCTCAAATGGCCACATGAACCAAGCCGCCTGAACCCAGAGACCGTATGGCCGCCGGCCCATTCCTGTTACTTCTCCTTCTCCTGGCGATCGCGTTCATCATCTTCGGGACCGCGAAGGTGAAGATGCACCCGTTCATCGTACTGTTGGTGAGCGCGTACGGTCTGGGACTGGCGGCGGGACTCCGACCGGAGATTGCGATTGGAGCTATCACGGAGGGGTTCGGTGGCACTTTGCGTCACATCGGCATCGTCATCGCTGCAGGGACGATCATCGGCGTGATTCTGGAGCGGTGCGGAGCTGCTCGCGTGATGGCCGACACGGTGATTCGCTGGGTAGGGCGGGCCAGTGCGTCACTAGCGATGAGCGTCACGGGCGCCGTTGTTTCAATCCCCGTCTTCTGCGATTCCGGATATGTGGTGCTCTCGCCGCTGGCGCGTTCTCTTGCGTCGGCATCCCGGCATTCGATGGCCACCTACGCCGTTGCGCTCAGTATGGGCCTCTATGCCACGCATGTCTTCGTCCCGCCGACTCCGGGACCGATCGCGGCTGCGGGCGAACTGGGAGCGGACATCGGAATGGTCGTTCTTCTTGGGATAGCGACCACCGTGCCGGTGATCTTCACTACGTACCTCTTTGCGGTCTTCATGGGGCGCCGCATCTACATTGATCCGGATAAGACCGCCGAATCTTCGGCTATATCAGAGCCGCCGACGCCGGAAGAGCATGTACTTCCGAGGCCCTGGCAGGCTTTCGCGCCCATCATCGTGCCGGTGCTTCTGATCGCACTGCTGTCGATCGCAGATTTGCCGTCACGTCCATTCGGGCAGGGCTGGTTCGAGACCGTGCTGCGCTTCCTCGGTAATCCGAATACCGCGCTGATGGTCGGCGTCTTCATCGCGTTCGGGGTCGCGCGCAACCGTGGGCGTGTCGTTTATGGCGAGTGGGTCGGGGCTGCCCTGAAAGCTGCCGGATCCATCATCCTGATCACCGGTGCCGGCGGGTCGTTTGGGCGCGTGCTACAATCGACACCGCTTGGTGAGTACCTCGGAGAGCTCCTGGGCCCCCTGGGTCTGGGCGCGTTTTCCGTCGTGCTGCCTTTTTTGATTGCCGCGACTCTCAAAACCGCACTGGGCTCATCAACGGTAGCCATCATCACCACAGCTGCGATCGTCGCACCCCTGCTTGACTCGCTCGGGCTTGGCGGCGGCATCGGTCCCGTACTGACTACGCTGGCCATCGGAGCCGGCAGCATGACGGTTTCACACGCGAACGACAGCTACTTCTGGGTGGTCAGCCAGTTCTCGGGGATGACCGTCAGCCAGGCATATCTTCTGCAAACGGGCGGGTCGGCCGTTGCGGGTGTCACCGGGATCGTAACCGTACTCTTGATGAGTCTGCTCTTATTGTAGTGGTACCAGGTATCGAAGCCTGTAGATGCAAATCGATGAACACGTTAGGAACGAAAGGTCTTGAGATGCTCGTCGGAGTTGTGTGGGCAGCTGACAACAATCGGTCCACGGTTGGCTAAAGCCACGCGAGGGTCGTGTGATTGAACCGCAGTACAATCGCCGGGCCGTATTTGCCGTTGCCTGCCTCGGTATGCTCGTTTTCGGTGTGGTCGTCACCACACTGGGCTCGATTCTGCCGTCGATCATCGGCCGGTTCGGCCTGCAAAAGGCGCAGGCAGGATCACTCCTGTTGTTGATGAATCTCGGGGTCATGGGAGGCTCGTTGATTTTTGGGCCCATTGTCGACCGACACGGTTTCAAGAGCATGCTCGTCGCCAGTCTGGTGATGACCGTAATCGGAATTGAAGGCGTGGCTTTTGCGGACACATTCGGTTTACTACGCGCCTCCGTTTTTCTAGTGGGCTTTGCCGGCGGCGTAATCAACGGAGGTACGAATGCGCTGGTCGCCGACATCAGCATCGAGGGGCGCGGCGCGGGGCTGAGTCTGCTTGGCATCTTCTTCGGTCTCGGCGGCTTTGGGGTCCCGTTCACAATGAGCTTTCTCATTGAGCGCTTTTCTTATACGGAAATCATATGCGGTGTAGGCGCCGCCGTGTTCTTTACGGGAGTGATCTTCATTGCCGTTCGATTTCCGGCACCAAAGCAACCGCAAGGCTTTCCGCTACGTCAGGGGTTTGAGATCTTAAGGAACCCGGCTCTGCTTCTGCTCGCGGCCATGCTCCTCCTTCAAAGCGGAGTCGAAATGACGGCGAGCGGATGGTCGGCAGCCTACTTCGAAGAGGAAGTTGCGGTCGAAAAGGGTAGAGCCGTACTGCTGCTCTCGATGTTCTGGGTTGGTCTGACGCTGGGGCGATGGTTGGCCGGCGCTCGGTTGAAGCATGTAAATCCCTATCACGTCGTCATGACATCAATCCTGGTCGGCGGGGCCGGAGTCGTGCTGATGCTGCTCGTGACGAATCCCCTCGCGGCAGGCATCGGCATCTTTGTCGCCGGTTTTGGCTTTGCCGCCATCTTTCCGTTTCTGCTTGGGCTTGTCGGTGATCTCTATCCCGATATCTCCGGGACAGCCTTTGGTGTCGTGTTTGTGATCGCGCTTGTAGGAGGAAGCACGTTTCCTTACATGATCGGCGTGCTTGGGGACTTGGTTGGGCTGCGTGCAGCGTTCCTAGTGATCCCGGTAAGTCTCACGCTCACATTATTCCTCCTGCATTCGGTGAAGGCTCGTCTCACTCGAGATGAGTGACTCCGCGCGGGGATAAAGCTCGCTGTACAGGGGACTTGTCACCGTTTCGCGCCGCGAAACGGGTCGCGCATACAAAGCGCCACGCTCAACCCAACTGCGATGACGTGAGTCTCCGCTGTTCAGTGCTTCGACGATTCTGGAATTCGACTCTCACGCCAGAGCAAGAACGCCCCAACGCCAAATAGAATCGCCGCCGGCACGCTCCACCAGACCGGGACCTGATCGCCGCCGATCGAGAGTTCGATCGCGAAAGCGACACGGAACAGGTGTCCCACCGCGACAAGAGTCAGAAGCACGAAGGCCAGAATCGCTCCACTTTTCATAAGTGCCTCATCGAGACCCGTTCTTTGTCAGGTCACGATGCCGTCTATGTACGTGCGACAAGGCACTTCACTTGCAGGGAAAATCCTGAAATCACCCCCAACTTGACGTGTGCCGTCGACGAATGCTTACGGAAAACTAGGCTCCCCAAATTTCTGGATCTGTCGAGCAATGACTCGACGTGCACCCTCGGCAAGGGTTGTGCAACCGATGCGCTCCAGGAGCCGGTTTCGCTAAGACGCCACCCGGACGATCATCCGCGTGAAGTTACCCGTGGCCGTTTGGAGCCGCACGACGTATGCCCCGGGAGCAACGTCATCGGCAGACCACATTTGACGATGTCCGCCGGCCGGAAGCCATCCCCTCACAAGTGTTGTGACCCTGCGGCCGAGCACGTCATAGATCTCAAGCCGCACGAATGACCCACGATCCACGGCAAACGGAATTGTCGTCGTATCGACAAACGGATTCGGATAGCCCGCCAGCAGCGCGTTCGATTGGGTGACCCCGTTTGGACCGCTCGAGACGGCTTGCGGCGCCTTTGCCATTTCGACCAGATCGAAATTGAAGCCGACATTTGCGAGTGTCGGACCACTCGTCACCCCGGCATCGAGCACGACCTGGACACTGTCACCGGGGTTGAGGTGAAGCGTGTCGGTAACCGTCAGGCGGGTCCATATCATCGAGGTAGTCGTGTCAACGGAGAGGGCTCGTCTCGCTCCCGATGCATCTACGATTCGAAAGTAGATGCTTGCTGTCGTTGGATTCGCGGTGTCCCGTCGCGCCCATGCCGAGAGCTGCCACACCTCCTCGCTTTGTACACCACGAATCGTTTGGAACGCTTGTCCGGGGAAGCAGCTTTGTAGATTGCCCGGTCCCGCCTTCAGAGACCAGTCACCGCCGTCTGGCGGAGCGGAGTGCAGGGACTGTCCCCGGTCGCACGTAAACGTCCATCCTTGCAGCGACGGCTGGCCGTCGTCTTCAAAACTTCCGTTTACTATTTGCGCGGGTGTTTGGGTGGGCGCCAGGGAATAGATCAGAGAGAGCAAGAACAGGGCGCCGCAGATTCTCCTGAGTGATCGCATGGTGGTTACCCATCCTTGGTGGTTTACATAGAGTTAACACACGGATTTCTTTGAGGATTCCTACTGCGGCGTGCTTGTCCCTGGAGGCGCATTGGCTGCCTTTTCAACGATGGTAAGGGTGAAGGCGGAAGCCGGAGCGACAGGTGCTCCGGCTTCCGCCTGCTAATAGGGGCCGTTCGCTCTGATTCGTTACTTGACTAGTTGCATCTTGCGCACAAACGTACCGAGCGGCGTGTCCATGCGTGCGATGTATACGCCACTCGGGAGTCCATCTGCCTGGAACATGACCCTGTGTTCGCCCGCCGTCATAGTACCATGCAGTAGAACGGTTACTTCGCGCCCAAGCACGTCATAGATGGCCAGCCGGACCTCACTTTCTTCCGTCAGGGCAACGGTGAGCATCGTGGCCGGGTTGAACGGGTTCGGGTAGTTCGGCATGAGCGTCGTGCTCGAAGGCAGCTCGACCGCCTCCGCGATCAGATCGGCCTTCGGGTTTGCCGCGTCTACCATGCGGATTGCGTCGGTCCCGATCACCAGCGTTCCACCGAAGGTCAGACCCGCAATTGTACCGTCGGTGTCAGCACAAGAAAGATGTGTGTCGCCGAATCGGAAGTGGAAGACCAGGTCCGTATCCCCATCGTCATCGACATCCTCCTCGTGGCGCCGTGCCACGCCCGTCCTTCTGTTGACATGCGCTTCACTTGCACCTTCGAAAACTACTGTCGTGTGATCCACGGTTGTCGCGTCAAACGTGTCTGTCGAAAGTATCGCGACGGCGATCACCTCGTCCTCCACGTTGCAATTGACCGAGTTCGGGTAGCTGCCAGGCTTGATGTCAACCTCCACATTAACAACGTCGAGCCCTTCATGTTCGAGCTGGGCAATCTTGGTTGCCCATCCAAATCGCTCGCCGATGAACGAATTAGGAAAGGCATACTCCTGTGTATACCAGAACGTGTCAGACACCGGATCAATCGCCATGGCGCTGTAGTCACCCCAGCGTGACGTCTGTCGCTGCACGTTCGCTCCTGCGAAGATCACGAGCTCGCCGGAGTCAAGAAATCCGGAGCCGCTGGCAGCCGCTGACTGACCCGCGGAACCGATCGCGGGGAGGGTGTTCTGGCTCGAGATACTGTATCCCAGGCAAATGTCGCCTGCCCGGTTCATGGCGATGCTGCCCATCCACCTGTGATCGTCGTCAGGCGAGAACGTGCCCTCCTGGTGGAGCCCCCAGCCACTTCCACCGTTTCGAAACTCGTACCACCGAACGCCGGCTTTGCCGGTGCCGTCCGCATCGAGTGTATGGTTGGTAACTCCCCGCATGTCACCTCCTCCAAAGTTTCGAATCTGGAAACGGTGCATCAGGCGGTCGGAGATCGCTTCGAGGAACGTGATGTTGTTCGGAGGTGTACCCGTGCCCGATCCCGGCTGATCGATGCACCGCTCTCGGAACGCAGGGCACAGGTCGCGGTCCATCGGCAACACCGGTATGGAGGCCACTTCGCCAATTGTCGAATTGGCGGGAGTCACCCAATCCGGTATGATCTCCCAGATATCGATCGAATTGCCGAATCCTCCATTGTTTGTTGCGAAGGTAGGTGTCACTCCTGTGAAGACGGGCCCGTCATTATCACCGGGGAGGAAACCGAACTCGCTCGTGCCAAGATTGAAGAACACCATAGTCGCAGGTCCTGCGCTATACGCTTCCGCCTTATCGATTGCGGCAAGTCCCGTACCACCGAAAAAGAACGTGGGCGGCGTGAACAGGTTGACCATTAGTCCGATTCCATCGGTGGCGAATCCGTACTTCGGGTAGTCAGGGAAGCCGATGCTCGTGAAGTCGAACTCGTGCTGATAGTAGCTGCCCGTTGGATCAGCCGTGGTCGACAAGGCAATGCAGAGCGAGAACTGAGTGAACCCGCTGTCGAATGCGAACTGGCTCGCAAACCACCGGTCGTTTTCTTCGTCGTAGAGCACGATCGGGTCGCCGCGGTTCGTATTCTCACATAGACCGCCGAGACCGGCGTAGAATGCGTTGTTCGGAAATGGTCCGAGTATCGATGTGCCGGTCTTGTCAAAGATCTCCGTGAGGATGTTTACGGTCTGCATGTAGTGATTCGGTCCGACATCTCCATCCGTGTCTGGCGGTGCCACCAAGGTCACTAGCGTGAACGCGTTGTCGTCATTTTCCATGCCATCGAAGAGCTGAAGCAGGTTCGCGCCGCTCGTCGAGAGCATTGACGTATTCACGGCCGATTCGCTCGCTTCGACCTTTGCCTGTACTACGGAGGAGTTGACCGCAGTCACCATTTCGGCTACAGAGAGCGTTCCGTCACCAACCTCACCTATAAAGGCAGCCGCGGCCGCCTCGGGTGCGAACGTCGTGGCTGCGGCAAGGTCGTTGCCGACCACGTCCGTCAACGGAGGCGAGACGCCGTCACGGACCGACTCCAAAACAAACTGTGTCGGTTGGGCGACGGCTTGGGTTAAACCGGCCATAACTAGTACGGCCAGTGTAGTTAAAAAGGTTTTCATGATAGTATCGAGTCACTGGTTAATCACTTAGAAACAAGACGCAGACTCTCTCGAGAGGTATAGTTGTCATCCAGGCGCTCTACTCGGTGAAAGGGGCGGGTCTGCGTTTAGCACGCACCCCCTTCAAATTCGGAGACGTTGAGGCGGCAAACGTGTGCCCCCGGAGGGCCGCGGCTCGACGCGCCTCTCGTGCGGCTCCGAGTCGAAGAGCAGAGGAATGACATGATGGTTCCTCGCAGGGTCGGATAACCCGTGAACAGGGTCTTGCAGGAACGGCGAAGGGAAATCGAGACCGTCTTGCGACCGAACTTGCCTCCATTACTAATCCTTAAAGACGGCCGCAAGACCCTGTGGC
>JBFHWK010000119.1:0-8949 GCA_041589075.1 Rhodothermales bacterium
CACGACCCTATCGGCGTCCGCGGCGGATCCCGATGGTGAGATTACGGAGGTCGAGTTCTTCGTCAACGGGCAACTGATCGGCTCCGCGACACAGTCGCCGTTTGAAGTCGCCTGGACCGCCGTTCCAGAGGGCGACTATCATCTGAGCGCCGCAACAACGGATGATGACGGCATTACCGTAACTTCGCGGTCGGTACCCGTGTTCGTCAACGACATTGCACTGTTTACCCGCTACGAGGCTGAAGGTGCAACCGCTAGCGGCGATGTCACCTCGCGTGTCAAGTTGGGCGCCAGCGGACGCTTCTATAGCGAAGTGGGACCGGGCGGACTTCTAAGCTTCAACAACGTCAAGGTACCGGGGCATGGGGAGCATCTGTTGCGATTCAGGTACGAGCTCCCGGTTGGGACGGCCATGTCGCGTCACGTCGTAATGTTGAATGGCATGGCCATCGACACCCTGCGGTTCAACGGAGAGCCTGATGTCTGGTATCAGCGCGCTCTCAAGGTTGCCCTTCGCGCCGGAGTCAATGCTTTGGATATCGAAAACAAGGAGGGCGAGATCGGCATCGATTTCCTCGAGGTCAGTTTCGATGCCGTGAATGTCAGCGTCGAACCGGACCATGGCGGCAATGAGATGCCGGTCGAATTCGCGTTGGCACAGAATTATCCGAATCCGTTCAATCCTCAGACGCAGATCTCGTACGCACTGGCAGAGGCTGTCCACGTCCAGCTGGATATCTATGACGTCACCGGACGGCAATTAAGAAGACTTGTGGACGGTTTTCAAGCGCCGGGAAGGTATTCCATCGAGTTCAACGCGCGCTCCCTCGCCAGCGGAGTTTACTTCTATCGAATTCGAGCGGGTGGGTTTACCGAGGCCCGAAGGATGACATTGCTGAAGTAATTCGCCATTCCATCTGGGTTCCTAACACACAGTCGGCCGATCAAACTCACTTCGGCGCTTAGCACAGATACAAGTTCGCTAGCGCACGGATGCAACTACGGTGTGGTTGTGCGTCGTGGTACCGTTCGAGTGGAATCTGAGGATGACACGGGGCTCACCCCTAGGGTGCCGAACCCCGGTCAGGAAAGAACCTACCGCGCTCCGAGATATACCAGCATCCCCGTATCGAAGCGTGACGATCGCCCGTCCGTCTGAATCCGAAAGGGATAGATTCCCGCGCCAACTGGAGATCCGTTGTCGTTTGAAGGGGTCCAATTAAACGTCTTCACTCCCGCCGACGAATAACTGCGCCGTGTTCTGGAGACAGTCCGCCCAAGCGTATCGAATACCTGCAACTCGACGATTCCCGGAGAGTCCATCTCAATCCGAATTGTCGTCGAACCGCGGAAGGGGTTCGGGTAGTTGCCCAACACTTGGAACGGCTTGAGCCGATGCGGAATCTCTGCAGCCGTCGGTGAAGCCACCAGGCCCACGGTCTCTTTCATAAGAACGGTCCGATTCGGTGCGATCCCCTCTACTTCGTCGACATAACCGTTAGTCCACCTTACGGCGATCCGATCGATCATCGTCGCATTCCCTAGGCCGACGTGTACAGGCAGAATATTCTGTCCCAGGAACTGCGCACCATGATGGTACCGGCGATGGGTTTTGCCCCCAGCCGTCACCTCCACTATGGATCCGAAGGCGTCCCGATTCGAAATGGTTCCTTCAAGCTTGATCTTGACCCAGTTGCCGCTCGTCATCGGATTCTCGTATAGCGACGGTATATCTTGGAAGTTGGAGATCAATAGGTCCTGGTCGCCATCGTCGTCGAAGTCGTACACGGCTAGGCCGCGCGCCGTCGTGCTGTCAGCAAGGCCCACGTCTCCTGTTATACGCTCGAAACCTAGACTGCCGGTCTCCGACCGATTCCGGAATAGAACGTTGCTGTATTCCGGCTCGAAGTAACCCGTTGCGACAAAGAGGTCCTCGTCGCCATCGTTTTCGAGGTCGAAGAACTCAGTCCCCCATCCCCATCCAGCGAGTGAAACGCCGGCATCGACCGCGCCGTCGGCGAAATGGTTCTGCCCGGAGTTCAGGAAGAGCGGATTGGTTTCTTGGTCGAACCCGGACTCCGTAATGTTCGTGAGGTATATGTCGAAGTGGCCGTTGCCGTCGCAATCCGCGATGGCCACGCCCATGCCGTGGTGGACGTTCTCCAGTCCGAAGGTCGTCGTTTCCTCCCTGAAGGTCTTGTCCCCGTTGTTGACGTACAGCTTGTTGCGGCCGAAGTCGTTCGCGAGATAGAGGTCGAGTAGCCCGTCGTTGTTGACGTCAAGGGCCACGGTCGTCCAGGTCGCGCCCTTGTCGGCAAGCCCGCTGGCCTGGGAGGCATCAATGAACTGTCCATCGCCAACGTTCTCGTAAAGCAGGTTACCGAGGTCGCGTGACGAACCACCAAAATCTTCCCAGTTGCTCACGTACAGGTCCAGATCGCCGTCGTGATCGTAGTCGACCCACAACGCGCTGCTGCTTAGCTGCGTGTTCCCTCCTGCCACTCCGGCCTGGTCGGTCACGTCCACAAAAGTGCCGTCGCGTTCGTTATGGAGAAGCTGGTTTCGACCGTAATGAGTGAGATACAAGTCTGGCCAGCCGTCATTGTCGTAGTCGCCCCACGAAGCCCCCATCTTGTGGCCCATCGGGCTCTGTTGCGTGCTCACATCGTGCCCGGATAACACAGCCTGGGCGCTCACCAGCGCAAACGTACCATTACCTCGATTTGCGAACAGCCGATTCCACGTGCGCGGATCGCTTGCGTCGTAGGTCGCGGTGACTACGAAGTAGACATCCAGATCGCCATCCCGATCGTAGTCGGCAACGGCTACGCCGTTCGTGCCGCTGACCAACGAGAGCCTTACATCGGAGGTTCGGTACTTGAAGTTCTGAGCCGTGACCGCGTGTGACACAGCGATCCACGCTACTGCTGGAATTGTCACAGCCAGAACGATTTGTCGAATTCTATTCAACGCCTCCTACGGATCCCCGGTCAAGCCGGAGATGACCACCGCGACCGGCAAATCACGGGTCGAGCCGGTGACCACCACTGGGCCACTATCATCCCTATTGCAAGGGTGTCGAGTTGTTATATTAAAGCAAATAGATTTAATCCGCCCGCGGAATCGTAAGCTCTCGGGGCGACCTCGCCCAGCGAGGGACGTACCCAAAAGAAGAACTCAAACGATCGACATGACTGCCAGGCCAAGTTCCGCCAACCTCAACATCACAGCCACCCAGTCAAACACCTACGACGCCATCGTGATCGGCTCCGGCATGAGCGGTGGATGGGCCGCGAAGGAGCTTTGCGAAAAGGGATTGAAGACGCTGGTGCTCGAGCGCGGACGCAACGTCGAGCACATCGAGGACTACCCGACCGCACTGACGCCCGACTGGAATCTGCCTCACCGAAACAGGCTCACACACGAACTCGCGGAGGCGAATCCGATCGTCAGCAAGTGCTACGCTTTTGGCGAGGCAACCGAGCACTTCTTCGTCAAAGACAACGAGCACCCTTACGTCCAGAAGAAACCGTTCGATTGGATTCGCGGATATCAGGTGGGCGGCAAGTCGCTGATGTGGGCACGGATGACACAGCGTTGGAGCCAGCACGACTTTGAGGCCAATGCGAAGGACGGATACGGTGTGGACTGGCCGATCCGATACGACGACCTCGCACCGTGGTATTCGCACGTCGAGCGTTTTGCCGGCATCGCCGGCAACAAAGACGGGCTGCCGCAGCTTCCCGACGGCGAGTTTTTGCCGCCGTTCGATATGAATTGTGTGGAGCTGGACTTCAAGGAGAAACTGCGGCGCGCTTTTCCGGACCGCCATCTCATCAGCTCGCGAATCGCAAACCTGTCGGTCTCGCACATGAGTCGCGGCCCGTGCCAGTCGCGCAACCTGTGCCATCGCGGATGTCCCTACAGCGGCTACTTCAGCAGCAACTCCGCAACGCTGCCGGCAGCCGCCGCAACAGGCAACATGACGTTGAGACCACATGCCGTCGTGCATTCGATTATCTACGACGAAGAGCATGAAAGGGCCTCCGGCGTTCGGGTGGTCGATGCGCTGACGAAGGAGATGACCGAGTACTACGCGACTATTATCTTCGTAAACGCCAGCACGATCAACAGCACACTCATCCTGCTGAACTCGACGTCGACACGTTTCCCGAACGGCCTAGGCAACGACCACGAGGTGCTCGGGCACTATCTGTTGGCGCACAATTACCGCGGGCGACTCTCCGCTGAAGTCGAAGGTTTCGAAGACATGTACTACTACGGTCGCAGCCCTGGTGGCGCATACCTGGTGCGGTTCCGCAACTTCGGTAAGGACAGAAGCCGAAAATTTCTGCGAGGTTATTCCTATTCGTTCGGCGCCCGCAGGATACAGGGAATCGTGACGGAAGATGACGAGCCGATCGGCGCTGCGTTCAAGGAGAAGATGAGTGTTCCGGGTCCGTGGCGCGTCTGGCTGACGGGCATGGGAGAGTGTCTTCCGTATTACGAGAACAAGATGACGCTCAGTAAAGACCAGACGGACGAGTGGGGCATGCCTCTGGTCGAGTTCGACTGCGAGTGGAAGGAAAACGAAGACCTCATGACGCAGGACATCCTCGATGAGGGGGCGGCGATGCTGGAAGCCGGCGATTTCAAGAACATCCGCCAGAACGATTCGCACCAGGCGATGGGACTCGACATCCATGAAATGGGCACAGCACGCATGGGTCGTGATCCCAAGACGTCGATGCTCAACGGGTACAATCAGATTCACTCGGTCAAGAACGTTTTTGTTACCGATGGTTCGTGCATGGCGTCGACTGCATGTCAGAACCCGTCGATCACGTACATGGCGATTACGGCGCGCGCCGCAAACTTCGCCGTCGAGGAACTCAAGAACAGAAACCTCTAACATGGCCACGATGAATAGACGAGAAGCACTAGCCGCGGCGTCCGTTTTGTTCGGCGGCGCGATTGTCGGATCTCAGGCATTTCTGGCGGGGTGCGTAAGCCCCAAGCCCAAGAAGGAGCCATTCGTCGGTTTGCTGGCTGACTCGGATGTTGCGCTACTGGATGAGATCGCCGAGACCATCCTGCCAACGACGGAGAGCTCGCCCGGAGCGAAAGCTGCCAAGGTGGGCGAGTTCATCAACGTTATCGTCACCGACTGCTACAGTCCCGAAGAGCAGAATATCTTTCGGGGCGGACTGCACCGTCTCAACGCCGCCACACTGGAGCGGCATGGCAAGCTGTTCGTCGAGCTCGCACCCGAGGAACGGCACACGTTTCTTCTGACACTCGAAGATGACGTTCGAAACTATCGCGAGACGCGTGCACCCGACGAACCCGAAACCCACTACTACGGGATGATCAAGCAGCTCACGGTCTGGGGGTACTTTTCGTCCGAAGTTGGATCGACGCAGGCACTGCGATACGTCGCCGTCCCGGGCCGCTACGACGGGTGCGTGCCGTACATCGAAGGTGAGAAGATGTGGGCGTGAGGTGACGGCCCGATTGCTGCGTTGGCATCGCGGTGGAAGGGGATTCGACAACGGCGCCTTCGTTCCAGACCTCTTAATCGTTCGTGGGGACTAATGGACATCAGCAGAAGAGATTTCTTAACCTCGGTAGCCGGAGCGGCGGCTGTTTCGATGGCAGCGGTGGCACCCTCGACGTCGCGAAGTCGTCACGACGGCATGACAATTCAGGACGTTATCGATCTCGTCATTGATGGAATGCCGACCGGTGCCATGCCCCCAGACACGGTTGACACGGTGAAGGTCGGCGATGCGCAACGAGAGGTCGCGGGGGTTGTGACGACGTTTCTCGCGACTTCGGCGATAGTCCGGTCCGCGGCCGACCTGAACGCAAATCTTATCATCTCACACGAGACGCTCTTCTATAATCACCGCGACGAAACCGATTGGCTCGAAGATGACGCCGTGTACGCATCCAAGCGGAGCCTGCTTGAAGACACAGGGATGGTCGTATGGCGGCTGCACGATCGTCTGCACCGCATCGTGCCCGACGGCATTACGACCGGAGTGCTAGAGCAACTTGGATGGGAAGCGTACGCGTCCACCGACAACGTGAACATTTGCACGATCCCAACGACGACACTGGGAGAACTCGCCCGATTCCTCAAGCAGACACTTGAGGCTGATGCAATCCGATTCGTCGGCGACCCCGCGATGCCGTGCGAAAAGATCGGCGTGCTAATGGGAGCATGGGACAGCAGAAAGCAGATGGAGTATCTCCGGCCGCCAGGAGTCGACGTTCTGCTCTGCGGCGAGGCAAGGGAATGGGAGACAACGGAATACGTTCGGGATGCCAATGAGGCAGGAATAAAGAAAGGAGTTGTTGTCTGCGGCCACGCGCTGAGCGAAGAGCCAGGCATGGCTTGGTTCACAACGTGGCTTCGGGACCGGGTGCCTGGTGTCAATGTGGTGCACATCCCGACGGGCGACCCGTTTCACTACGTGTGATAGCGTCGCCAAGTCCGGTTGATCGGGCTTGACGGAAGGATTGTGGTCGCTTCGTACTCGCCGACCTTCGTGCCACGCCTGGTCGCCTCTGTGTCAACGCTTACGTCCACTGCAGCTTTCAGTCTGGTGATTCGGAGCACGGAATACTCCTTACATGTCGGTCATCGATGCGCGGCGACATAAAACGATTCCTTCATTCGCTGCGGCTTTTGGGCGGCGATTTGAAGCACGGTGCCATCGAATGGTCCCTGCGCTTGTTCCTGAATGGTGAGCTACGTAAGGGCTGGGTCGGAACTCTCAGGACGCTGAAGTATGCACCCGCCTCATCTGTCGTTATGGGCTGGAGCTGTCTGACTCGTATCCGCCTCGGCCTGAACGAAAGAGCGATCCTCCGGGAACTGGAAACGGTCGTCAAAGAGGATCCGGACGGTTGTACATTGACCCAAACACCGCCGAACTAGTCTGCGACCAGCCATGAGTCGTCACAGCAAGGGTCGGCGCCGCGGAAGCACCTCTGGCAGGTTTACGGAATATCAATGGCGAAGCGCCTTGTAGCAGTTCTGGCGATAGCCCTCCTGCCACTCGGTCGCGCAGGTGCCCAGGATACTGCGCCGGTGGAACTGCAACGCATCGACGGACCCATAAAACTCGATGGCCTCAGCGACGAACCCGCGTGGGCGACCGTTCCTCCCTTCCACCTCGTACAGTACGAACCTAATCCGGGAGATCAACCGACTGAGCGTTCGGAGATCAGAGTCACGTACGACTCCGACTTCATGTACTTCTCGCTGCGGGCCTACGACAGTGATCGGGCCGGTATTCGTGCGAACTCGCTCTACCGTGACCGCCTTAGCGGTGACGATCATTTCGAGATTTTGCTCGACACGTTTAACGACAACGAGACGGCAGTCCTATTCACTACCACGCCAAGTGGCATGCGAAAGGACGCCACGATTTCCAACGACGCCACGGGAGGTACTCTGGCATCCGGCTCCTGGCTAAACAACGACTATAACACATATTGGGACGTCGCGACCATCGTCACGGAAGAAGGCTGGTTCGCGGAGATACGTGTGCCCTTCTCCAGTCTGCGCTTTCAAACCGTCGACGAGACCGTCACGATGGGTTTGGCTTTGCAGCGAAAGATTGCTCGAAAAGCTGAGCGCGTCGTGTATCCGCCTGTTCGTCCGATTGCACAATGGGCATTCCTCAAACCGTCGCTGGCTCGGAAGATCATTCTCCGAGGAGTGTATCCCAGGCGACCGCTATACATCACGCCCTACGTGCTCGCGGGCCTCGGCCGATCCAATGATCTGAACGATGCTGGCTCGCGCTACGTCGGAGACACGAACAATCAGCTGGAAGTCGGTGGCGACCTCAAATACGGCCTGTCGGACAACACCACGCTGGACCTTACGGTCAACATGGACTTTGCCCAGGTCGAGGCCGACGACGAACAGGTGAACCTGACTCGCTTCTCACTCTTTTTTCCAGAGAAGAGACAATTTTTTCAGGAACGGGCCGGGATCTTCGATTTCAGGACCGGCGGACAGAGCAGACTCTTTCACAGTAGACGGATGGGGCTGACCGACGATGGCGAGACGGTGCGCATCCTCGGCGGGGCCCGTCTCGTGGGGCGGATCGGCAACTGGGACGTCGGAATCCTCGATTTGCAGAGCGCTGCGCACAGTGGCCTCGCCTCCGAGAATTTCGGCCTTGTCCGTGTCAGACGCCGGGTACTGAACGACTACTCATTCGCTGGTGCGATGGCGACCAGTCGTGTCGGCGACGATGGCAGATACAACTTCGCGTACGGCGTTGACGGCGTGCTACGTCTCTTTGGCGACGACTACCTGACGGCGAAGTGGGCGCAGACCTTCGATGAACAGCGAATCGACGACGTGGGTTTCGAGCCGTTCGACAGCGGACGAATGGTCTTGGAGCTGCAGCGCCGCCTGCTTGAGGGATTCGGATACAGCACCTCTGTCGTATGGTCAGGCAGGGATTACGACCCGGGTCTGGGATTCACGCAGCGCACGGACTTCACGCAGCTCGATGAAGAGGTATCGTATGGATGGCTGCCTGCAGCAACGTCAAGCCTGCTTTGGCACAGGCTCTCCTTGGAAGGTCTGGCCATCCTCCGGAATCGGGATCGTACCGTAGAATCCGCCGAGGTGGGTCCCGAATGGGAGTTCGGAAAACGAACCAACGTCAGCGGCAGCATCGAGGCAAAGCTGATCTACGAGGATTTGCAGGAGCCTTTCCTTCTGCCCGAAGGCGTGGTGGTCCCCGCAAACAGCTACACCTTCTACCGCCTTGGAGGCTCCTACCGCAGACCCCACAGCGATCTGCTCCAGTTCCAGTCGGAGGCCAACATCGGAACGTTTTATGACGGCTGGCAGGCGACGGCCACGGTCACGCCCATCTGGTATGCGTCGCCGCACCTGGAGTTGAGGGCCACATA
>JBFHWK010000120.1:0-8946 GCA_041589075.1 Rhodothermales bacterium
CCCGCTCGCACCACCTCGCCCAGTCGTGGTGCCGCGTAGTTGGTCAAGTATCCGATGATCAGTGCAGAAAACGCGTTAAAGATCCGCACGCGTTTGTGCTCACCAGCGGCGTCGGGCAATTCCTCCAACAATATCTGCCACCGCCACGATCGAAGTACGTGGCTCGCGATAGCGAAGACCGCCAGAGGAAGCAGCCACAGATATTCCGCATCTCTTAGTGCGCGCCCCATCTCGGCGAAGTCCACACCGCGCAACGCAAAATAAAGGAGCACACCGGCGAGCGCGAAGCTGGCTGCGTGGGATAGAACGGAGCGTAAACGAGTTGACACTAGGGGCGCGTGGCTGGCGGGGTCGGGCCGCTCGGCTGTGCGCGGCCTCGCCTAACCACGAAGATCCACTACCTCCGTGGATCCCGCAGGATCATAACGAAACCGGTCCTCCGAAATCGGACGATTGTAAACTACGTTACGGAGCTTAAAGGTTATAAGTGTTTCGTTGACGTCAGTGACCTGCAGTGTAACTATGTCGTAGTCGGCCCTCTGGACATACATGGTCGCCGTCGGAAAGAAAGCGCCCGGATCAACGGCGCGAAGGTTGATCACGTAGACGTCTCTCTCCCGGGTATCGGTCGTCATGTCGACAACCCGATACCGCTTTTCAAAACCGAAGAGAAACGCATTCAGAGAAAAGGTCGTTTCGTCTTCTACATAGTCACTGATAAGGAGCTGATCCTCGGACGCATTATAGACCCAAGTCACACGGCCATCGGTAACGAACACCTGTGTCGGCGTCTCCACGCGGTACTTGTCGCCTTTTAGCAACACGGTACCTTCCAGGCTTTCCGTCTCTTCGATGTAACGCGAGGAAAACGTCTGGCTGAAGTCGGCGGACAGGGTCTCAACGTGGGCCAGTTTCGATCTGACACGATCGAGCACCTGTTCGGTCGTCTGAACTTGACCAGCCACAGGAGCGGCCACGAACAGCAATACCGCCAGTGCCACACCGCATCGCCCGTACGTGAGAAGCCGTCGTTCCATGAAGCCCAACATCAGCACTCGTTTCGATCAGCACCATCAACAGCAAAGTGTGTGCCGCGTTCCTGTGTCGTTAAGCAAGGGCGCAGCTTAACAGGATTTCCGACACGCACGGTCACGTCTCAGGTCTCATTTATGAGTGTCTCGACCAAAGCGTCCATGTCTTGTTCATCGTTGTAGACGTTTGGAGACACGCGGAGCACATTGCCTCTAACGGACACAAAAACCCGATTCTTCCGGAGTTTCGCGGCCACGACTGCTGTGTCCGCTGCTGCAGGCATACCGATTCCAAAAAGGTGGCTATGTCTAAGGTGGGGGGCTGCAATTCGATATCCGTGGGCTGTGAGCCTGGGGAGGTAAGCGGCAACGAGGCTGCTGCAGTAGTTATGAATCCTGTCGACGCCCCATTCGTGAACCAGGCGGAGACCGGCGAGCATCATCGGAATCAGGTTGAAGTGGCTTCGCTCGCCGACGTCAAACCGGACGGCTCCTGGCTGATAGCGATCGCTGTACGTCGTGAGCCCACTGAAGTCGGTGCTGCCTTCGCGTGCGATCCACGTCTCTTCAAGAGGGATGCCGTCTGTGAGGCGCGGCCCGAAGTAGCCGAGTGACATGCCGTAGGGGCCAAAAAGCCACTTATACCCCGCGCAGATCACTGCGTCCGGCTCCAATCGGCCCACATCCAGCGGGACGGCGCCGACCGACTGGGACCCGTCGATTACGAGCGCCGCTCCGTAGTTCCTCGTTTGAGCCGCAATATCTTCCAGACGGATGAGATACCCATCGGACCAATGAACGTTCGGGACGCATACGACCGCCGTCCTATCATCGATTGAATTGATTATATCGTTAGTCCAATCGGCGCTGTCGTCCGACTTCGGACGAGGCACCGTGATCAGTACGGCACCGGCCTCTTCTGCAGCCCTCTTCCAGGCGTAGACCGCACTCGGGAATTGCTCCTCTATGACGACGATCTTCTGGCTGCGAGCTAATGGCACGTTGCGGGCTACCGTTGCGATACCGTAGGACACCGACGGCAGGATCGCTACCGTTTGGGGGTCTGGCGATCCGATTAGGCTGGCGAACGCTCGCCGAACCTCGTCTACGGGATCAAAGAACATCTCAGCCGAGATGTTTGCGGGGTTACGGCGGAGGTGTATGGCGTCGATGCCGGCCTTCTCCACTTCCTTTGACAGAGGTGAGAAGTAGGCGCAGTTGAGGTAGTGTTCGGCCCTGGCTATCGAAAAGCGCCCGCGTTGACATTCCAGTGGCTTCATGACCGATCAGGCGTCGACGAGTTGAAACGCGTGAAGCACATGATATTCAGCGCCCGTGGAGCGCGTCATACTCTCGTAAAGGTTTAGCTGTTCACATTTAAATGGTTGTGCCAAAGTATCTTGCAGTAAGTCTCGAAGTGTTGTGAGATGCGTTCGCGTGGAAGGCTTGAGCCGGGCAACGGTCAAATGCGGTCGGAACGGGCGAGTGGTCATCTCGACTCCATGCTGACCAACCGCGGCACGCGTGCGGTCGACCAAGTGAGTTGTCGCCCGCGTCAGCTCCAGATCGAGCGCCAGGACACGTGGACGCCGTTCGCTCGGCAACACCGAGACCCCGGTGACGGTCGTTTCTACCCTGGGGCAGGGCACGTCATGCAATGATCGCGCGATCGCAGCGAGAAGTTCGGTGGTCTGCGAGCCGAGGAATATCACCGTTACATGGAGGTTTGGGGGACTGATCCAGCGCACACCGGGTATTTCCCGCTGGGCCTGATGAACCAGTTCGGCCAGGTCGGGGTTGACCGGAAGTCCTAAGAACGCACGTGGCATTAAGTACCGGTAAGACGTAAGTGCTGAAGAAAATAATGTCGGGAGGCCAAACGGGCGTGGACCGAGCGGCACTCGATGTGGGTATCGAGCGAGGTCTGGAAGTCGGTGGGTGGTGCCCGAGAGGCCGACTGGCCGAAGACGGTCCGATCTCCGACAGCTACCCGCTCGCGGAGACCCCTGGGCGAGCCTATCGGCAGCGCACGGAATGGAATGTTCGGGACAGCGACGGAACCATCGTACTGGCACCCGAAGGCGTTCGATCCTCCGGAACGGAGCTGACTCGAGAGATGGCCTCGCTGCACGGGCGCCCCTATCTCCGGCTCGACCCGACTGTGCCGGGCTCAGAGCGGGAGGGAGCGCGCTGGCTTGCAGCGAATGACGTGGAGGTGGTGAACGTCGCAGGTCCGCGAGAAAGCGAGCGAACCGGCATCTACCGGTCTGCGGCAGTGTTCATAGGCAGGCTGCTGGACACTCTGGAATCAGAATGACGAGGTGCCGCCGGCCCTTGGCATCGACATTTCGTATTGCTGGGCCGTGATCCGCTTGCGCAGTCGTTCGGCATCGCGACGCAGCACGGCCGCGCGCCGGCGCAATCGTTCCGCCTCGTCCGATTCGATTTCCAGGCGCACCCGCGGGCCGTCAGGCACCCTCTCGATGCAGACAACTGCGGGTCGATCAACGTGCTCGACGGTCGGTGCCGGTGCCGCTGCCAGCCGTGCCGAAACGAACATATAGAAGTTCAGCACGAACAAGACGATCACGGTGGTGAGAAGGATGTGCGTGAGGTCGCGGCCCTTGAACGCTTCCATGGCAAATCTCCGGAGAGTGAGGCGGAATCGTGCTCATTCTCCCAAACGCAACCGACGGCGAATTATTACGCCGTCCCGGAAAAAATGCCCTGTTCACGCCCGGGTTGCAGACGAATACGTGTCGAGGTCGACGTCCTCCTTGTAATTCCAGCACCAGATTCTCTGGCACGGAAAGCAGTTTTCGTAGAGTGCCCGCCCGACGATCACCGAATCAACTCGGTATTGCTCCAGTTCCTTCACGCGGAGCAGGTCGCGATACCCGGACACACCGCCCGAGACCGTCACACGGGCCTTGGACAACCGGCTTCCCATTTCCCGATAGGCGTCGATGTTTGGGCCCTCGAGGGTACCGTCACGCGAGATATCGGTGTATATGAACCGCCTGCAACCGAGAGCTTCCATTTTCTGTGCGAGGTCGACTGCTCCCAGGCCGGAACCCTTCGTCCAGCCATCGACGCGTATTTCACCGTCGCGAGCGTCGAGCGCAACGACGACGCGTCGTTCCCCGTGCTTCTGAATCGCCGCCTGGACGGCTTCGGGATCGCGCGCCGCAGCGGTACCCATTACGACACGGTAGGCACCCATCTGGAGCGCGGCGTCCACATCATCGGGGGTTCGTATACCGCCTCCAAGCTGAACGGGAATATCCAGGCACTGACAGATGGCCGCGATCACGTCTGAGTTGACGCCGCGGTCACCCCTGGCCGCGTCAAGATCAACGATGTGCAAGACCTTGGCGTTCTGAACGCGCCAGAGTTTTGCCATCTTGACCGGGTCGTCGAAATAGACCGTCTCCGATTCGTACGACCCCTGATACAGGCGGACGCAACGTCCGTCCTTGATGTCGATCGCGGGAATTACGAGCGTCATCTCAAATCGGCTGCGTAGGACCGCAGCCTCTGCTTGTCGGGGGCACGTGAAACAGGACGGGAGAGGTCATGTTCCTCGTCAGTCCCCGTTGTCCATTGGCTTGCTGAGATCTCGGGAACGTGCGGTTGCCGTTGCCACCGCATTTATTAGCATCGTCCGTAGTCCGTGCGACTCAAGGTCGGCCACGGCCGCGATGGCGGTACCGCCGGGGGTCGTCACCTCATCTCTGAGAATGGCTGGGTGCTTTCCTGTTTCGATCACCAGCTTTGCAGCGCCAAACACAGTTTGCGCGGCGAGGCGCAACGCGATCGGACGCGGGATACCCTGCTTGACGCCGCCGTCGGTCAGGGCCTCGATTACCATGTAGACGTAGGCGGGTCCCGAACCCGACAGCCCCGTCACGGCATCCATCAACGACTCAGGAACGACTTCCACTCTGCCCACGGCCTCGAAAATCTGCCGGGCAACCGCCACGTGCCACTCACCTGCAAAAGCCCCCGTTGCGATCGCCGTTGCACCCTCATCAACGAGCATCGGAGTGTTAGGCATCGTCCGTATGACGGCAACGTTTTTTCCGAAAGCATCACGCAGGCCATCTGTCGTGATGCCGGCGAGCACCGAGATCACCAGCGCCTCCTCGCTGACATTCTCGCGGATCTCATCGACGACTCTAAACGCATACTGGGGCTTGACGGCGAGGACGACGATGTTCGCGCCGGTAACGGCCGACTGATTATCGGTCGTCGTCTGAATGCCCGGAAACTGCTCAGCAAGATCCATAAGCAGAGACTCACTTCTCCTGGTTGCACGGATCTGCGAAGGATCAAACTCGTGTGCGTTAAGCAGGCCACCTATTAGTGCACGTCCGATGTTGCCGGCACCGATTACAGCCACAACTTGATCAGTCAGTCGCATGGTATTAGCGTGTGATGCGCAAGAGTCGCAGGTCAAAGCTGCCCGCCGCGCCGAAGATACGATGCATGGACCCGATCGTTGGCTCGCCGCCACAATTTGGCACGACGTGCGGGAAGTTTTCACGCTGCTTTGGCGGTGGTCGGGTTCTGATTGGGCAATCGGCGTTGTAAGTTGCGAGCCGTTGTGACGCCACCACCACTTCCAGAAATGCCGCAGGCCAAAAGGAGATTTCTTGTCACGTCGGCATTGCCGTACGCAAATGGGCCGATACACGTCGGTCACCTGGCTGGTGCGTACCTGCCGGCTGACCTCTTCTGTCGCTACCAGCGGCTCAAGGGGCACGACGTGCTGTACATATGCGGCTCGGACGAGATGGGTGTCGCGATCATGATTCGGGCACGCTCGGAAGGCGTCGAGCCGCGTCAGATCGTCGACCATTATCACCCGATGATTCGGAAGGCATTCGAGTCATTCGGTATGAGCTTCGACTACTATGGCCGCACGACGAGTGACGTTCACAAACAAACGAGTCAGGACTTCTTTCGACAGCTTGCTCGCAACGGCGCGTTTGTAACGCGGACGGAGAAACAACTCTTCGACCCGAAGGAAGGCATCTTTCTAGCCGATCGCTTCGTGAAAGGCACGTGCCCGGTGTGCGGGTATGAGGAAGCGTACGGCGATCAGTGCGAACGGTGTGGGACATCGTTGAGTCCGATGGAGCTCATCGAGCCGAAGAGTGCGCTCTCTGACGCGATACCTGAACTGAGGGAAACCACACACTGGTATCTGCCCCTTGGTCGCTTCCAGGAGCGGCTTACGAAGTGGATCGACTCTAAGACGGACTGGAAGCCGAACGTACTGGGACAGGTTAAGAGCTGGCTCAATGACGGGTTGCGCGACCGCGCCATTACGCGAGACGTGCCCTGGGGCGTTCCTGTCCCGGCGGATGTGGCTGAAGAAGAGGGAATCGACCCCGAGGGAAAAGTGATCTATGTGTGGTTCGATGCGCCCATCGGCTACATCTCGGCAACGAAAGAGTGGGCTATCGCCGAAGGAGACCCAGAGGCGTGGAAGAGGTACTGGCAGTCCGAGGATTCGGAGCTGATTCACTTCATAGGAAAGGACAACATCGTCTTCCACTGTCTCATGTTTCCCGCGATGCTGATGGCACACGGCGACTATGTGCTGCCGTCAAACGTCCCCGCCAATGAATTCCTCAATCTGGAAGGCAGCAAGCTGTCGACCAGCCGCGGCTGGGCTGTCTGGCTTCACGAGTATCTACAGGCATTCGACCCCGACCTGCTTCGATACGCACTGGCCACGACACTTCCCGAAACCAAGGACTCGGACTTCAACTGGAAGGACTTTCAGGCACGTGTCAATTCCGAGTTGGCGGATGTGCTTGGCAATTTCGTCAATCGAACAATGACGTTCGCCGACAGGTTCTTCGACGGCAAGGTGCCGCCACTTGTAGAACCAGGTGATGTGGACAACGAGGTGCGCGCGCAGCTGCGTGACTTTCCCGATCGTATCGGCAAATCCTACGACGCTTTCCGCATGCGGGAGGCGGTGTTCGAAACTATCGCATTGGCACGGCTTGGGAACAAGTACTTCAATGACACGGAGCCGTGGCACACGAAGAAGACGGATCCGCGGGCATGCGCGAACACGATTCACGTTTCGCTTCAGATCTGCGCTGCACTCGGTACACTGCTCGAACCGGTTACACCGTTTGGCGCCGATCGGATACGAAAGATGCTGAACATAGCCGTAGGCTCGTCAAAGGACGCGAACGATGGAGCGGCCGGCCTTTTATGGGATGTAGCAGGGGATAGTCCCCTCGCGGAAGGTCATGTGCTCGGAAAAGCCGAGATTCTGTACTCAAAAATCGAAGACGAGGTTATTGAACGTCAGATGCACAAACTGAACTCGGAAAGCACGGAAGAGCCTGCGCCCTCGGTGGTGCCTGCACTTAAGCCGGAAATCGAATACGATGACTTCGCCCGCTTGGATATGCGGGTGGGTCGCGTTGTCGCTGCGGACCGGGTGGAGAACACGGATCGGCTGCTCAGGTTGGAGGTGGACCTTGGTTTCGAGAAGCGCCAGGTCGTTGCCGGGATAGCGGAGCAGTTCGAACCGGAGGAGATTATAGGGAGGGCCGTGACGGTTGTCGCGAACCTGAAACCGCGCCGGATGCGAGGCCTCGAGAGTCAGGGAATGATCCTGATGGCTGAGTCCGCGGATGGGGCAATGACGTTCGTCACATCGGAGTCGCCGCCGGGGAGTACGATCAGTTAGCATCGAGACCCGCCTGTTTGTAGAAAAAAGGCCCGTCTCCTCGTACGAAGACGAGCCTTTTTCTATCGCCGCAACGAATCTAGACTAGAATAGTGCGATGACGCTGAGCACCTCGGCGCCCAGTTGTGCGTTGCCGGATGCCGAGAGGCTGCCGGCGACAGACGACTCCGCTGCCGCGAAGAACGTCGCATAGGCAGACGCCACTGCTGCCGCGTCGGCGGCCGCATCGATCGATGTTTGCAGAGCGACTTTGGCGGCGTCCAGAGCAGCCCGAGCGCTGCTGATCACAAGGACATCGACGCCGAGTTGTGTTGCGAGTTCGGCCTCAACGGTTGCGGCAAACGTACCGAAGGCGACGGAGATCTGTGTCTGCGATTGGGCAGTGGCCGTAGACTGGTACAGTGACTCTCCCGCAGCAGCCAACGCGTCGATTGTAGCTTGCGCGGCACCGTTTGCCTCGAAGGCAGCCTGGACGGCAACGGAGGCAGCCAATGCGACTCCCGCTTCCGCGCGCTTGCGAAGCGCGAGCCTTGTCTCGGCGGTCATGTTTGCGTCGGCCGCAACCATGAGCATAGCCGAATTACCCGACTGCATTGCCTTGGCCTGCACGGAAGCGTCGACGCCGGAAGCGGCATACGCGTCTACAAAAGCCTTCTCGAACGTCGTGCGGGCACCTGTCTGCGCGGAAGAACCGGCAGCGGCATTCAGTGCGGACTGGAGTGTGATGAAGGAGTCCCGTTGCCGGTCATCGGCACGGCGGCGCGGTTCCTCGTCCTGCGGCCCCTCCGGATCGGCGTCGGAATATTCGCGTTCCGACTCCTGACCTGCAGCGATGGCAGCCGCAATCTCTGCAGTGCTTGCATTACCCGCACGTATGGCCGCGGCGACTGCACTGTCCACATAGAAGGCAACGTCGGCCACGCTGACCAGAGAAGCACTTGCAGATGATTTCGCCTCTACGTAAACATCGGCTTCCGCGGTCGTTTCTTCGTTCATGGGCATAGCATTTACGATACCCGAGCCCGTGACCCTATGCTCAACGATAGCTCGTGAGTTGAAGCCAACCTTAGACGCCGACAAGATCAATGGAGAAGATGTGGTCTCGACTGCGAGGCGATATGATCCGGAGGCGTCTGTCGTTGCTTCGCCACTCAGTGTTCTGAGGCTGCCGGATGCGGTCACTTCCGATGCTGC
>JBFHWK010000121.1:0-8922 GCA_041589075.1 Rhodothermales bacterium
CGGTCGCTCAGGATCAGCAGTACATGCCCTTCGGCAACACGGTCCGACGCATCGCGACACAGCTTGTCAAGAGCATGCCGCAGCGATTCATCGCCGCCGTCGACTTCGAACAAAGCGCTTAGCGTCGTCACGGGCAGTCCGGTGCCATTCAGTTCGCGGATTGCCGCGAGCCGCTCATTCGTGAGAATAGGTTGCTCGAGGCGCAGGCGGTGCGCGTGCTGCGCCGACTCCGAGAAGAGGTCGCCCTCCGGACCGAGGTTCATCTTCAGCGAGGTCACAAGCTCCTCGCGGATCGCGTCAAGTGGCGGGTTGGTAACCTGCGCAAAGAGCTGCTTGAAATAGTCGCACAGCAAGCGGGGCTTGTTCGACAGCACCGCAAGCGGCGTGTCGTTGCCCATCGATCCGAGTGCCTCCTTCCCGTTCACGACCATTGGCTCGATTAGAATTCGCAGATCCTCCAGCGTGTAGCCGAACAACCGATGTTGACGGTCGATCTCTGCAGCATCGATCTCTGCCATCTCGGCATGCGAAGTCGTTTTCTTGTCCGGGAGATGCACCATCGAACGCTCGACCCACTCGCGGTACGGGCGTGCGCCGGCAATGTCCGACTTGATTTCCTCGTCGCTGACGACGCGTCCCTCCTCCATATCTACCAGGAACATTCGGCCCGGCTGAAGCCGACCCTTCTCCGTAACCGTTGCCGGGTCGAGGTCGAGGACGCCGGTCTCCGACGAGAGTACGACGTAGCCGTCCGACGTCAGCGTGTACCGTGATGGTCGGAGGCCGTTGCGGTCCAGAACAGCTCCGACATATCGTCCGTCGGTAAACGGAACTGTTGCCGGCCCGTCCCACGCCTCCATCAGGCACGAATGATAGTCGTAGAAGGCGCGGCGTTCGTCCGACATCGTTTCATGATGCTCCCATGCCTCCGGGATCAGCATCATTATGGCGTGAGGCAGTGACCTCCCGGTGTGACAGAGCAGTTCGAGTGCATTGTCGAGAATTTGCGAGTCGCTCCCTCCCGCTGTGAGCACCGGGCGCAGTTTGTCAATGTCGTCACCAAAAAGGTGGCGGCCGAAGCGCACCTCCCGGGCGTGCATGCAGTTAAAGTTGCCGCGGAGCGTATTGATCTCGCCGTTGTGACACAGATAGCGGAACGGTTGCGCAAGCGGCCAGCGGGGCATCGTGTTGGTGCTGAACCGCGAGTGTACCATCGCAAGCGCGCTTTCCATGGACGGGTCGCCCAGGTCCGGGAAGTAGGCCGGCAACTGGTCGGGTGTGAGCATACCTTTGTAGACGAGTGTCCTGGAAGACAGGCTCGCGATATAAAACGTGCCCGGACTTTTGCTGTATAGCGAGAGCTGTTTTTCAATGACCTTGCGGATGACGAAAAGCTTCCGCTCGAACTCCGTCGGACGTTGACAGTCCGAACCTATCCCGACAAAAAACTGCCAGAGTTCCGGCTCCTTCTCACGCGCAGCGTGGCCCAGCGTCTTGTTGTGGGTCGGAACCCGCCGCCAGCCGAGAAACCGTTGGGCTTCGGAACGAACGACTTCCTCCACCACGGTCATGCAGTAGGCGCGCTCAGATGCCACGCGTGGCAAGAACGCAAGGGCGACGCCGTACTCTTCCGGGTCCGGCAACGTGGTCCCGATCTCCGGTTCGCGATCGACAAAAAAGCGGTGGGGGACCTGAAGCAGTATGCCCGCGCCGTCACCGGTCCGCTCGTCACATCCGCAGGCGCCGCGATGTTCGAGATTGAGGAGGATCTCGAGACCCTTTGAAACGATATCGTGGCTGGGACCGGTCTGTACGTTACAGACGAAGCCGACCCCGCAGGCGTCATGCTCGGCGGTGGGATCGTAGAGTCCGGGTTGTCTGTCAGGAAGGTTCATTCAGCCGAAATCTGCAAAGAAAGGGGTGGTGGCCCCGTCTAAGTTTAGGGAAACTTTTTGTCTCCGACACTAAGAGATTGAGAGAGAATCACGCAATTTCCTAAAAAATATTTCATTCCGTTCAAAATTTTTTGACTTATTTAAGGTGTCGGTGCGGCCACGACCAGGGACTGCCCATTGTGCACCCCTTGTGTCGGCTCGGGCGGGCGGGCGCCGCCGCTCAAAAGCCCGAAACAAATGCCATCTGAGAGCGCCTGCCAGCTTGCCTCAATAATGTTTTCGGACACGCCGACGGTATTCCATGATTGATCGCCGTCGTGATGCTCGATTAGCACGCGCACGGAGGCCGCGGTCCCTTCCTCCGGCGTAAGCACCCGCACCTTGTAATCGGACAAGCGGATTCGTTCGAGCTGCGGGTATAGCGGGGCCAACGCATTTCGCAACGCCTGCGAGATTGCATCCACGGGGCCAACGCCCTCCGCAACGCGAAGCTCTCTGTGACCGGCAACGCGTACGGCGACCGTTGCCTCTGAACAGTGTCCGTTCCCCTCGCCCATCTCAGAACGAACGCGTAGCCGCTCGAGCTCAAAGAACCGAACGTTTTCTCCCTGCATCGACCGCACCAGAAGCTCGAAGGACGCTTCCGCCGCCTCAAACGCGTAGCCCAGGTTCTCCAGCTCCTTGATGCGCGCCACGGCCTTCGCCGCGTCACGACTACTGTCCAGGTCGATGCCCATCTCTGCTGACTTGTAGACCACATTGCTGCGGCCGGATAAATCCGACACGAGCACACGACGATGATTGCCTACACTCTCAGGCTGCAGGTGCTCGTAAGCCCTCGGGTCTTTCATGACGGCCGAAACGTGAACACCACCCTTGTGCGCGAATGCACTGCGGCCCACATACGGCGCGCGGTCTACCGGATCCAGATTCGAGATATCGTTTACAAAGCCCGCCAGATCCGCGAGGCGATTCATCTGACTATCTTCAACACAAACGTAACCCAGCTTGAGCTGCAGTCCGGGAATGACACTGCACAGATCTGCGTTGCCACATCGCTCCCCGATGCCGTTGATCGTCCCCTGCACATGAACCGCACCGCACTCGACCGCAGCAAACGTGTTAGCCACAGCGCAGCCACCGTCGTTATGCGTGTGGATTCCGATGCGACAATCGAACTGATGGTGCACATCGGCAACAACGCGCCGGATCTCCGACGGCAGTGTACCTCCGTTTGTGTCACAGAGCACCAGCACTTCGGCACCCGCCTCGGACGCTGCTTGCAGCGTCGCCAGCGCGTACGAGCGGTCGGCCTTGTAACCGTCGAAGAAATGCTCCGCGTCGTAGACAACTGTTCGACCCTCGCTGCCGAGGTATCGAATCGACGATGCGATCAGTTCCAGATTCTCTTCGAGTGTAACCCCGAGTGCCACCCGGGCATGGAGGGTCCAGCTTTTTCCAAAGATGGAAACCACCTCTGTTCCCGCGGCAATGAGCGCCCTTAGGTTCGGATCGTCCTCAGGCGCATGGGACGCCCGGCGCGTCGAACCAAAGGCACAGATGCGTGCGTGATCCCACTCCTCGTCCCGAGCTCGGTCAAAGAACTCCTGGTCCTTGGGATTCGACCCCGGCCAGCCGCCTTCGATGATATCGATGCCGAATTCGTCCAGTCGCCGTGCAATGAGGATCTTGTCGGCGGCTGAAATCGACACATGCTCCCCCTGCGTTCCGTCGCGGAGTGTCGTGTCAAAGAGTTCGATCTTCATAGCGCGTTCTTTCATGCAGGCATCAGGCCAGCCCGGCGTGCATATTCGAAGACATTGCCCGCCTCCAGGATGTCGGCGACATCGCCGAGGGGTTGCAGCAAGTACTCGCGGCCCGTCGTCTCGTTGGTGAGTTTGCCGACCGCCGCGTCAATCGCCAGCAGGTCGCCCGTTTGCACCTCGTCGATGAGTCGCTTGCGCGACTCGAACGGAATGACGAACCCGCCGTCCACCGCGTTACGATAGAATATCCGCGCGTAACTCTCGGCCACAACGGCTTTACAGCCCGCCTCCCGCAACGCAAACGGTGCATGCTCACGCGAAGAGCCGCACCCGAAATTCGCACCGGCAACAATGATGCTGAAGTCGCTCTCAAATGCGTCCGGCTGCGTGAACGGCCTTCCGCCTGCGGGCAGACCTTGCGCCGGCAACGGCAGACCGCTGAGCGCAAAGCGACCATACATCCGCCGCTCATCGGGTTCGGTGAGACTGTACACGAGATGTTCCGCCGGGATAATCTGGTCCGTGTCGATGGAATCGCCGACAACGTAAGCCAGACCCTGGATCGTCTGTTTCATGCTCATAGGTCCTTTCGCATCTAGACCAATACTTCGCGGGGGTCCGTGATGACACCCGACAACGCCGAGGCCGCCACGGTCAGTGGCGACGCGAGATAAACGGATGCCTGCTTCGAACCCATGCGGCCGGGGAAATTCCTGTTCGTCGTCGAGATGACCACCTCGGTACTGTGCGTGCGCCCGAACGTGTCGATCGGTCCTCCCAGACACGCGGCACAGCTCGACTCGCCGATGCTGCATCCGGCATCCAGAAAAATCTGCTGCAGCGTCACACCGTCGATCTCGACCTCGCGAAGCTTCCGCCCGACCTCCGTAGTAGCCGGAACGATGAACGTGTCTATGCTGACGCGTCCGCCCTTCAAGATGACGGCCGCCGCGACGAAGTCCTCGAGTTTGCCCCCCGTGCAGCTGCCGATATACGCGCGGTCAAGCCGCGTCCCTTCGACCTCACTCACATTCGAGCGATTGTCCGGCCGGTGCGGCTTCGCAACGACCGGTTCCATCGTCGATACGTCGTATACCCGCTCCGATTGGTAGCGGGCCTCGCGATCGCTGTACACCGGGTCGAACTCACGACTCGTACGTGCGCGCACATAATCGAAGGTCGTTTCGTCCGGCGCAATAATGCCATTCTTGCCGCCGGCTTCGATCGCCATGTTCGTGAGCGTCATGCGCTCTTCCATGGACAAGTCAAACACGGCCTCTCCATCAAACTCCATCGCACGGTAGGTGGCGCCGTCACAGCCGATATCACCGATCACCGTCAGGATTAAGTCCTTCGCCATGAGATACGGAGGCAGCGACCCTTCGAAAACGAACCGCATCGTCTCCGGCACCTTGACCCAGATCTTGCCGGTCCCCATGATGAGAGCTGCATCGGTGTTGCCGACGCCCGTCGAGAAGAGACCGAACGCACCAGACGTACACGTGTGACTGTCCGTGCCGATCAGCACTGTCCCCGGCAGGTTGAAACCCTCCTCCGCAAGACCGATGTGGCAAACGCCTTTGTAACGCTCGGTGCCGACGTCGTAATAATGTGGCAGGTCCTGTTCACGAGCGAAGTCACGAAGGATGTCGACGTTGCGATTCGCATGCGGATCGGCCGTAAAGATGTAATGGTCCGGCATGATCACGAGGCGATCGCGATCCCAGACGCGTGCCGACTCGCCGAACTCCCGCTTGAAGATGCCGATCGCCGGTGGTCCGCACACGTCGTGCGTCATGAGAATGTCTACGTCGATCCAGACGTTCTCGCCTGGTGATACCCGGTCCCGCCCCGCATTACGAGCGATGATCTTCTCGGTGATATTCATGTTGCCGCCCCGACTCATGCCACACTGCCCCGATATGCCATCAGTATCCGCTGATTCACGAAGCGCACCGAGTCCTCGTCTGCGCGAAAGGCTGCCAGGCGATTGAGCGCATCCATGTACGCGTTGGCCGACGCTTTGAGGACGTCGGTGCCACGCGCGCGTCCGGGAAACTTGGACTCGCCGTCACGGATGAGCACCGAAACCTCACCGAGAGCGTCAGCGCCCTCGGAAACTGACCGGATGTTGTAGGCAACGAGTACGTGCGATTCGTTCACCGCGTGGTCGATTGCGCGGTAGAGCGCGTCGACGGGACCATCTCCGGTTGCATACGCCTCGCGAAGCTCGTCCGTCCGAACGTGTCTCACCTGCACGGTTGCGCGTGGGTCGCTGTTCGAGTCCACGGACACTTCCATGTGCGTAAGTGAGAAGTGCTTCCCGACATGGCCGTTCTGCTGTTCGCCGACGATGTGAAAAAGATCCTGCTCATTCACCTCCTTCTTGCGGTCAGCCAGCTCCACGAAGCGCTGGTACACGGCCTCGCGTTCGTCGGGTGGAACCGTGAGGCCAAGTTTCTCGAGTCGACTGAACAACCCGTGGCGCCCCGAGTGACGCCCCAGGCGAATCGATTCGGTCGTCTGGCCTACGTCCTCGGCCAGCATAATCTCATAGGTGTCTCGGCGCTTGAGTACCCCGTCCTGGTGAATGCCCGCTTCGTGCGCGAACGCGTTGCGACCAACGATGGCCTTGTTCGGCTGCACGGCGAATCCGGTATAGGTGGAGACCATGCGGCTCGTCTCTGCGAGAAGTCGTGTGTTGATTCCGGTGTCGAGTTGGAAACGCGGTCCGCGCACGCGCAGTGCCATGACCACCTCTTCGAGGGCGGCGTTGCCGGCGCGCTCTCCGATGCCGTTGATTGTACACTCGACCTGCCTCGCACCCGCCACCACACCGGCGAGCGAGTTCGCTACCGCAAGACCGAGATCGTCGTGACAGTGCGTCGAGAACACGACGTGGTCGGGCACCGGGCATCGCCGCATAATCTCCTCGAAAAGCGCCGTGTACTCGCTCGGGACGCAATAGCCGGTCGTGTCCGGGATGTTGATCGTTGTGGCGCCGGCTTCGATAGCTGCCTGGACGACCTCGCATAAGTAGCCGATGTCTGTACGTCCGGCGTCCTCGGCGCTGAATTCGATATCAGACGTGTGTTCCGCGGCCATCCGCACGGCCTCTGCTGCCATACGCGTGATGGTCTCCCGTTTTTCGGCAAGTGTGCCGCCGTAGCGTGGGTCACCGAACTTGCTTTCCAGGTGAATGTCGCTAGTGGCGATGAACGTGTGGATGCGCGCGTTCGCACGGCCCGCAAGAGATTTGCCGGCGGCCTGTATGTCCAGCTCCGTTGCCCGTGCCAACGCGCACACGGTAGGACCGTCGACTTCGGCGGCGATTTTCTGAACAGCCTCGAACTGCGTCGGCGACGACACCGGGAAGCCTGCCTCGATTACATCAACACCGAGGCGGGCCAGCTGTTGTGCCACCGCAACCTTCTCAGGAACGGTCATTGACGCCCCCGGCGCCTGCTCGCCATCACGCAGCGTCGTATCGAAAATGACGACGCGGTTCGGATTCGATCTCACTGGTCGATTCATGGGTTGCCTATGAGTGGGAGGAAGCTTCTGCTGCTGTCTTGCTGTGGCCGTTTCGGCTGCCGCCCGTGGCCGCGAGTTCACCCGCCACTGCCGCGCCAAACTCTACGGTCGTCGCGGGAACGCCGTCTCCTTGCATATCCGCGGTGCGGATTCCCTTCTGTAGCACGGCAGCCACACTTCGCCGGATTGACGAGGCCGCCTCGGCTTCGCCAAGGACATCCAGCATCATGGCCGCGCTGAGAATCGCGCCAGCGGGATTCGCCTTGCCCTCACCTGCAATGTCAGGGGCACTGCCGTGCACGGGCTCGAAAAGACCCGCACGGCCGCCGATGCTCGCCGACGGAAGCATCCCAAGTGACCCGACAAGCGTCGCCGAAAGATCCGACAGGATGTCTCCGAAGAGATTGGCGGTGAGTATCACGTCGAACTGCGTCGGACGCCGCACAAGCTGCATCGCCGCGTTGTCGATGTAGAGATGCTCGAGCTTCATCTCGGGATACTCTTCCCTGTGAACCTCCGTGACGGCATCCCGCCACAGCCGCGACACGTCAAGAACATTCGCCTTGTCTACCGACGTAACTTTCCCCGACCGGCGCACGGCCACCTCGAACGCGGTTCGCGCGACCCTCCTGACTTCTTCTCGAGTGTAAGACATCGTGTTGCCGGCCTTCTGAACTACGCCGGCATCGTCGCGAGACACGGACGACTCTCCGAAATAAATCCCGCCGATCAACTCACGGACGACCATCAGGTCCGTTCCGTCCACGAACTCGGGGCGCAAGGGCGACGACAATGCCATCTCCGGAGACACGACAACGGGTCGCAGGTTAGCGTAGACGCCCAGTTCCTTGCGCAGCCAGAGCAGCGCCCGTTCGGGCCGATTGTCGGCCGGGAGGTTGTCCCACCGGGGACCGCCGACGGCACCAAGAAGAACGGCATCGGATGCCAGGCACGCTTCGAGTGTCGCGTGCGGCAGAACGTCTTCTCCCGCATCAAGCGCTGCCCCACCAACCAGGTAGTTCGCAGCATCGAATTCGATTTCGAAACAGACGGCAGCCGCCTTCAAGACGCGTAGCGCCTCGTCGATCACCTCGGGACCGATGCCGTCGCCCGGCAGAACGGCTAAACGGTAGTAGCGATTATCGTTCGACATCAATGGTCCTCACCTGGCTGATTCCAGTTCCACCGGGGACGAAGCCGTGTCCTCTTTGTCGGCCCGCCGCAGCCAGCTCATCATGCCGCGCAGCTTTTTCCCCACGGTTTCGATCCCGTGATCCCGTGACGCCTTGCGGAGCCTGGCCATGTTGTCACCGCCGCGCTCACATTCCGCGATCCACTCGCGCGCAAAAGAACCATCCTGCACCTCCTCCAGAATGCGCTTCATCTCCTGTTTGACCACCTCCGTGATGACGCGGGGGCCACGCGTGTATCCACCGTATTCGGCCGTGTCGCTGACCGAGTAATTCATGTACTCGAGTCCTCCCTCGTAGTAGAGGTCGACGATCAGCTTCAGTTCGTGCAGGCATTCGAAGTACGCGAGCTCCGGCGGATAGCCGGCCTCGACAAGCGTTTCAAAGCCTGCCTTGATGAGGGCTTCCGACCCTCCACACAGCACCGCCTGCTCACCGAAGAGATCGGTCTCCGTTTCGTTCTTGAAGTTGGTCTCGATGACGCCGGCGCGAGTGCCCCCGATGGCGTCTGCGTAGCTGAGCGCGAGGTCGCGCGCC
>JBFHWK010000122.1:0-8922 GCA_041589075.1 Rhodothermales bacterium
GACCAGAACGTTGTCCACAGAAGACTGGAATCGATGGCCGACATGGTCGCCCGACGGCGGCATGCTTGCGTTCCGAAGAAGGTCGACGTTACGGGTCGTAGACTTTTCCGGCCAGTTGTGGGGCATCTATGGCGCACCGTACAACGACGCGCCGCCAGCGTGGTCACCCGACGGCTCGAGGATAATACTGTCAGGCTTCCACGGCATCGACGAAATCGACGTAAGAAGTGGCGAGGTAACGAACCTCATTTCGGAACGAAGCGTCGGCTTCTGGAGCGCCAGCTGGTCGCCGCTTCCCTGGAGTGAGATCCAGGCTAGACAACCGGACGACTAGTAATCGACCATCGACGTGTAGCGATCTTGAGGGTCGCGATCGAACGATGAGGATTTCGCGACCACGAGCTCGTCGCTTGTGATAACCCAGGACATTACACGAATCCGACTGCACCGTGCCCATCGCGTCACTCCGCACCCTACTGCCCGAAGTCCTTGCCTGTCGCATCTGCGAGGAGCATCTCCCGCTGGGACCGCGCCCGGTCCTGCAGGTTCACAGCGCCGCCCGCATCTTGATTGCCGGTCAGGCGCCCGGGAGGCGCGTTCATGCGTCGGGCGTACCTTTCGACGATCCCAGCGGCGATCGCCTCCGTGAATGGATGGGTGTGGACCGCGACACGTTTTACGACAGCCACACTGTCGCCATCCTTCCGATGGGATTCTGTTACCCGGGTACAGGGAAAAGTGGCGACCTGCCCCCGCGTCCGGAGTGTGCCGAAGCCTGGCGCGAACGACTACTCAGCGCACTGGAAAACATCGAACTGACGATCGTACTCGGAAAGTACGCGCAGGCATATCATATTGGGAGACAGCGTTCCTCTGTGACTGAGCTCGTTCAGGACTGGAAGTCGTTCTGGCCGACGCTTATCCCACTTCCCCATCCAAGCCCGCGCAACCAGGCATGGGTCAAACGGAATCCCTGGTTCGAACGCAAAGTGCTGCCGGCTCTTCGCCGGCGCGTGCGCGAACTCGCGTCGTAGATTAACCCCTCGAACCACACGTGTAGATATCATGCTCCAAGTCGGCGATCGGATTCGCCTCTACGGAGGATACGCGCATCGGCCACAGTGGCTGGGCGATGAAGATGCGTACGACGGTGTCTTGACAGCATTCAGGCCTTCCCACAACGCGCCGGATGCTATCGTGCGGCTCGACCGGCCGATCGAAGCCAGCGGCGTATGCGGTGAGAAGGTGATACTATCGTTGCGCTATACGGGAGCGGTCTGGGCGAACGACGGGATCGTTCACATCGAACTGTGTGACTTCGATCCTGAGAACGAGAATTGGCAAGACCGCAGGAAGGGCGTGTGGGTCGAGGCGGCCGCGTCGTACGAGCGCCTGACCTGACGTAAATCACGATGATGATGACGAAGAAATCACGCCTAAAGCGGCCTCGCCATCCCATGCCCGACTTCGTCCGATCGGCCCTCGAAGAGACCGAGCTCTGGGACGCGTACCGGCAACGGCCACCGTACCAGCAGAACGATTACATCGGATGGATATCGCGTGCCAAGAAAGAGGAGACACAGATTCGGCGCCTACATCAGATGCTCGATGAACTCCGTGCCGGCAATCGATACATGAAGATGAACTACCGACCGCGGTAACCGAAATAAAGCTTTCGCGTAATTACCTTGGGTCATGCGCACCGAGGTCAGCTTCCAAACAACCATCGTCGAACCGGTGGAGCAAAACCCGGCCGGCGACCTGGCGACGTGGATCTCGAATGAGCTCATCGCCGCCGGCATGCAAACCAGCAAGCCGGAGAATATCGACTACGCACATGCACTGCGATGCCGTGTCGACGGTCGCGACTTCTATCTGCTGGTAGGTTACGTCGGCGACGGCCTGCGACAATGGCTCATCTCAACGAACAGCGGCCTCGGGTGGCTCAGGAAGCTGTTCGGCGCCAGCGACCGGGCGGAGCACGCGCGTGTCACCGAACACATTCACCGCATCCTGTCCGGTAACCGCGTCATCTCGGAAATACGATGGTACACCGTGGACAACTGGAACAACGATCCCGACAACAAATGGTCCGAAACACCGAACGACTGAAGCAGCCGTCTGTGCGCGGGACGATGGTACCCCTTGCGATGGCATTGGCAGTCGCAACCGCGCCGGGTTGCGCCGAGCAACCTGAGGTGGCCACGGATCCGATGGTAGCGGTGATCGAGACGAGAGTGGCTGACTACTACCGCGACATGAGTGCGCGCAATTGGGGCACCTACCGCGAGTACTTCTGGCCCGGCGCCACACTCACAACGGTGTGGCAGCCGCCCGGTACGCCTGCCCCTGCCGTTGTACCGACGACGATCGAGGACTTCATCGCGCAAACACATCTCGGGCCCGACAGCAAGCCCATCTTTGAAGAACGGCTGCTCCGTCAGCAAGTGCGCGTTAGGGGCGATGTCGCACAGGTAGTCGCTGACTATGAAGTGCGTTTTGGTGAACCGGGCTCGGTGATGACCTGGCGTGGCGTCGACGCGTTCACGTGGCTGCGCCACCGAGACGAATGGCGAATCTCGGCGCTAACGTACGTTGACGCACCGGAAGAAGAGTAACCGACCGCTCACGCAAAGAACAAGACTCGGAAATCGCGGGCAACCTTGACCGATAAGGCCTCTGCCCGCCGCATGTTGTCGGGAAGGCCCGACGAATTGCTATCGTACGACGGACGATTCTTGAGTCCCCTCGAAATCGGCCCAAACTATACACCTAGAAGCAACACCACCCCATGTCTGTCCGCGAACACTGGCAGAAGGTCTACGCGACTCGTCCGCCCGACCAGTTGAGCTGGTTCCAGCCCTCGCCCGTGCGATCGCTGCAGCTTATACGGCAGCTTCAGCTCCCGCGCGACGCGCGTATTATTGACGTCGGCGGCGGCGCATCTACGCTGGTCGATGCGCTGCTCGCCGACGGTTATCGGAACCTTTCCGTACTGGACATAGCGGAAGAATCTTTGGAGCAGTCCCGGCGGCGGCTCGGGGCCGTGGCAGCACGTGTCAACTGGATCGCTGCAGACGTCACGACATTCAAACCCGACGAACCATGGGATCTGTGGCACGACCGTGCCGTGTTTCATTTCCTGGTTGACGAAGCGCCGCGCACCGGCTACCGGATCGCCTTTGACGCCGGCCTGAGACCGGGCGGCCATGCCGTCATGGCCACCTTCGGGCTCGAGGGCCCGCCGCAGTGTTCGGGGCTGCCGGTTCAGCGATACGACGCCGCCACACTTCGCGACGCGCTCGCTGATGATCTCGAACTCCTTTCGGAGTCTGACGAGGTGCACGTCACGCCCGGCGGCGCGAAACAGCAGTTCATTTACTGCTGCTTTCGCCGGCGATCCTAGAGTCCCCCAACGACTCGTAGCAAGCGGTCGCTTTGTTGCAGCTATCGAACCTGTTGACATTGACGTAAAGCATGTCCATTATCGCATGCCGAATGATCACCAAAAAAACTGTCGGAGAAACGACATGACAAAGCGGATCACACGCCGGGCGGCGATTCACCTCGGATTGGGCGCCGCAGCCGGCTCTGTCGCGGGTACCGTATTGCCGCAGTCCGATGACGGATCCTGCACGACTCCGGCGCAGACAGAGGGTCCGTTTTACCCCAAGCGAGACCAGCTTGACAAGGACGCAGACCTCACAATTCTGGAGGGTCGGTCAGGTCATGCCAGCGGCGAGGTCATCCATGTGTCCGGAACCGTCATTGACGAAAGCTTGAATCCCGTAGCCGGTGCGCTCGTCGATGTGTGGCAGGCGAACACGCACGGCCGCTATCACCACGAGGACGATCCGAACCCGGCTCCTCTGGATCTGGAATTCCAGGGCTGGGCGCAACTCCGCACTGGCATTGACGGATCCTTCAGCTTCAAGACGATCATGCCCGGCGCCTACCCGGTAACAGAGAACTGGTGGCGGCCTCCACACATTCACTTCAAGGTCGCCAGGAGAGGCTATCACGAACTGACGACCCAGATGTACTTCGCCGGTAACGAGCTCAATGCGAAGGATTCCATTCTACAGGAACTCGGTGCTGCTGAACAGGAGCGCGTCGTCGTGGAGTTTTCTCCTTCCGATAAGCACGGCGGTGCCAGAATCGGCCACTTTAATATTATGATGCGTAAGGTGGTCGTGTGACCGCGCCGGTTGGTGTGAACACTCGAAACGCGACGCAGGCTCAACTTCTTGACAAATATCTCGGCGTAGCCGTTCGTGGTTCCATGCATCACCGCCGACAAACACAGCGCCGACAATCACGATGAAGTCGATCTTCGAACCGCAGGCACGGGACGAAGTCCGAGCCCGCATCCGCAAGCTCACCCCGCAGACCGTCCGAAGATGGGGAACGATGACAGTCGACAAGGCCGTGGTTCACATGAGTGACCAGATCCGCATGGGTCTGGGCGAAATTCCCCTCGGACCACCGCGCGGTCTATTGCGCTTCAGCGGCATGAGCTACCTCATGATCCACGTTCTTCCGTGGCCAAAGGGTCGTGCGACAGGCCCTCAGGAAGCATTCACAAATCACCCCGACACGTTCGAAGCCGACGTAGCCATCCTTGGTGCATTGATTGACCAGATTTCTTCCCGGGGCGAGGCCGGCGAGTGGCCCCACAATCCCGTCTTTGGAAAGATGACCGGGCGGGACTGGGGAGTTCTCACCTACCGACATCTGGATCATCACCTCCGTCAGTTCGGATGCTAGCGATATAGGATCTGGCCGGCGGACGGACGCTCGCTGAATCTCCAGGCGCTCGCGACGTATACTTGCGCATACGGCACAACAAGAGACGCCATGGCTGATCAGCCTCGAAGCAAACGCCTGTTCAACGAGAAGGACTTTGGTGTCATCCTGAAGCGCGCTTCGGAGATGCAAGAGGCGACCGCTTCCACGCGGTTTGGGCTATCGCTCGAGGAACTGAAGCAGGTGGCCGCCGACGCGGGCATAGATCCCCGACACATCGAGGCGGCCATATCGGAGATGGACCATCACTTACCGGAAGAAACGAACTTCTGGGGTGGGCCTCTTTGGGTGGCGCGCGAGGTAATCGTCGAAGGCACTATCGACGAAATCGCCTGGGAGGAAATCGTCTCCGAAAGCCGCCGCTACTTCAAGGACACCGGAGAGGTACGCGAGTGGAGCAGCTCCCGCGAATGGGCACACAGCGGAAAGAACAACGTGCAGGCACACGTCACCGCCACTTCGCGTGGCGGCAGAACTCGAATACAACTGTTCTGGCATGAACCAACGCTCGCAGTCGCGGCATACATACCACTGCTCGTCCTGAGTCTGATGTACCTGCCTATCGTCTTCGAGGCACTTGCGCTGACCGGCTTCGTCGCTGGCGCCGTCTATTTCAGTGGCGTCGCCTTGTTGGCGTTCATTGCGCGGTGGGTGATGACGAAGATCGCTCTCAGTAAACGGCGCCAGCTCGGCGACCTGCTCTCACGCATCGAGCAGATCGCGAACGATCGTGCCGTGCGCGCAAGAGAAGGTGAAAAGACGGTGCGGCGCGACGTGCCTGTCGACTCGAAGGATACCGAGCATCCGGTTCTCGACCTTCCGAAAGAAGAACCGATCGACGAGGAGCGTCGGTCCGATCGTAAGCGCAGCAGAGCGTGATCACTCCAACAAGTCAACTTATTCAGTGCCGGTTAGGCCTTGGAGGTTGACAAGCTGGCCCTTTTTTCCGTCCGTGATGCCACCTCACCACCAGTCTGCATCCGCGGTCCGGTAGCGTCACCACCGCTGCAACGCATCAAAGGAGGTCCGGAATGCCTGAAATAAACGTTAACTATCTCGCGGTCATCGTCTGTGTCATCGCGGCAATGCCGGTCGGCTTCCTCTGGTTCGGCCCACTCTTCGGCAAGCCGTGGGCACGGCACATGGGGATGGAGAACATGGAGCAGCCGGGCGGTGCAGCCATGGCAAAATCCATGTCGTTGTTTGCGCTCGGCTCGCTGTTGATCGCATTTGTTCTGGCGCACAGCATCGAAGTGTGGCGGCCCTCCTCGTGGAATGCGGGGCAGGACGAGGCAGCCTGGAACTACGGGTTCAACGCCGCCCTGTGGACGTGGCTGGGGTTCTTTCTTCCGATACACATGGGGCGCGTCGCGTGGGAGCAAAAGGGCTGGGGACTCGTCGCTATCAACAGCGGCTTCGACCTCGTTCGTCTTCTGATATTCGGAATGATTCTCGCCCACTGGAGATAGCACTTGGGAGGACGCACACTCTGCGGTTGTTCGATACGGCACACGGTGGCGTCCCAAAAGGCGATCAATGCGAGGTTAGTCTTCACGCATGACGAAGCGCTGAAACAGAGGATTCGCGAACTGCCGTAACCGAACACCCCGCCGCTCCGTCAAAGACTTGTATGGGAGCGCCGAAATTGACTATCTAGCAGATCAATCGATCCGTACGGCACCCGCAACGCCAGTACTGCAACAACACTGCCTTGGAGGACAGCATGGGACATAATGACGCTGCCGGTCCGGCCACAATCGACGAGATGGTATCGTGGATACAGACCGTGTTTTCCGAGCTGGTGGTAGGCCTGCTGATCTACCATCTGGAAGACCGTGAAAACCCTGCGAGCCTTCGACTGGTATATGCCAACAAGGCCGCATCGGAATACACGGACGCCGATCTCAGCAAGCTCGTCGGCATGTACATACTCGACGCCTTCCCCGGATTGAAAGACACGTATATACCTCCGGTGTATGCCGACGTCGTTCGCACCAAACGGTCGTCCGAGCTGGGCTCGTTCGAGTACGGCGGCGACCCCAATGTAAAGACCGGTTACTACGCTGTGAAAGCTTTCCCAATACCGAACGACTGCGTCGGTGTCGTGTTCGAAAACATCACGGTTCGCAAGCAGGTCGAGGAGCTGGTGAAGAAGCAGCGCGACAAGGAGGACAAGGGCGGATGATACAGGCGTCCACCTTTCTGCTTGCGGCTGCGTTGTACGCATGTCCGGCGCTCGTCACGGCGCACGAAGATCTTCATGTCAGCGATTCTGATTCGACCCAGGTCCGTCAGGCGGTGATGCGGTTCATTGCGGCCATCGATCAGTTGGACCTTGACGGTGTCGCCGACAGTTTCGCGGAAGACGCCGAGGCTTTCTACCCGTTCTCGTTCACCGGCGAACGCCTCAAAGGCCGCGGCGAAATCAAGGCTGCACAGAAGCGGGCCTTCGACTGGGCACGCCGACAACTCGTGCAGGCCGGTACGGATGAGTCACCCTCTCTAAACCTCAATCCAACCGACATGAGGATCCGTATGCTGGGGAACGAAGCCGCCGTCGTCACCTGGCACTCGAACAGGCCGGCGCATTACGGACGGCGCTCCGCCACGCTCGAACGCATCGACGGTCGCTGGCTGATCATAACCCACCACGCATCCAACATCGGCAGGCCGCAATAGGCTGTAAATCGGTAGACCACCCGCGGGGCCCCACCATCACACGGCTGATCGTCACGGGGCCAGAGTGTAACTTACCATTGTTGTGACATACGCCGAGGGTCACCGCGGTCCCTTCCGGCGTCCGCTACGCGTGAGTTCACCCGTTGTGCACCCGACCGGTTCGTCCGGCTTCCAGCGCCCCATGACCCTGCAACAGATTGTCGAACCCATCAGCCCCGTCGGCCGCGCGTTCGCCCTGGTCGTCCAGGTCCTTATCCTGCTATCACTGGTCGCGTTCTCCGTCGAGACCTTACCGACGATTTCCGACCAGACGCGCCTATACCTGTACTATTTCGAAGTCTTCTCGGTCGCCTTTTTTACGATCGAATACATCCTGCGGACGATCGCTGCCAGGCCAACGCGCTCGTACATCTTCAGCTTCCTCGGCATCGTAGATCTGCTCGCGATCCTCCCGTTCTACATCACATCCGGAGTCGACCTCAGATCGATAAGGATCCTCCGGATGTTCAGGCTCATCCGAATATTTAAGCTGGTTCGGTATTCCGACGCTATGCAGCGATTTGCAGCGTCGTTCCGGCTAATTCGATCCGAGCTCATGCTGTTCATGTTCGCGTGTCTGGCCCTTCTATTTGTAGCGTCAGTCGGTATCTATCACTTTGAGGGCGAGGCACAGCCGGAGACGTTCGGTTCCGTGTTCCACTGTATGTGGTGGGCCGTGGAAACGCTGACCACCGTGGGCTACGGCGACGTCTTCCCGATCACGATCGGCGGCCGCGTCTTCACGGCTGCCATCGTATTCATTGGCCTCGGTATCGTCGCCGTGCCGGCCGGTCTCATCGCTGGTGCACTCTCTCAGACGATAGCCCGAGAGGAGCGAGAGGCAATCAGAAATCAGAAAACCGGAAGGGGACGAACCGGCCCCTGACACAGCCTGGACACTCGGCCGGTTTGCCGGCTACCCGTCCAGGTAGCGCGACCGAAGCAGGGCGGCACGTTGCTCCGTGACCGTCGCGAGACACTCGTATTCCGCACCCGTCGCACCGGTCCCGCCCCTCCATTCGAACGCACTCACAAGACCACAATCCGCCTTTCGAGTCTGCTCCCAAAGACGCTGGGCCTTTCGAAGCCCTTCTTGCCACTGCCCCTCAAGCTCCGACCCAAAACCGGTATCGGCTATCGTGCCGAGTGCACTTTGATACACGCTTCTCAGTACGCTGTCCGCCGCCTCATATCGGCGACGGCTGCAGACGTTCATCTCCATGACCGTCGAAGCATCCTCGCACATTGCCTCCCATGACGATGCCATGCCATCGTAGCCAGCATCTTGAGCACGCGTGCCATTTGTTATCGCCGCACCAGAAAAAAACACGAGGGCGACGGTCACCAGGATCACGGCCTTGTCGATTGCACTAGCCAGGGCGGGTGTAAGCATGGCTC
>JBFHWK010000123.1:0-8853 GCA_041589075.1 Rhodothermales bacterium
GCATTACGATGGTTGAGCGGGAGTCTCACATCCCGCACATGACGTGGCGCGAATACCAGGATCGGCTGGCCGCGGGCGAGGTGGACAAGATTCAGCCACCGGAGCATCGGTAAGGGCAACCCACTCCTGTGCGCCATAAGCGGTCGCCTACGTCGAGCCTCGCAGCCGAATAACGACGCATCGTCTGCGCGACAGCCGCGTACGATGATCAAACGCGCTCGACAAATCGCACTGCACCAGCCTCCGAACTACCTCTTCCACTGCCCCGATGAGATCCGTCTATTTGCTCCCCGCCGCAATCCTGCTCGCGTTCGTGTTGCCGGACGAGCTCCTGCTGCCTGCCGATGTCGAACGGGCCCTCGAGGACGTGTCCGCGGACACCTTCAGAGCCCATGTGGTTTTCCTTGCCGACGACGCCCTGCAGGGACGGCAGTCGGACACCGAGGGTTATGAAACGGCCGTCCGGTACGTCGAGAAGCAGTACCGGCAACTAGGCGTTCTTCCGGCCGGTGATGACGGGACGTACCGCCAGGAGGTGACATTGCGATCCGCGCGCGTCGTTGCCGAGGAGTCCGAGTTCGCCGCGTGGACCGACACCACACGCTTGTCGCTCAGCTACGGCGATGACTTCGTCATGTTGCCCAACTTTTCCGAACAGGACCAGGTTGTCGAAGCACCGCTGGTCTTTGCAGGCTTCGGTGTGTCGGCGCCCGAGTTCGGTCACGACGACTACGCCGACGTCGACGCTGACGGCAAAATCGTCCTCATACTGTATGGTACACCCCAACGCGAGTTCGACCATGTGGTCCGTAGCACGCTGGGACAGCTCGGGACGAAACTCGAGACGGCCAAAAACCACGGAGCCATTGGTGTCGTAATGGCGGCCCCGACCAGAATGTGGAGTCGAGTCCATAGGTTCACCGGTGATTCCGTCTGGGGCGCCGTGCTTTCTGATTCGACGGCGCTCACGCGGTCCGGCAACCCGCATCCCGAAATCGGAGCGCTGGCTGTCGTGCGCTGGGAGTCGCTCGGAGCGCTGATGCCGGACACCTCAATGGCAAAAGGGGAGTACCTGTACGGAATCGGCATGAGTCCGACAGCCTCACGGCCCGAACTGAACCTGACGCTTCGCCTCAAGAGCAGCAGCCGTTTTGAGCACACGACCTCACCGAACGTCGTCGGCGTCATTCCGGGCCGCGATCCCGATCTCAAAAGCACTTACGTGGTTCATTCCGCGCACCTCGATCACGTTGGGATCGGGCGGCCAGTCGAGGGGGATTCCATATATAATGGTGCGCACGACAACGCGTCAGGCGTGGCGAGCGTACTCGAGATCGCACGCGTCTATTCGAAGCTGGGTGAGGAGAGCCGACCGCGACGTTCGGTACTGTTGCTCATGACGACCGCCGAAGAGCTTGGGCTGCTCGGCTCAGCGTACTTCGCGTACAACCCGACCGTGCCGAAGGAACGGATCGTGGCCAACGTCAACACCGACATGCCGACACTCATCGCGCCACTGCGGTCAATCGTCCCCCTCGGTGCCGAACATTCGACGTTACTCTCGCCGGTACAAAACGCGGCCGACTATCTGGGCCTGGAGATCGCTGAGGACCACATGCCCCAGCAGGTCAGGTTTGTTCGGAGCGACCATTACAGCTTCGTCGTCCAGGGAATTCCGTCACTGCACGTCAAGTACGGACTGAAGACGGACGACCCGGAGTACGATCTAAAGAGCGCCATCGACACGTTCACAAAGGAGTATTATCACAAGCCTGCAGACCAAATCGATGCGCCGTTCGACTTCGAGGCGGCAAGGACGTACGTAAAACTGAACTTTCTTATCGGGTACCAGGTCGCCATGACCGGTACCGCGCCTCGTTGGAACGACGGAGACTACTTTTCGAGATACGCGCGGTAATTGACTGGGAAACCGCCTCCGCGCGAGAGATCGTTAGCTCCAACGCGAATTGAAAGGCTCGTCATGACGGACTACCCTTCTATCGATCCCCGCGTGGACATCGGCCATGTTCATCTGAAGGTGTCGGACCTTGATCGTGCGCTCGGGTTCTATTGTGATGTTCTCGGGTTCGAGCTCACGCAGCGAATGGGAAGTTCGGCCGCGTTCATCAGTGCCGGCGGATACCACCACCATATCGGCCTCAACACGTGGGAGAGCAAAGGGGGCCGTCAACCCCCGCCCGGCTCTACGGGATTATACCACATCGCCATTCGGTATCCCGATCGTCGCACGTTGGGTGACGCCCTCAGGCGGCTCCGTGAGGCAGGTGTTCGCCTGGACGGAGCATCGGATCACGGCGTGAGTGAAGCACTGTACCTCCGCGACCCCGACGGCAACGGTGTCGAGCTTTACCGCGATCGACCGGAGGCGGAGTGGCCGCGAACGGCGGCGGGAGAATTGGAGATGTTCACGCGCCCGCTCGACCTCGCCTCGTTGCTGGACGAGATGGAGCCGGATCGTGCGGGACGAGACGCCGGTGTGTGAGGCCGCTGCGTCGGGTACGCCCGTGCATTACACGCGGCCGAGATGGAGCCCGGCTAACCGATCCGTCGGATCACCGTGACTTGACGAGGGTCACATCCAGGTTGACACGCTTGCCTTCGATACGGATGAAGTAAATCCCTGCCGCGAGTCCCTCCAGATCCAGACCTGTACGTACGCGCTCGCCTGCGTCCGCCGCGCCCAAAACGCGCACTCGGCGTCCGATCACATCATACACTGCGATGTCAGCCGTGCGGTTGTCCGGAATCTGATACTCGATCGTCGCTGTCGCCGCCGACGGATTGGGGTAGACTGCGAGCGTCGCGGGGACGGCAGAGCGCACCTCGATCTCGACCTGACGTGAGTAATTCTGCGAGCCGTCGAAGTCGGTTTGCATCAGGCGGAAAGCATAGCGCCCCGGCACGAGCGGATCCGTCCGGAAGCTGTAGTCGCGCGGCTCGAACGTAGTCCCCGAACCCGGTACGAACGCCAGAGAGGTCCATCCATGCACGTCGTGACGACTGACGTCGCGCATTTGCACGTCGAAACCCACATTTGCCGTCTCAGACTCCGTTCGCCAATTGACAATCACGGACGGCCCGTCGGCATGCACGGTTAGCATGGCAATCTCGACCGGCAATGCGTTCTGAGTCATCCAGAGTTCGGTGCCGTTGGTGCCGTCGTTCGCTGAGAACAGCAGCTCGCCGCCCACCGCGTAGAGACCGCTGGGGAATGAGCTGCCGAAGCCGGACTGAATGTCCGCCGCCTGCATCGTCCCGCCCGACGTGCCGTCGGTCATCCAGAGCTCCGTGCCTGTTGTCCCGTCGTTCGCCCGGAAGTACAGGACATCGGCCACCACCTTTGCCGGGGACGACGACACGACCACCAGCTCGGCCGGCGATGAACCCGTCGAGCCGGAGTTGATGTCCTTGACCATCACCGTACCGCCCGGTGTTCCGTCGGAGCTCCAGAGTTCCGATCCGGACGAGCCATCCGACGCGGAGAAAAACAGTTTGCCGTCGAAGATCGTCAGGTTGGCCGGTGAGGCGCTGGACGAGCCCGAGTTGATATCCTTGAACAGCGCCGTTCCGGCGTCCGTACCGTCGCTTTTCCACAGCTCGGTGCCATTGGTGCCGTCGAAGGCCGTGAAATAGAGGGCGCCGTCGTATTCCGTGAGTGACGCCGGCGACGAGCCCTGCGGGCCCGGCCGCACCTCTTTGGCGACCAGCGTGCTGTCCGGCGAGCCGTTCGTTCGCCACAATTCGGTTCCTCCGCTCTCCAGCATCAACTCACCGTAAGCAGTGAAGTAGAGCGTGTCGCCGAGCGCCGCAAAGTTCGCGGGTGCGGAGCTGTCGGTGCCGGGACGGATATCCATTAGCAGCACGGTCCCGCCCGAAGTACCGTCGCTTTTCCAGAGCTCGGTGCCGGTCGATGCCTGGTATGCCTGGAAGTACAGCGTATCGCCGAATGCTCCGAACTCGCGCGGCGACGAGCCACTCGAACCGGACACGATGTCCTTTACAAGCATCGTACCCGCGCTCGTTCCGTCTGTCTTCCACAACTCAATGCCGTTGGCGCCGTCGTTTGCCGAGAAGTACACCGTGGCCCCGACACGATACAGCTCGGTCGGGTTCGATCCGCCGGCGCCGCCGTTGATGTCCTTGACCATCACCGTGCCGCCGGAAGTGCCGTCCGTCTTCCACAGCTCGGTTCCGTTGGTGCCGTCGTTCGCGATGAAGAGCACCTCGCCTCCGAGTGCGACGAAATTCTGTGGTGATGATGAGCCGGCACCCGAGTTGATGTCCTTGAGCATAACCGTGCCGGTCGGTGTCATGTCGGTTATCCAAAGCTCGGTGCCGTTCGTGCCGTCGTCGGCGCGAAACACCACGCTCGGCCCGACGGTCGTAAATCCGCTCGGGAACGAGCTGTTGAACCCGCTGCGGATATCCTTGAGGAGCGTCTGAGCATGAACCGGGACTGCAATACAAAGAATTGCAGCAACGGCGAGGACACGCGAGCACGTAAACCGAAGCGAATCGGCTATTCCGTAGAGATTCTTCATTGGCGCTGTCGTATCTGCTTGTGCCGCAATGAAGTGCTGATATTGCGGCGGAAATGGCCTCCCAAAGAAAACGGCAGGAATCACGGAAATCGTGATTCCCGGTATGGAATCGGCCCGCGCGTGGCCACTACCGTGCCTGTCGTTTGCAGGATGGCTCCTCCCGCAATCGCGCCGATCGGAGTGTCGGCATTTTCTTGCGGCGAAGCAAGGGATGCGACCGAGGTTGCTTCTGTCTCGGGTTCCCATTAACCTGTTTCTTCTATGGGCTTCAGGTTTGTTGCACGGACTGCGGTCCGGCTCAGCAGCTCGTCCGCGCGCATGTCCCGGCGCCGCGTTCGCTTCGCCGCGAGAAAGTCAACTCGGAATGGTTGGTTCAAGCATATCTCACTATAAGATCGTCGGCGAGGTGGGTCGCGGCGGGATGGGCGTGGTCTACAGGGCAGAGGATACGCGGCTCGGGCGCACGGTCGCGATGAAGTTTCTAGCCGATCACCTTGCGCGCGACGAAACCGCACGACGGCGGTTCATGCAGGAGGCACGAACGGCGGCGGCGCTGACCCACGCCAACATCGCGACGCTGTACGACGTGGTCGAGGTGGAAGGACGCTTCTTCATCACCATGGAGTTCGTCGACGGTCGCAGCCTAAAGGAAGTCCTCGAGGACGGCCTGCTGCCGGTCGAGACAGCGCTGGACTACGCAACGCAAGTCGCGAGAGGACTCGAACGTGCGCACGATGCGCAGATCATCCACCGAGACATAAAGCCCGCAAACATCATGGTCACGGATCGGGGCGAGCTGAAGATTCTCGACTTTGGTCTCGCGCAGCTTGCCGGTGGCGGCGGCCTTACGCAAACTGGGTCGGTCGTCGGGACGGCAGCCTACATGAGTCCGGAGCAGGTGCGGGGCGAGAGTCTCGACCGGCGCACGGACCTGTGGTCACTCGGCGTCGTGTTATACGAACTCCTCACTGGACGGCGTCCGTTCGACCACGCGTACGACCACGCGATGTACTACGCGATTCTAAACGAGGAGCCGAAGACCGCGAGTGAGATCAGGAGCGGTTTGGCTCCGGGTCTGGATCAGGTGCTCAAGCGGCTGCTTGCGAAGGAGCTTGAGGACCGGTACGCGTCGGCGGCCGAAGTCATCGCCGATCTTTTCGCACCGGGTAGCGCGATCACCGTGCAGCGGCCCGTTCGTCCCGCGCCCAAGGTCGCTAAAGACAAGGTGGCGGAGGCCGAGGGCGAGCGCAGGATGATCACCGTCATGTATTGCGAGCTCGACGGTTTCGGTGATCTGTCCGAAGAACTCGACCCGGAAGATCTTCGAGATCTTATGGCGCAGTACCACGCGATCTGTCATTCCCAGATCGAGCGCTTCGACGGCAGGCCGGGCGGCGTCGTCACGGGCGGTCTGTTCGCCTACTTCGGTTACCCGACGGCGCACGAGGACGATGCCCGTCGCGCCATCCGGTGCGCCATGGCGATACGCGCACAAGTAGCAAAGCTGCCGAACGCCGAAGCTGCGAACATGGACAGCTTCGGCGTTCGCGTCGGCATTCACACCGGGCTGGCGATCGTCGGCACGGGTGAGGGTGGCCTGGAGGCATACGGCAAGACTAGCAACCTGCCCACGAAGATGACCGGCTTGGTGGGGCCTGGAACAATAGCCATAAGCGAGGTAACCCGGAAGCTCAGCACAGGTTACTTCGAGTTCAAGAATGCCGGTGCACGCGAGATACACGGGTTCGCTGATCAGGTGCCGCTGTTCGAGGTCGTGAAGGAAAGCGAAGCGCTATCCCGGCTCGACACCGTGGCCTACGTGGAGCTTACGCCCCTGGTTGGCCGGCAGGTGGAGATGGGTCTGCTCAGGCAACGATGGAAACAGGTCACGTCGGGCGAGGGTTACGCGGTTCTCGTCAGCGGAGAGGCGGGGATCGGAAAATCGCGGCTAATCGACACCTTCAGAAGGGAAGCGACCGCGGGAAGGAAGGCGTGGCACGTAAGGCTGTTCGGCTCGTCGTTCAATGAACAAAGCGCCTTCTATCCACTGGCCGAGTTTGTCCGGCAAACGGTTTGGCCGCGCTCCAGTGACGGCGCGGCAGGGCCGGTCAGTGATCTCGAGGAGTATCTGAAGACGACCGGCCTTCCTGCGGATCCTTTTCTTGTATTGTTTGCCGACCTGCTCGGCGTCGCTCTTCCGGCGGATTTGGAGCGACCGCAACTCGCACCCTTTGCGCAGAAGCAAAAGACCATGCAAGGCCTTTTGCACGTGCTCACCTACCGCAGTGCCGAGCAACCGGGGGTAATTGCCTTTGAAGATGTCCACTGGGCGGACCCGTCGACACAGGAGTGGATCGATTTACTGATCGGTCAACTGCCTGCGCAACCGATCCTGGCCGTCTTCACGACGCGTCCCGCGACGCCGCCGGCCTGGCTCAGCCGCGCGTACGCTTCCGAGGTAACCCTCAACCGGCTCACCAAAGAAGACATGGTCGCAATCGCCGAGTATCGCTCGAAGGGAAAAAAACTGCCGAAAGAGATCCTCGACCAGGTTGCAAGCCGGACCGATGGCGTTCCGCTCTTTGCCGAGGAGCTGACGCGGATGCTCCTCGACTCGGGGATGCTCGTCGACAAGGGGGATCGGTACGAGCTGACTGGACCGCTTGACGCGCGTTCGATACCCGAGACGCTTCACGGCTCGCTCACGGCGAGGCTGGACAGACTGCAATCCGGAAAACGTGTTGCTCAGAAGGGAGCGGTTATCGGCCGGCAGTTCACGTACGAATTGCTGCAGGCCATCTCAGAGCAAGACGATGCGTCGCTAGAAGAGGCGCTCGCGGAACTCGTTGAAGCGGAACTGATCTTTCAACGCGGTTTCGTACCGCAGGCCACTTATAACTTCAAGCATTCGCTCATTCAGGATGCCGCCTACAGCAGTCTCTTGAAAGCGCGGCGGCGCGAATTGCACAAGCGGGTCGCCAACGCCTTGACCGCGCGGCCGTCGCTGCCTGCGCCTGAAGTCGTGGCACATCACTACACGGAAGCGGGACTGAGTGCCGAGGCGATCCCGCTTTGGCAGAAGGCGGGGCAGCAGGCACTCGCGCGCAACGCCCACCCGGAGGCAGTCTCACATCTGACCGCAGGTCTGAACCTCGTGTCCAAGTTGCCGGATGGCACCGAGCGAGATCTCACCGAACTCGGTTTCCTGAACCTGCTCGGGCCTGCCGTGATGATGTCCAAGAGCTATTCCGATCAACAGGCCGAGGACACATTCAACCGCGCGCACGAACTGTGCAGCCGCATCGGTGAAATCCAGCCGCTGGTTTACACGCTGCAGGGCCTGGCAGCTGTGTATCTGACACGCGGCGACTACAAGAGGGCCTTTGAGATCGGCGCGCAAAGTCTGGAGGCCACCGAGAAACTCGGTGATCCCGGTTACCTCCTCCTGAGCCACATCATACTGGCCTACTCCCACTTCTTCAGCGGCGACCCGGCCCGCGCGCGCCGACATGCCGAGACGGTGCTGGAACTGTACGATCCCGAAAAGCATGACGAAACCTCGACACTCGGCTGGGGCCATTTCAACCTGAGCGCCAAAAACTGTATCCAGCTATCGCTCCACGTCCTCGGCTACGCGGATCAAGCCCTACAGAAATGCCAGGAAGCGCTCGATTTTGTGAAAGACACCGACAATCACATCAGTATCTATCACGGCCACCTGTACGCCGGCCTTCTCTACCTCATGCGTCGGGACTGGGAGGCGTGCCGAAAGGTTATGAGTGAGTATCTCCCGGTCGCTGTGGAATACGGCGACCCGTTCTACATCCTGATTTCCACCGTCGTACACAATCTCGCGCTGAGGGATAAGGAGGATGAGGAGAAGTTTCGCGGGACGCGGCAGACACTCGAACAGATGCACGGAGCCGGGTTCGCGCTCGGCTATTCGATGCTGCTCGGCGTCTTTGCGGAGGCACACCTCAGTTACGGCAACCTCGATCTCGCCGGGCAGACGCTGGACGAAGCACTCGAGCACCTTTCGACACGTGACGGTGAATTCTGGGAGGCGGAGATCTACCGGCTGAAAGGAGACCTTCTCCGTGAATCCGACGCGGCGGTCAATGAAGTAAGCCAGTGGTACGATCGTGCGCTAGAAACAGCACGTCGACAGAACGCAAAGTCGCTCGAGCTTCGAGCCGCAACGAGCAAGGCCGAAGCCCTCAGCCAGGCCGGTATGCCCGCTGAGGCTCATGACCTCCTAAGCAACATTTACGAGTGGTTTACCGAAGGTGCC
>JBFHWK010000124.1:0-8756 GCA_041589075.1 Rhodothermales bacterium
TAAAAGTTCCGGGACTCCAGGGCCGGCAGCGGCTCGGCGACGCCGGGCAAGGTCCCCGCCGCAGTAACGGCCGCGCCGCGTCCTAGCTCCATCCGTTGCAGTGAATCAGGTCGGATAAATAACTCACTCAAGGGCAGGAGGAGGATGGCGGGGTTGCCAAGATTGTCTTCCGGGTTGCGAGGCTGCGTGACAGGAGTGTGGACCATCATCTTGCCACCCTGGTCGAAGAACAGGTCGAGTACTCCCGCGACGAAGGGCAGGTTGTTTCCTCCCACGGCGTTGACCGTGTTGGTCGATACCCAATAGATATACTCCCACGAGGCGAGCATGCGGCGGATCGTTGGATCCGCGCTGGGCGGCAACGCATCAGAGCGAGGAGCGTTGCCGACATTGCCCGTGACAAACGGCTCGGTGACAGTCCACACGTCAACCCTGGCGTCAAGCGGCAGATAGTCGCGTAGCAGCGCGAGGTGATAGTTTTGTACTGTCAGGAAAGAAGCTTTTCGATGATCGTTGACAAACAGTACTCGGCCGGTTGGCTTCTTCACGTGCCACGTGAAGTTTAAGGGAACACTGGTTGTGTCAGTGGCATCGACTGCGCGAAGATAAAGGGTGTTCTCCGCGTTGAGCCGCAGGCCGGGTACGGAGATTCCCGAGCGCTGCAGGGCGCGTCCGATGAAGACCTCCGCGTCGGTAGTTGACTGGCCCGCGTCGTCCCGGTCAACATTACCGATAAACGTTACGAAGGCGGCGTCAGGAGGCAAGGCGGTGAATGCGACGCTGTCATTGAAACTTACCTCGATGCGGTCGAGGTTGCTTTCGCCTTCGGGATCTTCTGCGATCCAGTCAAAAGAAAAGACGTGGAACGTGGTGTCAGGCGGCAGCTCGAAGCTGTTAAAGCGAATCGTTGGCGGGGAATTCTCAATCGGGAAGACCGTGCGGGCTGGCTCCGGGTCCCTGACATCTTCGTTGTCGATGGCGCGGACTTCAAAGACCACGTTTGCGGCACGGTCACCGCGGGGGATAGGCAAGAGGACGAGAGAGTCGTAACGTGTCGTCCGTAACCAGCCTTCCTCAGGCGCCCGTTCGTCGCCTTGGTCGAAGAAACGCAACTCGAACGCGGCGACAAAGCCGTCCGGATCGCTACCGGTCCACGATACGAACACGGTGCTGGAAAGACGCTCGGATTCACTGAGGTTGTCGACGAGCGACGTGTCTCGGACACTCAACTGTGTGTCGGGCGGAAGATTGCCGAGCGCTTCACCGGAAATGTCGCTGTCGCAACCGGCCGTTATCGCCAAAATGCCGGCTCCGACAATGACAGTGCACAGCAGTCGTACCAAGGTTTCTCGTTCCATGAGCTAGTTAAGCTTGCAGAATGGAGAGCTACACATGGACGTGCAAACTTGTGCGTGGTCACGACGGGATTGCCCCGGTGCCCACTCGTCCACACGTCCATGCGTAGGTTTCTCTCTCAACAAACCACGTAGTTAACCAGCCTCGCTTATCATCTGAGCAGCATCATCTTTTTGACCTGCACATTGGAGCCAGCCGTCAGTCGATACAGGTAGAGACCACTGGCTAGGCTCTTAGCGTCGAACCGGATGGTGTACGTGCCCACGGCCCGTTCGCCGTCGACCAGGACGGCTACGCTGCGTCCCATCATGTCAAACACCTCAAGCGTAACGTTCCCCGCTGAGGGGACGGTGTACTCGATGGAAGTTGCCGGGTTGAACGGGTTGGGGTAGTTCTGCCCGAGCGCGAACGAGCCGGGCAATCCCTCTTCCTCCGTGCCGACATTCAGGACCGCGCCGACGTCGTTGGCCAGATCGTCCGGCATGAGCTTGTAATTGCTGAACGAGAACCACCAGACGCCACGTATGAAGTCCAGGCGTTCCCAGACCGAGAAGACGGTCCCCGCGTCGCCGTCAGTGAAGCTGATGCCGTTCGAGCGGTCGTCCACGCGGACGGCATTTTCCGGGGTGCCGTCAGACGACACCGCCCATTCGCCGAACGGGCCAAACGGGTCGTCCGGGTTCGTGCTCGTCACGATTGGGTCGTCGAAGGTCAGAAGCATCCCCTCGTGTGCTTCCGCAACACCGGCGTCCTGCAACACATCGGTCGTGACTTGCTTGTACGGGAGGATGCTGCCGCCTTCGGTAACGGTCGTGTACACGAGATCCCTCAATTGCGTGACTCCGAAGTCTTCGACAATACGAGCACGCGTGATGTTGATCTCGTCGCCGGGTTGCAGGTCGGCAATCAGGTCATTGTTTGGGTTGACGGTAACGCCCGTATTCGGGTCCAGGTTGGCATTGTCCTGAATGGCAATCTCGCGGCCATTGACGGCGGGATTGTTCTGCACTGTTGCAGTGAGGTTCATATCCAACGTGAGCCCGGTGAAGGGGCTGGCGTCACCGCTAAACCCTGAGACCTCCTGGATATCGGCGATCTCGTCGATACCGTTGGTGAGCACGCGGTACTCTTGCGCTTCAGAAGTAGTCGATGCGCCGGTGTTGTCCGTGGCCGTGGCCCAGCATTTCACGAAGGTTCCGTCCGCCTGGCCGGGGATGTCTGCGGAGAAGCTTCCGTCTCCGTTGTCGGTCATAGCCAGATCCAACGTGTCGGTGGATGCCGCCGAGGTAAAGTAGTGCAGCGTTACACCGGTGAGAGTGCGAGAGATGTCGGCCGAGGCCGTAGCGGTTACGGTCGTGGCCGCGGCGGCGGCAGGCACCACATCAAGGGTTGGCGCCGAGGCTTGCGGCGGCGACTCCGTGACTATCAAGTCAGCATCTTCCCAGGGTGCCATGCTGAGCAGGGCCCCCGATGGCACGGATCGATTGAAGGGGTCGTCTCCCTGGAAGACAATGAAGCCCTGGATGTTGACCTTTGCCCCAGGCGGCGGTGGCACGAAGTCGTCGAAGGACACATTGAACTCACTTGCATTGTACCCACCGTCGCGATCGTTGCGATAGCGCAATGACATATCGTAAAAGTTGATCACGGTCGTCCCACCGTCAGTAGTGATGAGCCAGTTCGGACGGTCACTACTGATGTCACGCACCTGAATCGTTGCGCCTTCGATACGGATGTACTGGCCATTGTACGAGTTCAAGTTCGGCCAATTGGTCTGCACCTCGCCGTTGGCACCGACGCTTTTGTTGACGTCGGCCGTCGCGGAGACGCTCACCGGGTCCAGAATGGCGTCTGGCAGGTTGAAGTCCGTATAAGGTCCCAGGAGTTCGACGCTCTCCGGTTCAAACTGCAGCGAAGCGCCACCGCTACCGGTAAACACGTTCGGGATTCCGACGACTTGGATCACGTCACCTGGAGCGGCATTAAGCAGTCCGGTGGTCTGATAGGCGCCGTCAACGAGCTGAATTCCCATGCCTTCGTTGCCCATCGAGACCGCCGACGTGTCACGCACATAGACGTGGATGCGACTGGGGAAGCCGTCGGTAGGATTCCCCAGGCCCGAGGTTCGAGGGTTACTCAGCACCACGGCCGTGATGCGCAGTTGCTGGCCGGCCAACGCCGGCGCCATCAATTCGGCGAGGCGAGTAGGGTCAAGGGTCGCCCCCGCAGCGTCCAATTCATCGATCGAGGCTTGCGGATAGGCGTTGATCTCCCGAATCGAGACGTCCATTTGTGCCAGCGCCGGTGTGGCCATCAAGACGGACATCAGGAGTCCGAGAACTACGGTAGCGTTCGGTTTCATTGGTTAGTCGGTTTACGTGGTTGGTTTTAGCCTTGTCTGAGAATCGTGGTGCGATGGAAGAAACGTTCTCACTTGATGATAACGAATTTGCCCCGCTGAATTTTTCCCGAATCCAGGTTTTTGACGGTGAACAGATACAGTCCGCCGGCCAGGTTCAAACTGTTGTCCGAAAGCAAGTCCCAGGAGTGTTCTCCGCCGGGTTGAAAGCGGTTCTCCGCACTGAAGTTGTCATACCAGCGCGTGTCGCCGGTATAGGTGTCGGCGTCGTGGTCGAGTGTTGCCACGACCTCACCGGCGAGCGTATAGATTCTGATCTCCGATCTCGCAGGCAGGTTGTAGAAGTTTAGCTTGCGCGTGCGCGACGTACCCCCGTCCCACGCCGCGGCCACCCGGTAGGGATTGGGATAGACACCCACAGATCGCGCCTCGTCAGTCGCCGGGGTTCCTGGAAAAACCCGGATGGCGTTGGCGACCCGCGACGACTCGAATGAGGGAAGGCCTACATCGACGTCACCCCTATCAAAGGCCGTGACCGAGAAAAGGTACTGCCATCCACCAAGGAGATCGCGCGCATCAAATCGGTACCAGTATTGTGTCGTGTCATCGGGAAAGACGACGGGCTCGTCAAGGGCCACGTCATCGAAGCCATTGTTGAAGCCTGAGCGGTTGCCCGGCCGATCGTATTGCGCGATGAGTGACGCCTTGTCCAGAATATTGCCGGACTGGTCGTCACCCGGATTGCTCCGGTATAATCGATAGCCCTCGAAATCGCGTTCACCGCTGACGGGATCGACGGACCGCTCGGCACTCTTGTCCCAGTAGACGGAGAGTCGGTTTCGTTGCCGTGACGCTTCTCCCTCCGGTTCCTCAAATACGAATCGCACCTTTGGCGATTTGGGGGGCTCGGGTATCAAGTACCGATCGAGACGACCGTTCCCGTTCGCGTCCTCGTTCTCGTCCAGTCTTCCGTTAAAGTTGTTGTCCTCACCCGAGTAAGTGCGGCGCGCCCATAGAATGTTGTTGCTCAGCAAGCGGCGAGAGTCGTCTGTGTCTATGGGTTTGCCCGCCTCGCCCTGATATTCCTCCGGCTTTAGCGCGCCGGCCATAGCAAAAGTGACGTGCAGGGTGTCGCCCGGTAACACCGTCGGAATCGGACCGGCGGGAGTCAGCCCAATCCAGTTTCCGAGCGAAGTCTGTCCGTCCGTTCGAAGCCTCGTCCGCCACGCTTCGAGGGCCGCCAAGTACTCTGGCTCAGACGGAAACGTTGCCGGATTGGGAAACGGCACCGTGAGTCGATCAAACTTCAGTATGTCCGTGGAGGGACGAACGAGTTCGGCCGCGCCTCCGCTGAACTGCCACCAGCGGAAGTTCACTCTCGGCGCCGCGTAACCATCTGCGATGTACTCATCAGCCAGCCGCGGATGGAAGAAACGGCGTCGTCCCGTTTGTGGGTCTTTCCACTCTGCGCCCAGAAAAACAATCGCTCCGTACGTGTTGATTGTTTCTTCCGTGCCGCCGGCGTTGAACGCATAGGATGCCTGGAGCGAGTCGATCCAACCCAAACCGTTCTTGTTGAAGAAGGCGCTTCCAGCCTCAACGGTAGTGTTGATGTTCCGAACGACGAGGTCGTGATACATGCCGACATGGACGCTGTCCCACGCTGCGCTACTGACGTTGATAATCTCGAAGTTGAGAATCGCGAAGTATTCCGCAAACGGGAAGTTCCACGCATACGTCTCCATGTTGACGATCATGCCGAGTTGGCCCTGGACGTCGGGCATCTCGATGAACGTTCCCGGCAGCACGGCAGCGGTGTCCGTGAACGTCGCTTGGTAGTCCTGGTGCGACACAGCCGCAGGGCTGAAGGCGTCTTCTTCGGGGAGTGTCGACCGCTCAAAGATGGGGGAGAGTTGCGCCAGCTCGTAGCCCGTGGCGCCCGGCCGATAGCCTGCCGAGGCCGTAACCGCCCCCGTACGCACCGTGATTACGCCATCGGACCGCACCGCTCCGACCCACAACCCAGCCTCGAAGAGATGCTCAACACCGGAATTGAGCGGATACTCGAACGACGGGGGCCCCGTGGGATTGTTGCGGACGTTGGATCTGCCAACGAATCCGGCATTCGTGATCGTGATACCCACGTTGCCGATGTCGATGACGGCTTCCTCGAAGCTCTGTGCGTGCGAGGCCGGAAGATCGCAGGCCAGCGCTAGAATCAGAATGGTGGCCAGTCTGGTAGCGCGTCGCACCGATGTCTCGTGCTGCAAGTCTCGTCGTCCCCAAAGTGAATTGCCGTGTCGGAGGCGGTGGCGCTGACCGCCCTGTCACGATTCGGAACTTAGGAAGGGCACGCGTGAAGATAAAGTGCATTTGCACCCCAAATCGGTGCCATAGAGGCTTCGCCGGTTTTGAACGGGACGGCGAGCCTTTGGAGGTGACCAACGGCTCAGGTGGCCGACGGCGCGACCGCACCGTCTGCACCCGCAGGCTGTCGATTGTCAGGTACTGCCCGGTGTCTCGCCGCTCGATGCCCGGCGATCCCGGGCCGAGATTTGCTCTTGCCGACCATCTCTGACCGGGCCGATAAGCCGCTCAATCTCTTCAAACAACTTCGCCTTCACAAAAGGCTTAGACAGGTAGCCGTCAAAGCCCGCCTCCAGGAACCGCTCCTCGTCCCCAGGCAGGGCATACGCGGTCACGGCGATTATCGGCGTCTTCTCGTACTCGGGCAGCTTGCGCAGCACCGCCATCACGTCAAGACCCGACCATTGCTCGTCGCCGATGTTGATGTCCAGCAACACCAGGTCAAACCGGCCTTCCCACGTACTTGCAAAAACGGCGTCGGCGGAATCGACGATTGTCATCTCGAAATAGGGCTCAAGGAAGAATCGCAGCAGCTCCCGTGTCTCCAGACTGTCGTCGAGAACCATCGCGCGGCGCCTCGGGCCAGTTCGGATGACTCGTGATTTTATGACGGGCGTGCGATCGTCGGCCCGCGTGCGGGAATTCGAGCCATTCTGCCGCGAGGCGATCTTCGGGAACCAGACTTTGAATGTCGTTCCCGCACCTTTCTCGCTTTCAACCGAGATTCTGCCGCCGTGCATCTCCACCATCTGACGCGTGATGGTCAGGCCGAGCCCCGAGCCTTCGTGAGACCGCGCTTCACCGGTCGACTCCTGCTTGAACTCGTCGAACAGGTAGGGTAGAAAGTCCTGACCGATACCGATCCCGGTGTCCCGCACATTCATGTAGATCCGAGTCGTGTCCTCGACCACCTCGACTTCCACGTGTCCGGTCCTTGTGAACTTGATAGCGTTACCGACCAGGTTGTCGAGAATCCGGTGCAGAGAGCCGCGGTCTATTCGTGCCATCGAGGTCTCTTTCGGCGTGCTGATGCGCAACTCCAAACCCTTGGCAGCGGCCATTTCGCCGTAGAGCGACACCGATGCCGTCACTTCCGCGGCAAGGTCGATGTCCTCCAGATTGAGCTTCATTTCCTTCGCCTGTAGCCGCGACAACTCGAGAACGGAGTTCAGCGTCGCCAGTAACCGGTGGCCGCCTTGCTCGATCCGCTCTGCAAAGGCGCGTGTCTCCTCCGGCACCATTTCCGTGAGCGCCTCGGCGTAGCCGATCATGATGGTCAGCGGAGTACGAATCTCATGACTCATGTTGGCGAGGAACGACGACTTGAGTCGTGACATCTCCTCGGCCTCGTGCTTTGCAGCAATCAGCGCGTCTGCCTGGCGATGTTGTTCGATGGACATGGAGATGACGTTGGCGACCGCCGTCAGGAAGTTGACGTCATCCTCCGTGAAGAGGCGCTTTTCCTGAGTGTGCGCTGACAGTACGCCCCACGGCCCCGCGTTTGTCTGAATGACCACGCTCGCCCCGCTGATTAGGCTGTGGTCCCTGAGCAGGTTCGTACCCCGGAACCGCCTTTCTATATTGAGGTCCTCCAGCACCACGGGCAAATTGACCGAGAGCGTGTAGCCGACCTGTGTGTCGAGGTCGGCGCTCACCCATGCTTTTCCGATGATGCCCTCCGGCCACCCGACGCCGGCGCGCAGCAGCAGGGCGTTCTTCTCGGGCAGCAGTTCGCAGACGGAATTGTGCGAAACGTCGAGTGTTGAGGCCACCTGGCGTATTGCTTCGTCGAGCACCTGCTGGAGGCTGGGACTCGACAGAGCGAGCTGCCCAAGTCGCGCAATCGCGCCCTGCTGCATTGCTCGCATCTGCAGCTGCCGTTCGGTGCGGAGCCGATCGGACACGTCTTGTGCAAGCGCCACAAATCCTTCTATGTCACCGTTGTGGTCGTACATGATCGACCCGGAGATGGACGCCGTGATCGTGGTCCCGTCTTTTCGGCGGACCAGACACTGCGGGTCGATGATGACGTCTTCCGACGGCTGGGCTTCGGGGTCCACCATCGCCATCGGGAACGCCGGCACGAACCGCTGAACGTGCTGTCCTTCGATTTCCTTCCTGGCGTACCCGAGGGCGTCGCACGTTGCCCTATTCACGGTTCGAATGACACCCGAGGGGTCCGTTACGATGAGCATGTCCAACATCGAGGTGATGATGTTGTCCGTGTAATCCTTGGCGCGAATGAGTTCTCCGCGCGATGCCTTCAGGGATCGCGCCATCCGATTGATCGCGCCGCCAAGTATTTCGAGTTCATCCCCGGACTCGATCTTCAAGGGGGTCTGGAATCGATCCTCAGAAATCTGCTCGGTTGCCTGCTTGAGTTCGTCGATCGGACGTGTGAACCGGGAGACAACGATATAGGAGAGAAGCACGGCAAGAACCGAAAGAATTAGTCCCATGCCAAAACTGACGTTGCGCGCGAATGCAACCTCGGACTCCACGCCGGCCATCGAGTATCCCACGCGGACACCACCGATGATCTCTCGCTGTGAGTCCAAGAGCGGTTCCGAGACGTCCAGCAGCCCGTTTTCGAACTGCAGCTTCTCCTCGTGGCTGGTAACGGCGCGAAGACTGACGGCATCCGACAGCATCATTCCGTGATACTTGTTCTCCA
>JBFHWK010000125.1:0-8740 GCA_041589075.1 Rhodothermales bacterium
AGTTCGCGGTGGATATCCTGCGTGCCGCAGATAAAACGCACCGACGACATGCCGAAACCGCGCTGGCGAAGTCCCGCCTGGGCGGCCTCGAGAACGGCGGGGTGGCTCGACAGTCCCAGATAATTGTTCGCGCAGAAATTGATGACCGGGCGGGTCGAAGCTCCCTCGGGATACTCGACCGTGATGTCCGCTGCCTGGCGACTGTGAATGTAGCGTTCTTCCTTGAACAAGCCCGCTTCCCTGATGCCCTGCAGCTCTTCACGAAGGTCGTCTCTGATCTTACCGTACATCTTGCGTCGTTTACTAAATGAAAAGTGGCGTCGCTAGGCGCTCAGCTTGACCCGGAGGTTGGCGATCATGTCGTCGGTCATTCCGTCGAGGTCGAAGTCCGGCGTCCAGTTCCAGTCCTCGCGAGCGGCACTGTCATCGATTGTCGATGGCCAGCCGTCAGCGATCTCCTGATGGTAGTCGGGCTCGTAGACGACGTCCAGGTCCGGAATCACGCGCCGGATCGATGCTTCGAGTTCCTTGGCCGAAAAACTGAAGGCGGCGACATTGTACGCGTTGCGGTAGCGCAGCCGCGAAGCATCCTCCTCGGCGAGCTGCAGCATAGCCTTTATGGCATCGGGCATGTACATCATGGGCAGGGTTGTTTCGGGCCGGACGAAACAGCTGAAGCGTTCACCGCGGACGGCCGCGTAGTATATGGCCACGGCGTAGTCGGTCGTGCCGCCGCCGGGCACGGTCTTCCACGACACAAGTCCCGGATACCGAATGCCGCGTACGTCGAGGTCGTACTTAGTGCAGTAGTAGTCACACAGCAGCTCGCCCGCAGCCTTTGTCACGCCATACATCGTGCTCGGCCGCAGCACGGTGTCTTGCGGTGCTTTTATCTTGGGTGTTGCCGGACCAAAGACGGCAATGCTGCTGGGTACCATCACCCGTGTCATGTTCTTCTGCCGCGCAACGTCGAGCACGTTTTTCAACCCGTTGATATTCACGTTCCACGCGAAGTCCGGGTTACCCTCTGCGGTCGCCGAAAGAATCGCGGCGAGGTGATAGACCGTGTCGATGTTGTAACGGTACACAATGTGCGCGAGTGAATCGGGATCGAGAATGCTGACGACTTCGTACGGGCCGCCATTCAGAAGATCGGGGTCCGGTTTCGGGTTGATGTCGATGGCGAGGACGTTGTCGGCACCGTGCCGGTCGCGAAGCGCCATCGTGAGTTCGGTACCGATCTGGCCGGCGGCTCCGGTGACCAAAATCTTCTGAGAATCGCGTCGGGTCACGATGTCCGGGTTTGTGATGGAAGGCGGCTTTTTCGGAGGGCAATTTAACCGTTGCGGGCAAGCCGCGATAATCGGGGCATACACCCGTCAGTTCTGGACACGGGCCCGCTGTTTTTTCGGCGATTTGATCCCGCGTCGTACTTTGACGGTTTCTTGATCAGAGATCTGATGTCGTCAAGATGGCCGAAGTAACGGCTTCCTCAACACCCACCCGAGGCCATGGGTTCGGCACTCTGCCGGTATTTCTGACCGGTCTGAGCACCATCCTCGGCGCGATCATGTTCCTGCGGTTCGGCTATGCCGTGGGAAACGTCGGTCTGCTCGGGGCGGTGGGTATCATTGTGCTCGGCCACCTGGTTACGATACCCACTGCGCTGGCGCTCGCGGAGATCGCCACCAACCGCAAGGTCGAGGGTGGCGGTGAGTACTTCATTATTTCGCGATCGTTCGGGACGACGATCGGCGGCGTGATCGGTATCTCGCTCTACTTCTCGCAGGCTATCTCGGTGGCGTTTTACATGATCGCCTTCGCCGAGGCCTTCAGTCCTCTTGCCGGACTTTATGAGCAGTTCACCGGCTTTGCATTCGACCCGCGCATCGTGTCGCTGCCCGCCACGGTGGGTCTGATCACACTTGTGCTGTTTCGTGGCGCGGCGCTCGGCGTGAAGGCTCTCTACATCGTGGTCGCGACGCTGGTCGCCTCCCTGATCATGTTCTTCCTTGGACAGCCGGTCGAAGGGTTTGACCCGGATGTGGTGGGCTTTGCATCGAAGGTCGCGGATGCGGACACGTTCTTTATCGTCTTTGCGATCTGCTTTCCGGCCTTCACCGGAATGACGGCGGGCGTTGGATTGTCGGGTGATCTCGCGAACCCCAGGAAGTCGATTCCGGGTGGCACGATGGCGGCAACGCTATGCGGAATGGTCGTGTACTTCTTCATCGTCATGAAGCTGGCCTACTCGGCGCCGGCGGAGCTGCTGGATCAGGACCAACTGGCGATGTCGAAGATCGCCCTGTGGGGGCCCATCATTCCGATCGGGCTGGCGGCGGCGACGCTGAGTTCTGCCATCGGCTCGATTCTCGTGGCGCCGCGCACTTTGCAAGCGCTGGGTGACGACGGCAGCATTCGCATCGGTAACGTCAGCAAGTGGTTGGCTCAAGGTGTCGGTGCCGTCAATGAACCGCGCAACACGACGATGGTCACCGGTGTCGTCGCGCTCGTTATCGTGGCGCTGGGCAACGTCGACTTTGTCGCGCGGCTGATCTCTATGTTCTTCATGGTCACGTACGGTTCGCTCTGCGCCATCAGCTTCCTCGAGCACTTTGCGGCACGGCCGAGTTACCGCCCGAGCTTCCGGTCACGTTGGTACATCAGCCTCTTTGGAGCCGTGATGTGCCTGCTGATGATGTTTCAGATGGACCCCGTGTACGCGGTGACCGCGCTGGCGATCATGACCGCTCTGTACTGGTTTATCCTGAAGGGTCGGCCCGAGGGCGATGACCTCGCCTCGATGTTCGAAGGCGTCATGACGCAGGCTACCCGCTATCTGCAGATCCGCCTTCAGCGCCGCAAGAGACACCTGGCCGGATCAGAGTGGCGGCCGTCGGTGATCATGGTCGATGAGCGCACGTTCGACCGACGCTCCCCGCTCATCTTCATGCGCTGGCTCTGCCATCGATACGGCTTTGGCACTTATTTGCACTTCATCAAGGGGCATCTGAATTCGGAGTCGTACGTGGAGAGCCTGCAGATCAAGGCACGCCTCGCCCGCTTGGCGCGGCAGCAGCGCAGCAGCGTGTACATGGACACCATCGTGAGCCCCTCGGTCACGTCCGCGCTGGCGCAAAGCCTGCAGGTGCCGGGTGTTTCGGGCTTGAGCAACAACACCATCATGTTTGAGTTCGCCAAGAACGACCCGCCGACCGTTGCCGAGGAGGTGGCGGACAGCTGCCTGTTTGCCTCGAGTACGCGCAAGACACTGCTCGTTCTGCGTCACGGGGATCTCCACTTCGGCGAGCGTCGGACGATCCATATCTGGCTCACCTGGAACGACACGCAGAACGCCAATCTCATGATTCTGCTGTCGTACATCGTGCTCGGACATCCGGACTGGTCGGACGCCGAGATTCGCGTGTTCGCCGCACTGCCCGAAGGTCAGGTCGAGGAACAGCGTGAAGAGTTTCGGCGGCTGACCGCAGAGCGGCGCCTGCCCATCTCCGAGAAGAACATTCGCTTCCTCTCGGTCAACAACGTTGACGCTTTCCGGAGACTCGTAGCGCGTCTCTCAGCGGAGGCGGACCTTGCGGTCGTCGGCTTCGATCTCGAAGGTCTGGCGGATCGGCGTGAGGAGGTCTTCAAAAACCACCCGTCGTTGAACGACGTGCTGTTCGTGCACTCGCCGCACGAAATCACGATCGAGTAAGGCGCCGCGCGCTTCGGAGTCCTCAAGTCGGACCTTGTCGAACGCACGCCCGCGCTGCTGCAAGCGCGATCGTTAGTCCCTCGACATGAACAGCCGAAGCACGTACCAGAACATCAGCGCCACGGATGCGAAAAGCTCCAGGGATGCGCCGACGTACCGGTCTTCCGGGTAATGGTGCAGGATGTTTGATGTGTCGTACAGTATCGCGCCGCCCGCGAGCGCAATCATGGCCACGGAGAAGAACGTTCCCAGCTCGAATCCGAAAATCACACCGGCCACGATCAGGACGAGGGCGATCACAAATCCCCATCTCAGAATGCCGCCTAGAAACGAGAAGTCCTTGCGCGTTTGCACAGCCACCAGTGTCAGTCCGGTGAAGCCGATCAACGTCACCAGCGCGGCGCTCTGAATAACGCCCGGCGCCATGGCCTGCGCAATGAACAGCAGCGGAACGAAGATCAGTGCTTCAGCGATTACGAATCCTACAAGCGCTGCGTATTGTGTCGGCTTCGATTCTGTTTTGTGCGCCGTACGGCTCGCCAGCCACCCGACAATCATGAAACCGCCAAGCACAAAGAGCCAGTTGACGCTGAGAAACGCGCGGGCAATTACATGTGCGATGCCGGTCTGAAAAAGAACGACTTCGATGAGAGCGAAACCGATCATCGCACCGAGCAAGTGCATGTAGGTGCGCGTGATGAATGTTGCCCGGACCTCGACGGCCTGCCTGACGACGGCACCTGGGGCGCTATAGACTGCATCCATTGGTATTCCTGATTAGTTGCAGGCGCTGGAATCGCGGCAGAACAGGAATGGTTCCTGGCCTCACCGGTGCGTCGATGACCGCGCGCTAGCGGCGGCGCCCCTTGCGGCGGCTGTCGTCGCGGCTTCGTTTCGAGCGACCCTCCGACCGGCCTTTGTTCTCGCGCGTCTTCGGGGTGGGCCGGACGGCGGACGCCTTGAGGTCGAATTCCGACAACAGCATCGCGAGAAGTTCCGGCTCTTCTTCGCCGAGTTCCTTCGTCATCGGCAGGAATCGTGCCGTCCGCTCGCGCACCATCTTTTTCCGGTCATCGTAGGATGAACGCAGAAGTGCCGGCAGCTCGTCGGCATTGTGATTCTGGTCGATGCGCTTCTTTCGATCCTCCTCGCGGCGATGCATCTGCTCATGATAGAAGTCGTCCACGAGCAGAGCCAGCAGCTCCGGTCGTTCGCCGGCCAGAGTGCGCGCCACAGGAATCAGCCGCTCGACAGCCTTCCTTCGGTCTGCGGGCAGCGTTCGAAATGCACCCTCGAGAAAAACGGTCATGCGTTCCGACACGATCGCATTCACTTGCTCGGGTGTTGGCAGCTCCCGCTTGTCGAGCTCCACACCGTAGCGCTTCGCGGTCGCCTTGAGCGACGCGTGCGTCAACATCGTCGCCAGCACGTGAACGGTTCCCGATCGTCCGGCCCGTGCGGTTCGACCGGACCGATGGATGTAGTACTCGGTGTTTTCCGGAACGTCATACATGAACACATGTCCAAGGTCCGACACGTCGATGCCGCGGGCGGCCACGTCGGTTGCCACCAACAAACGAAGCTCGCCGTCTTTCAGCCTTTGCATGACGGCTTCGCGATTCTTCTGGGAGAGGTCTCCCGAAATCTCGGCCGCATCATGACCGTAGTTCTTCAGGAAAGCAGCCAGATACTCGACGTCGCGCTTTGTGTTGGCGAAGATGATCGCGGAGTCGGGATTCTCCATCTCGATAAGCGATATCAGCGCCGTGTCCCGCTCCATCGGGGGAACGATGTAATACCGGTGCTCGCTGGTCTCGACGGACTCGTCACCGGCACTGAGGCCGAGGAAGCCCGGCTCGGTTAGAAACTCCTCCGCGAGATTCTGAACACGAATCGGAATCGTCGCGCTGAACATGTACGAGTTTCGCTTGGCAGGGAGGTGGCGCTTGAGCGCTTTCATCGCCGGATAAAAACCCATCGAAAGCATCTCGTCGGCCTCGTCCATAACGAGCACGTGCAGTCCCTGGAAAGACATGTGCCCCTGTTCCAGCAAGTCGATGACACGGCCGGGCGTACCTACCACAAGCTGGGCTCCCTCCTTAAGTGCCTTGATCTGCGGTCCGTATCGGACGCCCCCATAGACGAGGGCGGCGTCGATGGCCGTTTCAGCGGAGTTGCCCCGCATCCGTCGGAACTCCTCGTGCACCTGCCTTGCGAGCTCACGGGTTGGTGCGAGGATCAGTGCCTGCACTTCCTTTCGCTGCGGATGGAGGATCTCGAAAAGCGGCAGCAGAAACGCGCCCGTCTTACCCGAGCCGGTCCGCGACTGCACGATCAAGTCCCGGCGCTCCAGGAGATATGGGATTGCTCGCTGCTGAACGGGTGTAAGTGAAGTCCAGCCCGTTGCGTCGAGCGCGGCACGGGCTCGGGCAGGCAACGTATCGGCCGTCGCGGCCGGAAGGCGCTCGGACGACTTGTCGAGCGTCTCCATAGCCGCGCGAGCACGCTCGACGGCAAGCGCCCGCTCGGAGATGTCAATGACGCGGACGTACTTGGAATTCTCGGGGGAAGGATCGGGCATGTAAACGGAAAGACAGGGGCGTCGAGGGCGACGACAGTCGCAAATCGATGAAGGGAATGAGAGATGCCGCGGTGCTCAAACGGCGGGTCGCCGCGGATTTTAGCCTAATCTAACCGCCCAGCAACGAAGTTGTTGCGTTTGGCGTGGCGGTGCGGACAGTGCCTGAACCGGCGGCGATCCGGAATATGCCGATTACCGTGTAGCTAACGGGACTTTTCCCGCAGCTCCGCCAGCTTCTCAAGCGCGTTAGTGTTGTCCGGATCGATCTCAAGCGATCGGGTGTAGTAGATAATTGCCAGTTCCGTTTGACCGCCTGTCATGTAGGCTTCGGCCAGGCTGTCGTAGACATTTCCCGACTCCGGAAACTGTGCCACATTCAGTTTGAAGATTGCGATCGCCGGCTCGAGCTCACCTCTACCAAGGAATTCGTATCCGAGGTTATTGAGAGTGCCCTCACTGAAATCGAAGGTTCCGCGGCCATAGTAGCGGTCTTTCAGCGCGACATAGCGATCGAGCATGGCCCTGGTGCCGTGGAGCAGGTACTCTTCGGTTAATGCCTCCCCGAGCGTCATCGGTTTCGGCGCCCCGCGATGGCAGGTGTGGCACCACATGTTGACCCGATTCGGACCGCTCGGCTCAACGCCCTTAAGATGTTCGTTGATGTCACCGAGCATCTCCAACATCTTCCGCGCGACGTCCTTCTTCGGGTTGTCGTCGGACGGGAAGTCGTACGTCGAAAGCGGCTCCCCTTCCTCGCCGACATGGCAGTACGAGCAGCGCACACCCAGCGCACGCGTGAAACCGCGCATTACGGCGCTGAGGCGCTCCGGCGGAAAGTCCTCAGGAAGCACCTTCAGATTCTCGGCCCTATCGGGCCACTCCCATTGCTGGGCCAACGCGTTCGGAGCTGTTGCCGAGATGGCGACGGCAATTGTTGCGTAGCACATTAACTGCAGTCGTGTCCTTCTGCACATTGATACTTCCTCGGGCGGTTTTGATACGTTTTGCCAGGGTCAGCTGAGCTAACTCCCCGGCATATTCTCATCGTTGATGACGGATGCTTGTACCGCCGGTTGCAGAGTATCTCTCGGTTTGCCTCGCGCCGGCTAAAAAAAAGCTCGATCACGCGTGCGAAGGTGATGCTTGAGGTACAGTTCGGCAGCGCGACGCGGCCCCTTTACGAAATACCCGGCCGAATTCCGAGCGGGCCGGTCGAGAGAGGGAAGTCTGTGGGTATACGGCCCACACCGATTGGGGACATTCCCCTGTCGCCTGCGTCTGCCCAGCCGCGTTAAGTGGGCTGCCATTGAGCATATTTATGCGCGGATGCATTTCGTCTGGGCAGATCCAGAAATCGTCTTTCCCGTGACCAGATCTGCTTTCCCAGACTCGAGACGGCCAGGAACAGGAAGATAATCGCGTTGACGGTGAGAGCTAGGCCCTTGTGAGACGATCGGGCGCCGTTCTGGTCAAGAAGTGCTCTGAAGGACGGCGCCAAAGCTGAGTTTGGCGGCAACCGGCGAGGATCCGATGAAATAAGGGCCTCGACCTGCATCGGGATAGTTGATGTCGTCGGGAGGCAAATCGCAGATCACCGTTGTTGACAGCCGGCCCGTTGTGAGGAGAGGGCTGAAGGCTATCTTAGGTGCAGCCGAGGACCTCGTGGTCTGCTGTGAGGCAGAGTCAATCAACGATCAAGCATGTGCCGCCACGCAGGCCTGCACCGATGTGGCAATTGTCGGTAACAACGCCGCAAGTCTCCGCGGCCTTCGCACCGTGAGTTACTTGCGCGGCATATGGCCCGACACACCCATTATCGTCGTATCAGATCAACACGAGTGTATACGAACGGCTCTACGATTGGGAATAGGCGCCGTTGTTTCGACGTACGACCCTGAGTCGGACATTATCAAGGCAGTCCGACACGTGCTCTCGGGCAAGATTTTCGTCGGTGAGAACGAGTTGGACTATCTTGTCGAAAGCGAGTTTTGCACGCCTGAGGAGTGTCGATTCGGATGTCTGACGCTGCGAGAGACCCTGCTTGTCGATCTGCTCTCGCGTGGGCTAACGCTCAGGGAAGCGGCCGAATATCTCAACGTTACCGTCAAGACGGCACGCACGTATTTGCGAAAGGTGGAAAGCAAGCTTGATGCGGCTGCCCGGAGGGACGGCCTGCTGCTGAGAGCCGCTAGGCTGCTACGTGATACGGGTCGGGGAGATGCGTTGGGTATCGGCTCGTAAGTCTGTCGCGCGCCTCTGTCGGCTAGGAGAGGGAGAGCGAAATCTGTCATCGCCCCCCCAAAAAAGGGCGCATCGGGAAATCGAGTGTGAGGCGCCGGCGCCGCATCCTGACAGTTTGATCCCGACAGTACGGACGAATCGAAGCCGCCGCTCGCGACAATCTACCGCCGCATAGAGGGTGCTTTACCGTCTTGCCGTCAGAT
>JBFHWK010000126.1:0-8680 GCA_041589075.1 Rhodothermales bacterium
CCGGGGACAGTGCGATCGGTGTAGCGGTGGGATTCGTGCGATCGATATAAACAGACTTGCTGAAACAGAAAAAGCCCGGGGGCTTCCCTCGGGCTTTTTTTTGCGCCGTCTTGCTGACGGACTCGCGATCCGAATATCTCCCGTAGTTACAAGAAGAACCGGAATCCGATACCGCCACCGATGTCACCGTCCGTAGCGGGCGTCAGGGCCAATCGCGGTGTGACCTGTCCGTACACCTCGAAGCGGTCAAAAAGGTACCCCACGCCGATGCGGCCGCTCACCCCGGCCACGATGTCGTCATCGGTTCCACGCGGACGATCCTCGATTCCTATGAACGCACCGGGGCCGTAGAAGAAGTGTGTCCTCTCCGAGCGGCCGAAGTGCTGTTCGAAAAGGCCGTGCGCGTTGAGAAAGAAGAAGTCGTTCATGTCCCATGCGGCGAGGAAGTCGTACGACATGCCACGCGGGCTGTAAACCATGAGCGTCACGCCGCTGGGCTCACCGATCTGCGCGCCGATTCCAACCTGTCCAGGCATTCTCTGGGCCAGGGCGTCCGGAGCAGTGAAGACGAGCGTTGCGACGGTCGCAAGCACGGTCAATGGAGTCGTATATGTTTTTCGATGATTGATCTTCATGGTTGTATTAGTGGCTGTTACACAAGACTGAAGTGGCCGCGGCAGTCACCCGGCGCTTGGCCGGACTACAGGCCGCAGCGTCGTTACGCCGGAATGCGACGCCCCATGATCAGCGACAGCAGAGCCAGTATCAAAAAGACGAAGAAGGCGATCTTCGCAAAGCCGGTCGCCACGCCAGCGAGCCCGCCGAATCCGAGCACGGCCGCTATGAGCGCCACAACGAGCAACATGATGGCGAGTCGTAACATCAGTTAGACCTCAATACCTTGTTGTACATCCCGATAGGGGCTATTGTCATTAAACCGGCCGGAGGGATTCGGGGGTTCGTGCGATCCGTCGGAATCCGGGATGAAGCTATGTCGGAAGGTTTAGATGACAAATGCAGGACTAGTCCTACATTGCTGCGTCGAGCGGCTGCGACAAACAAGACGTATCACCTGCACGTCAGATAACTTTGGCCGATGAAAGACTTGACGATTGTGGTACTGCCCGGTCGCTTCGCGATCTGCCGACTGGACGCGAACGCCGACGTGCCGCAGTGGGCGCGAGGCGATGTGGTCTCGGTCACGCGAACGTCGGACGAGCTGTCCGTCGTGTGCCCGGAGGTGCGTGTGCCGGTCCAGATTCCGTCGTCGCGTGACTGGCGCTGCCTTAAAGTCGCCGGGGCGCTCGACCTCTCGATGATCGGCGTGCTTGCGGAGCTTACCGGCCTTCTTGCGGAGGAGTCGATTAGCGTGTTTGTCCTCTCGACCTTCGACACCGACTATCTCCTCGTCAAGGAAGCGGATATCGACGCGGCGATCGCCGCACTTTCCGCAGCCGGACATCGCTTGAAGTCAGATCACCGATGACAGACCGGTCAGGCTAACGGGACCACCTGGCGGTTCAGGTAATCGCTCCACGCCTCGACTGACAGGTCCCGGTGGCGGGTCGCGCGCAGGGCTTCAACGACTGCGCCGGCGAGCTTCAGGTCGGTGATCAGCGGAATGCCGGCATCGACGGCGCGGCGGCGAATGAGATAGCCGTCCGGGCGTCCCTGCTCGTCGTATTCGATCGGAATGTTTATCACGAAATCGACGCTGCCGTCTTCGATGAGGTCGAGCGCGCTGATTCCGTTCCCGCCGTCCTTGGCAACAGAAGTGCAGTCGATGCCGACTTCGCGGAGCCGCTCGGCCGTACCGTGCGTCGCATACACCGGCAGCTTCAGCTCTTCGGCGATCAGCCGCGCCTCATCCATGAAGGCGTACTTCTCGGGGATCGGTCCGAGCGAGAGGAGCACCCCGGACTTGGGAATACGGAAGCCCGTTGCCAGAAGGCCATGCAGCAGCGCCTCGTTCAGATCGCCGCCGAGACATCCGACCTCGCCCGTGCTCATCATCTCGACGCCGAGCATCGGATCGGCGTCATGTATTCGCGAGAAGGAGAACATGGGCACCTTGACGCCGACATAGTCGAGTGCCAGTGTGTCGTTGGCAACTTCTCGTTGCACGCCCAGCATCCGGCGAGTCGCTTCCTCGGCGAAATTGGCTCCGGCCACTTTCGAGACGAACGGAAAACTGCGAGAGGCTCGCAGGTTGCACTCGATCACCTTCACCGATCGGTGTTTTGCGAGGAACTGGACGTTGAAGGGGCCGGTGATCTTGAGAGCCCTTGCCAGCGATGCCGCGATCTGACGAACGCGGCGAATCGTTCCGATGTAGAGCGTCTGAGGTGGAAGAACTAGGGTCGCGTCACCACTATGAACGCCGGCGTCCTCGACGTGCTCGCTGACCGCCCACAGCACGATTTCTCCCCCGTCCGCAACGGCGTCGATCTCAATCTCACGTGCGTGCGTTTCGAACTTGGACACGACCACGGGGTGCTCGGGGTTGATTGCCGCCGCGCGCGAGAGGATGCGTTCCAACTCCGTGGGTTCGTGTGCCACGCTCATGGCCGCACCACTGAGCACGTAGCTCGGCCGCACGAGAACGGGAAAGCCCCCGAGGTGATCGACGATGGCCTGCGCATCGGAGGCGTCGGTGAGCGCCATCCAGCGCGGCTGGTCGACACCGAGATCATCCAGCAGCGAACTGAACTTGCTCCGATCCTCGGCGCGGTCGATGTCTTCCGGACTCGTCCCGAGAATCTTGACGCCGGCGCGATGAAGCTGAATGGCCAGGTTGTTGGGGATTTGTCCGCCCATCGACACGATGACACCGTCGGGTTCCTCGCGTTCGCACAGATCCAGTACCGACTCCAGCGTGATCTCGTCGAAGTAGAGCCTATCGCAAATGTCGTAGTCGGTGCTGACCGTCTCGGGGTTGTAGTTCAGCATGATCGTCTCGTACCCGAGCTTCGACGCGGCCTGCACCGCGTTGACACAGCACCAGTCGAACTCGACGCTCGAGCCGATGCGGTACGGGCCCGACCCCAGCACCAGAATCTTCTTCCGCCACGACGGACTGATGTCTGTGTGACGGGCGTGGTACGAAGAGTAGAGGTAGTTCGTGTCGGCGGGAAACTCGGCCGCCATCGTGTCGATCTGCGCGGTGTGCGGAACGATACCGAACTCGCGGCGAGCCTGTCGCACGCCACCCGGCACAGCCCCGACGAGTTGCTCGATCATGACGTCACTGTAGCCGAGCTCTTTGGCCTCCCGAAGAAGCGGGCGTGAGAGGGGCAATCCGCTTTCGCGCAGCCGAGCGTGCATCTTGACGACGGCCTCGATCTGCCGGAGAAACCAGCGATCGATTTGCGAGAGTCGATGGATCTCGTCGACATCGAGTCCCTCCGCGAAGGCGCGGGCGATCGCGAAGACACGGTGAGTGGTTGCGTTCTTGAGTTCCGACCGGACGTCGTCGAACTCGAACGCGAGCGGATCCAAACCGTTGACACCGATGTCGAGCATGCGGAGCGCCTTCTGAATCACCTCGGGAAAGGTCCGGCCGATGGCCATCACTTCGCCGACGCTCTTCATCTCGCTTCCGATGCCCATCGCCGCTCCCTGGAATTTCGTCAGATCCCAGCGCGGAACCTTGCAAACGATGTAGTCGAGTGCGGGCTCGAAGAAAGCCGTGGTGCGGCGCGTGATGCTGTTGGGAATCTCCGTTAGCGTGAACCCGAGGCCCACCTTTGCTGCGACGTACGCGAGCGGGTAGCCGGTCGCCTTGCTGGCCAACGCACTTGACCGCGACAGCCGGGCGTTGATCTCAATGACCCGGTACTCGAGGCTGTTCGGATCGAGCGCATACTGGATGTTGCATTCGCCGACTATCCCCAGGTGGCGCACCGTTCGAATCGCAATCTCGCGCAGAAAATGATACTCCTCGTCGTTCAGCGTCTGCGACGGAGCGACCACGATAGACTCACCCGTGTGGATGCCCATCGGGTCGAAGTTCTCCATGTTGCAGACCGTGATGCAGTTGTCGCGGCCGTCTCGAACAACCTCATATTCGACCTCTTTCCAGCCGCGCAGCGACTCCTCGACGAGCACCTGCACCTGACCGCCCGAGAAGGCGCGCCGGACCGCTTCACGCAGCTCTTCCTCCGTCTCCACGATACCGCTTCCCTTCCCCCCGAGGGCGAACGCACCGCGCAGCATCACGGGCAGCCCGATTTCTCTTGCGGCAGCGAACACCTCGTCAGCACTGCGACAAGCTTTGCTTCGCGCCGTCCTGACGTCGATCTCCGAGAGGCGCCGTATGAACAGCTCACGGTCCTCCGTGTCGCGAATCGCCTCGACCGGCGTTCCCAGCACGCGCACGCCATACTTGTCGAGCACGCCGCTGTCGTGGAGAGCGAGTCCGCAGTTGAGCGCCGTCTGTCCTCCGAACGACAGCATGATGGCATCGACCTCTTCCTTGACGATGATCTCCTCGACAAACTCGGGCGTCACCGCAACGAGGTAGATCCGATCGGCCAGCTCCTCGCTCGTCTGGATGGTGGCGATGTTCGGGTTGACGAGAACGGTCTGGATCCCTTCCTCGCGCAGCGCCTTGATGGCCTGCGAACCCGAATAATCGAACTCACCGGCCTGGCCAATCTGAAGGGCGCCCGAGCCGAGGACCAGGACGCGCTTCGGTTTTCTCGGCAGATATGCTCCGTACATAGACTAGCGGTGGGTTGCGGCCCCGACGAGCCGGAGATAATCGTCGAACAAAAATCCGGTGTCGGTGGGACCGGGGTTCGCTTCGGGATGAAACTGGACACTGAAGAACGGCGCGATGCGGGAACGGACACCCTCGTTCGTACCGTCGTTCACGTTCACGAACCACGGCTCCCAGTCGGCCGGCAGTGCCTCATCGCGCACCGCATAGCCGTGGTTCTGACTCGTGATGAAGCAGCGGCGTGTCAACAGGTCCTGCACCGGCTGATTCACACCGCGGTGACCATACGGGAGTTTGTAGGTATCACCGCCCGCGGCCAGGGTTAGAATCTGGTTGCCGAGACAAATACCGAAGATCGGTTTGCGAAAGCTTCCGAGAAGCTGGTGGATTTGCTCGACCAGTGTAGTGAGGTCCTTGGGGTCGCCGGGGCCGTTGCCGATGACGATGCCGTCCGCTTCCGCGGCGAGCGGTGCCAGCTGCGCGTGCCACGGCGCACGGATGACCGATGCCCCCCTCTTCAACAGGGAACGAACGATGTTGTCCTTCATGCCGACATCGACCGCCAGAATCTTCAGGTCGCCGCCGTCATAGCGGATGGGTTCCGGCGGAGCGACGGCGTGAAAGACCTCACTTTGCATGTCGATCGCGTCCGCACGTCGCTTCGCATCTTCGAGCGACATGTCGGACGGGATGAGCCAGCCGCGCATCGTGCCGTGCTCCCGGAGGCGGCGGGTCAGTGTTCGCGTGTCAATCCCGTGAATACCCGGGATGCCGTCCTGCCGAAGCCAACTGTCGAGCGAGCGCGCCGCCGCGTGATGGCTGTAGTCGTCCACGTAGTTCTGAACGACCAACCCCTGCACCTGGATGTTGGTGGCTTCATACGGAGGGTCCAACGTACCGGGCGTGCGAGGCGGCGGCACGCCGTAGTTGCCGACGAGCGGATAGGTGGCGACGAGGATTTGACCTTTGTACGAGGGATCGGTGAGGGTCTCGACGTAGCCCGTCATGCCCGTGTTGAAGACGACCTCGCCTGCTACCGCGCCGCGGGCGCCGAATGATCGTCCTACCATCTCGGTACCGTCCTCGAGGACGAGCTTCACGCTTTCGTCAGGTGGCATGTCCGGCACCGGCTGTCCTGCCTCGGCACTCTTTGTGATTGTTTCGAGCATATTCAGGCGGTTCGCGTACCTGCAAAAAAACCCTCCCGGAAAGCGGGAAGGCTAGCCGTGCACTTGGCAGTGCACCGGAGGGGATCGATGGCTTGGGGCTGGTTCAGGTAGCGCATAAAGGCTCGACAGAGCCGGAAGTTAAGGTCTCTAACTGGCAGATTTCCAACCGTCTAGAATAAGCGCTGCCGCTCATTCCGTTGGACACAAAAATACCCTGCCTGCCCGCGATCTCCAACCGCCGGTAGACGCGTCGGTCGGTTGTGATCGGTTTCTTGATAGAGTATTTAAACGTGTCGAGGCGCACCGCGACAGGGAATCGCGGAACGACGTCGCTATGGTCCCGCGGCACTATTCGTCCTCACGAGAACCGGCGGGCACCCTGGCACCCGCCGGCTGCTCGTGATCGCTCAGTTTCTTATCCGGGAAAGTTGTTACCGACGTCGATCTGGCCGCGAATTTCGCCGGACGGAACGGTCGACGTGTGCACATTCACGTAGGTATTTCGCGCCCTGATGGCTTCGACGAGTGCCGAGAGGTCCTGACCTTCGAGGGCACCCACGAGGTCAGCCGAAGTAATCACACCTTCGCTGAGCACGCCGTCGGATCTGCCCTCGATCAGTTGCGGAGGCGGACCGGCCGGGTAGAGCCACGCGACCACCCCACCGTTTTGGCCGGCGGGGGCCATGTGGACGTGAGCCATAAGAACGTCAGTGATGTTGGCAACGATGAGGCGATACCGCAGCTCGTCGCCCGCCTTATTCAGTTGGAAGAATGCCGTGCCGCGAGCGCGCGTATCGACCGGTGGCACTTCTTCGACCCCGCTGAGCGGTGCCACAAAATTGCTTACTAGAAACATTCGATCGACGCGCTGCGCCACCACACCAGGGGCTGCGGTACCGGCCGCGTCCGAACTCAACTCACTTCCGAACTGAGTGGTCTCGGGTTCAACGACCGACTCGCAGCCCACAATGACAAGCGCTGCAGCCATTCCGAGCCAAATCCTTTTCATGATTCATCCTCTTAGTTATGGTACGATTGATATTAGGCTTGAGAAATCGGCTTCAGGAGTTTTGTCGCCGATCGGTTTCTCAGGAAACCCCGACCACTTAAGCAGCGCACCATGCCGGCCGTCATCGGGAGCCAAATTCGTGTATGCGAACGTCGGGCGCAATTCTTTTTCGGGTGACTCTATGTCATCCCGGGGGTCAAACGGACCACGCCGGCAAAATCAGCTACCACTCACGTCCGGAGCGGACCCGAAGCGTGGCCCCGACCCCCAACAGCGGAAATCTCCTACAACAACGCTACGCCTCTTCCAGTCGATTCTTCTTGCCGCCCGTCGGTATGTTTGCCGAACGCGTGTCAGACTGAAACGAGAAATCGGACTCCCCACATATGAAGCGAATTATCGAGCCGTTTCGGATCAAAGTCGTCGAGCCCATTCGGATGACCACCCGCGAGGAGCGCGAGGCCATACTTCGAAGGGCGGGCTTCAATCTCTTCCTGGTTCCATCGGACGCGATCATCATCGACCTGCTGACCGACAGCGGCACGGGAGCGATGAGTGCCGAGCAGTGGGCCGCCGTGATGAGAGGTGATGAGTCGTACGCGGGCAGTCCGAGCTTTCGGCGGTTCGAGACGGCGGTGAAAGACATCTTCGGATTCGAGCACGTCATACCCACGCATCAGGGGCGGGCCGCCGAGCGAATTCTGGCTGCGACTCTGGTCCGGCCGGGCCACGTGGTTCCAAACAACACTCACTTCGACACAACGCGTGCGAACATAGAGGCTGCCGGCGCCGAAGCCGTGGATCTTCCGTGCAGGGAGGCGGCCGATCTGACGACCCCCCACCCTTTCAAAGGCAACATCGACCTCGAAGCTCTCGAGAGATTACTGCGAGATCACCAGGGCCGCGTTCCGTTTGCGATGATAACGGTGACGAATAACGGCGGCGGCGGACAGCCCGTTTCTATGGACAACATCCGCGACGCGTCGGCACTCTGCCGAGCGGCGGGAGTGCGTTTCTATCTGGACGCGTGTCGGTTCGCGGAGAACGCCTATTTCATCAAGGAGCGCACGCCGGCGTATCGCGACAAGTCCCTGCTCGATATCGCCAGAGAGATGTTCTCGTACGCGGACGGATGTACGATGAGTGCCAAGAAGGACGGCATGGCGAACATCGGAGGGTTTCTTTGCACGAACGACTCGACGGTGGCCTCGCACGAAAAGGAGTTGCTGATCCTGACGGAGGGCTTCCCGACGTATGGTGGGCTTGCGGGGCGTGATCTCGACGCCATCGCCGTCGGTTTGTACGAGGCGCTCGATATACATTACCAAGAGTATCGCGCGGCGTCGACGCGGTACCTCGGCGATCGGATTTCACAGGCCGGTGTTCCTATCGTCCAGCCACCGGGCGGCCACGCGATCTATATCGATGCGAAGTCGATGCTCAGCCACATCCCGCAGTCGCAGTATCCCGGACAGGCGTTTGCGATCGAGCTTTACCTTGAGGGAGGCATCCGGTCGGTCGAGATCGGGTCGGTGATGTTCGGCCGGGTCGACCCGAACTCGGGTGACGAGGTGCCCGCGGACAACGAACTGGTGCGGTTGGCGATACCGCGTCGGGTTTACACGAAGAGTCAGATCGATTACGTCGTGGATTCGCTGCTGAGCGTGGCGGCGTCGAAGGATCGCATTCGGGGCGTTCGCATCGTGCAGCAGCCGAGGACGCTGAGGCATTTCTCGGCCACCTTTGAGCCGGTTTAGTTGTGACATTAGGTCGACGCCGGCG
>JBFHWK010000127.1:0-8657 GCA_041589075.1 Rhodothermales bacterium
CGGGCCTGAGATGTCACGGAATTGTAGCGAAAGTTGCCGCGTTCGATGGAGATGGACGAGGACCCTGCCGGGCGAGTCGCCGCGGGCGTCTTTTAGGGCCTCCGTTGTACTTTTCGACCGCGCGATGTAGGCTTGATGCCGGCCGACTCGCCTAAGAGGCGGTCGCGCAGGCATTTCTCTAGACCCCGTCAAATAGATCCAAACCGTACGAATCGATGGCGCACAGTTTTCTCGATCAGGTAGACCGCATGTTCGACAAGGCGGCAGCGCTGACGTCGCATGCACCGGGCCTGTTGACGCAGATCAAGATGTGTAACAGCATCTATGCCTTTGAATACCCGCTTCAAAGAGACGACGGGACGATCATCACGGTTAAGGCCTGGAGAGCCGAGCACAGTCAACACAAGCTCCCGACCAAAGGCGGCATCCGATATGCATCGAACGTCACCGAGGATGAGGTCAAGGCGTTGGCTACGCTGATGACGTTCAAGTGTGCGATCGTCGATGTGCCATTCGGTGGTGCGAAGGGGGGCGTCCGCATCAGTCGCCGTGCCTTTTCCGATGCCGAGCTTCAGCGCATCACTCGGCGATACACATACGAGTTGACACGAAAGAACTTCATCGGCCCGGGCATTGACGTGCCGGCCCCCGATTACGGAACCAGCGCCAAGGAGATGGCCTGGATACTCGATACATACAACTCATTGACGCACGAGCCGCTCGATGCACTGGCGTGTGTGACTGGAAAGCCCGTCGGGTTGGGCGGTATTCGCGGACGAAATGAGGCGACCGGGCTTGGTGTGTGCTATGGAATACGCGAGGCGTGCTCCTACGAGGATGATATGAAGGCACTCGGCCTCGGTCCTGGACTAAAGGGAAAGACGTTTGTCGTACAAGGTCTGGGCAATGTCGGATATCACGCTGCCAAGTTTCTGACCGAGCAAGGGTGCAAGATGATCGGCGTAGGCGAGTACGAAGGCGCCATCTACAATTCGGAAGGAATAGATCTCGGCAAGCTGGTCGAGCATCGCAAGACAACCGGCAGCGTCCTCAACTTCGGCAGTGCCGAGAATCTCGAATCTTCCAAAGAGATCCTTGTCAAACGGTGCGATATCCTGATACCGGCGGCGCTGGAAGGCCAGATTACTGACGAGAACGCCGCTCAGATTCAGGCGAAGATTGTGGCTGAGGCGGCAAACGGTCCCGTGACAGCGAAAGCCGACGAGGTTCTCTTGTCTCGGGGCGTCATGATCTTGCCGGACGTGTACCTCAACGCCGGTGGCGTCACGGTGTCCTACTTCGAGTGGCTCCGAAACCTATCTCATGTACGCTTCGGTCGTATGAGCCGACGATTCGAGCAAAGTGCACAGGAGCATCTCCTTACGGCCATGGAGACGCTGACCGGCAAGACGTTTCCCGTTGAGGAGAAGCGGGAAATTGCGAAGGGTGCCGACGAGGTGACGCTCGTATACTCCGGCCTCGAGGAGACGATGATCAACGCCTACACCGAGATCCGCAAGATTGCTAGGGACAAGAGGACCGACTTGCGTACGGCGGCGTTTGTCAACGCCATCGACAAGGTGGCTACATCTTACACGGAGATGGGGATCTTTCCGTAAACGAGCTGTCCTTCGTTCCGGGCCCGCTCCTAAAAGAAGAACGCCCGGGCTCCCCCCACGGGCCCGGGCGTCTTCACTCGACCTGAGCACCTCATCGGTGCCCTACGGTGTTCACCGTCCGGTCAATAATCAACACCGCTCATCCGCATCCGCTCGTGTTTCCGCAGTTCGGGCACGAGTAGCAAGCGCCGGCGCGCACGGTAATCGATCCGCAGTTGGGGCACGGCGGTGCATCTTCCTGGTTTCGAAAGGATGCATGTGCGTCTATTTCGACGTGGACCGAGGCTGCCGAGGCACCGGCATGCTCAGCCGCACCCAGGAAATCCTCGACCGTGCTGCCGATGAGCGATTCGTCAGTGCTGCCGTCCTTGCCGGTCGCAGCGGCTGTGGCGGTACCGGTGTCTGCTGCGCCGACCAGATCGCCGCCCCCCGCTGCGTCGTCTTCAGTGCCGCGGGAGGAAGTGCCCAGAAACTTGAGAGACAGATACCGCGCGATATAGTCCATGATCGACTTCGCGATCGGTATCTGCCGGTTGTTCGTGAAGCCCGACGGCTCGAAACGCATGTGACTGAACTTTGTGCAGAGATCTTCGAGCGGCACCCCATACTGCAATGCGATCGAGATGGATGTCGCGAACGCGTCCATCAGACCGGCGATCGTCGATCCCTGCTTGGCCATCGTTATGAAGATCTCACCGGGCATGCGTGTCTCCGGATACAGCCCGATGTGCACGTACCCTTCGTGTCCGGCGATGCTGAACTTGTGGGTCACTGACGGCCGCTCGTCCGGCAGTCGCTTTCGGATGGGCTTGTAGACGATCTTCTCGACTTCCTTTTCGATGATCTGCGGCTCGGCGGTTGCCATTCCGTCACCACCCGCGACCTCGCGCCCCTTCGTATTGCCGCCCTTGGATGTTGCCAGTGGCTGACTGCGCTTCGAGTTCTCCCGGTATATCGCGATGGCCTTGAGGCCGAGCTTCCAACCGAGGACGTAGGCCTCCATGATCTCTTCGGCAGTTGAGTCCTCCGGCATGTTGACCGTCTTCGAGATCGCTCCCGAGATGAACGGCTGGCATGCTGCCATCATCTTGATGTGACCGGAGTGATGAATCGACCGCGTACCCTTGAACGGTTTGAACGCGCAATCAAAAACGGGCAGGTGTACGTCCTTGATGTGCGGTGCTCCTTCGATCGTGTCGTGCTCGTCGATGTAATCGAGTATTTCACGCCGCTGCTCGTCGTCATAACCGAGGCGCTCGAGAGCTTCCGGAACGGTACGGTTGATGATTTTGAGCATCCCGTCACCTTTGCCGGCCAGCAGCTTGTACTTGACGAGTGCGATATCCGGCTCGATCCCGGTGGTATCGCAGTCCATCATGAACGCGATCGTGCCGGTCGGCGCGAGTACGGTAGACTGTGCGTTGCGGAATCCGTACGCCTCCCCGTGGGAGACCATGCGTGCCATAGAATCGCGGGCAGCCTGCTGTAGATAGACGGGACAGCTCCCGTGAATGTCCTCGACGGCATCGCGATGCATGCGCATCACGTCGAGCATCACTTCGCGGTTTTCCTTGAAGCCTTCGAACGGACCAATCTTCCTGTTGGCAGCGATCTCGGCACTGCGGGCGTACGCTTCCGCGTGCTCGATCGCGGTCACGGCGGCGGCGACGGCCCGACCCTCGTCGCTGTCGTAGGGCATGCCCATCGACATGAGCAAGGCGCCCAGGTTTGCAAAGCCAAGTCCGAGCGGTCGGTAGGCATGGCTGTTACGGGCGATCTCCTCGGAGGGGTAACCTGCGTTGTCGACGAGGATCTCCATCGCCGTAATGAATATCCGTGTTGCGGCTCGATATCGCTCCACGTCGAAGCGGCCGTCCTCCGCCTGGAACTTCCGCAGGTTCAGTGAGGCGAGGTTGCACGCGGAATCATCCAAGAACATGTACTCCGAGCACGGGTTGCTCGAGTTGATGGGCGCGGACTGCTTGCAGGTGTGCCAGCGCTGAATAGTGTCCTCGTACTGCAGGCCGGGGTCGCCGCAGATGTAGGTGCCCTCGGCGATCTTAAAGAGAACGTCCTCCGCACTCACCTCGCCTAGCGTCTCGCCGTATCTGACGCTGCGTACCGCGTACTGCTCGCCTTGCTCGGCGGCCGTCATAAAGTCGTCGGTCACACGGACGGACTGGTTCACGTTTTGGAAGGCGACGCTGCCATAGGCCGGTCCGTTGAACGACCCGTCGTAACCTTCTTCGATCAGCGCCCACGCTTTCTTCTCTTCTTCCTGCTTGGCCGTGACGAATTCCATGATGTCCGGATGCCAGCACTTGAGCGTTTGCATGATGGCGGCGCGGCGCGTCTTGCCGCCGCTCTTTATCGTGCCGCCCGTTGCGTCCTGAACGCGCATGAATGACACCGGGCCTGACGGCGTGCCGCCGCCCGAAAGTTTCTCGCATGACGATCGCAGCTTCGACCAGTCAGCGCCCACGCCCGAGCCGAACTTGAACAGGCGGGCACTCTCGCTCATGAGCTGCCAGATGTCGTCGATCGAGTCTTCGACCGATATGATGAAACACGCCGAGGCCTGCGGCCGCTCGTACGGATCGACGGCAACGGCGGCCTTTTTCTTTGCGTCCCAGCCGTGGATGACCTTTCCGCCGGAGTCCCGGACCCCGTACTGCTGGCCGAGTCCGACGTTGAACCAGACGGGACTGTTGAATGCACCGTACTGATTGGTGCAAAGCCAGGTAAGCTCATCGTAGAAGCGCTGTCCGTCCTCCTCGGACGCGAAGTAATGCTGCTCCGTGCCCCAGTCGGCTATCGTCCGGGTGACCCGATGCACCAACTGCTTCAGCGATCGCTCCCGACCCCCATCCGAGGGGTCCTCGCCACTGCGCGACACATCGCCATAGAAGTACTTGCTTGCGACGACGTTCGAAGAGAGACGACTCCAGCCGGTGGGAAACTCCACGTTGCGCTGCTCGAAGATGGCGTCGCCCGCGTGATTCCTGATGACCGCGTCGCGCTCTTCCCATTCGACCGAGTCAAAGGGATGCTGTCCCGCGGTCGAGAACACCCGGGCGATCGACAGCCCCTTCTTTACATCCGGTCCTTCGGTGGGCTGTGCGCTTTTTGCGCTGGCGACAGCAGTCTTCTCTGACATAATCAATGCAGGTTGGGGGGTCGTGTGCCTTGCGGGTGGGCGGGCTCACGAACCGCAGTTAAACAGTACGGCCTTGTGTCGTCCGGCTGGTTCGGCGGGCAAACCGGCGCTCAGGGACCGGATGGTCCTCACGCGTTGCGGGACACAACGAAAAGAGCGGAGATAAATAACGGTCTATCGCCGGTGGGCCATAAACCGTTACCGGTGCAGCGAAGCGCACACCTATCAATAAACTAGATCGACTTCCGTTATGCAAATTAATTTTTTCAACACGCACGATTTCTTTTGGACACGCTTGAAATCAAACCAGCAAGCCGCAAATCAACAATACCTGGGCAGGCGCCCGCAAGGTCACACCGTATACATCCGTTATTGTGCAGGCATATGTCAACACCAATCCACTGCGAACGCACAACCTTTTCCACAGCGAGGCTCACCACCAAGTAGACATCGCAATAACGGTCTCCGCTCCACCGAACAAAAAACCCCGGCCGCTGCGACCGGGGTCTTCACCGTCAATAACGTAAACGCCGCTAGACTAGTAGTCGTCGTCGATGTCGTCGAGGTCGTCGTCGTAATCGAGATCCTCTACATCCTCCAGATCGTCCAGGTCCTCCTCGTCGTAGTCGTCTTCGAATTCCGACTCGAACTCGTCATCATCGTAGTCGTCTTCGTCGTCCACATCGAAGTCGTCGCCGTACGCAAACTGAAGGGCGAACTCCGAGGCGACAGAGAGGCGCGGCCTCAAGGCACCATCCGGCCAGGCTAGAAGATCATCTGTGTCGGTCAGCACGCTGAGAAGGTCGTCGTGGCCGGCTCCGCCGTCAGCAATCCGCAAGTGTAGGCTCATGGATCAAAACGGGGTTGGTTTGGGAGATAAACGCGCGAGGCGCCAGTGGGCGATCCGCGGAAGTTTGTAAGAAGTAAGATAAGTAAGCCGCAAAAAGCAATACCTCGGCGGCCTGCCTACATCAGCGTCTTAGGGCCACCGCGGCGTCGGTGATCTTCCTCTGCCAAGTTTTGCTAAATTAGGCGCCCGCTCCGACGCCGCCCGGGAACGCTTGCGCTACCGCGGTGTTGCCCGGAGTTCACAAGACCGACAGAAGTCTGTTTTCAAACAGCAGTAATCAATTCGACGAACGATGCTCGAAACCACCGAGAGAAGCGCGTATCCCGTCCCCGAGGACTTTCGTGTGATGCGTCCGGAGTACACCGATCTGGAAGACGGCACGTTTGAGGCCTCTATTACCATTACGCCGTTTCGCGTTACGGGCATCAGTTCGACGAAGGCCGGCGCCAGACGTGCTGCCCTGTACGAAGCCGAAAAAACGTATCGCTCCTACCACCCCTCCTACCGGATAAAGAGTCCGTTCCCTGATGCGTTTCAGGATCAGGAAGGTGTGCAGTGGAAGCGCGTGCCTGCCGCAATGCGAGAGGAGTTGGGCGACTATCAGTTCGTCGACACCGACGGCGAGGAGGACTACGCAGACGTCGAGCAGATGCTGCTGTGGGATGTGCGGCCTGTTGAAGTACCCGCTGAGTAGTCAACGCCGATCCAACCGGAGACTCGCGCACGGTTCGTCATGAGTCGTCGAAACGAACCGGTGACCTAGGGTTTTACCGCACAGCTACGCGGTGGGACATGTCGAGACCGGACCGACGCGCTTCTACAAGAGCTTCAATCTCAAAGGACTCGTTCGACCGTTTGCACCGTTCGATCTAAACGACCGCGAGCAGTCCGGCGACAGCCGCGATCAGGATCAGCACACCGCCGGCGACGCACGAAACGAGTACGAATACGAGCATGATCGGATTGGCCACCCGCACGAGCACGATGGCCTGCAGCATGAGCTCGCGACTCTCCATTAGCAGCGACCGCACATCGACCAGCGTTCGCACAAGCGGAAGCACCCTTCTGAGCTTTCCCTTCTTACCCGCCGGTGGCGCCGATATCGACGCCAGTGCCTGCCGGCCTTGATCACCCAGCTGCCCGGCCGTATCTGCGAGCCGCGCGGGCAGCTCCACGAGTTGTCCTAAACCGATCCAGAAGACGCCTAGCACGGCAGCAGGAATCATGAGGACGCCTGCCGTCAGAATCGCCGCCACGATCTTCCATACTGATACAGGTGCGAATGGCACGAAGATGATCAGCCACATGACCGCTCCCGCCAGACCGGCCATTACCGCGAACGTCCCAAAGAAGCCGACGACCGACGACGCGTACCGGGCGACCGGCTCGAGAACCGTGGCTACAGCGCCCGCGGGCTGCCGGAATTCGGGCTCCGCAGCCTGACCGGGCCGCCCCTCCAGATCCGAGGCATCAGCCGTCATCGTCATCCCCGGTCCGTTTTGTTGCGCCGCCTTGCATCACCTCATCTTTGATTTCCATCAGATACTGAAAGGCAGCATCGTGCTCGTTGGGAATGCGGCCGTCGATAATGGCCTCGCGTACGGCCTCCTTCAGTCGACCCACCATCCGACCCGGTGGCAGACCAAGAACTTCCATGATCTCGTTTCCGTCGACGGGAGGTTGGAACCGGCGCAGCCGATCCTTCGCTTCTACTTCGACAAGTTTCTTGTCGACGCTGTCAAAAGCGTTGAGATACTTCCGCACGCGGCGCGGGTTCTTGGACGTGATGTCTGCACGAACGAGGATCATGAGGTCTTCCACGTCGTCACCTGCGTCGAACAGCAACCGGCGCACTGCGGAATCCGTTACGTTCTCATCGACAAGCGAGACGGGGCGGTGATGAAGTCGAATGAACTTCCGAACCCGCCGCATGCGATCGTCGGTCGGAAGCTTCAGCCGGCGAAACAGTTTGCCGATCATTCGTGCGCCACGCTCTTCGTGACTGTGGAACGTCCATCCCGAGCCGGGCGCATATCGTTTCGTCGCCGGCTTACCGATGTCATGCAGTAACGCCGCCCATCGAAGGCTATAGGTGTCCTCGCAGGACCGGTCCGACGTCATGTCGACGAGGTTGTCAAGGACCTGCAAGGTGTGAAAGAAGTTGTCCTTGTGGCGTCGCCCGTCGATTGCCTCGACGCCCTTCAGATCGGTTAGCTCCGGAAAGATCCGCTGCAGGATTCCCGTGGCCTCCAGCACGATGAAGCCGCGTGACGGACGGTCCGAGCAGACGATCTTGTCCAGCTCCTCGGTGATGCGCTCCTGACTGAGTATGTCCACGCGAGAGGCGCGTGCGCTCATGGCCTCGAAGGCTTCTTCGGCGATTCGGTAATTAAGCTGAGCGGCGAATCGCGCTGCGCGGATCATGCGCAACGGGTCGTCCTCGAACGTTTCGATCGGCTCGAGCGGGGTCCGAATGACCGCGGCCTCGAGATCTTTGATCCCGCCGAAAGGGTCGAGCAGCATACCGAACGAATCACCCTCGAGTCGGACAGCCAACGTGTTGATCGTGAAGTCGCGTCGCCTGAGGTCGTCGTCCAGCGTACCATCCTCTACGATCGGTTTGCGGGAGTCGCTGCGATAGCTCTCGCGGCGCGCGGCGACGAATTCGAGAAGGAGCGGGCCGCCGTTTTTGTCCGCCGGGATGCGTACCGCCGCCGTTCCGAACTTGGGATAGACTGAGGCCGGTTTGACGCGGAGCTTCTTCGCCACTGCTTTGGCCAGCGCGATACCCGTCCCCGGCCCGACCGTCACAAAGTCGAGGTCGACGGTCGGTCGGCCGAGGATTACGTCACGAACGGCACCACCCACGGCATACGCCTCAATCCCCAGAGAGAGCGCAGTCTCGCCCACATGACGCACCACCGTATCCAGACCGGCACGGCGCAGCGCGTCTCCGATGTCCCGGTGTCGAACGGCATCCATGTTTATCTCAGTCTCTCCATGATCTCCTCGACGACGCGCCTTGCACCCA
>JBFHWK010000128.1:0-8633 GCA_041589075.1 Rhodothermales bacterium
GCGATCTCACCGCCGGACGACGTCGCTCCCACCTGCAGGCCCCCCTCGGTGAGGGGGGACGATACCCATGGATAGTTTCCCCCTCCTCTCAGAGGAGGGGTTAGAGGGAGGAGGATCAGAGGAGGATCAGAGGAGGATCAGCGCAGAACCGTCAGCAGCCGTGTAACGACACGCCCCTGCGTCTCCAATCGGAAGAAGTACGCACCGTTCGGAAGGCTGCTTGCGTCGATGCTGACTCTGTGCGTGCCCGCACTCATCTCCCCGTCTACGACGCGCATTACGAGTCGACCGAGAACATCGTAGACGCCCAGTTCAACCGATCCGGGCTGCTTCAGCGAGAACGCCACGTCCGACGTAGTCGCGAACGGATTCGGATAGTTCTGTTCCAAGGAAGCCGGCGCGTCCACCGATTCGCCGGCGAGCGCAACCTGGCCTTCCACGCCCTCTTGGCCGCCGTCGGTCACGCCTGCCTCATCGCCGGATGTCTGCAACAGGGCAACCAGGCAATCGGACAGCTCGAGCAACTCTTCTGCGTCCGACTGCTCGAGAATACCGACCCTCCCGAACGCCTCCACCTGGTTCTGAAACGCACCGATGCGATTGATCGCGGTCTTGATATCGCCGTCCTCAATCTTGCGCAGGATGCCACTGAGCTTCTGACTCAATGAGTTGCCCTGGCCCCGGTTGAGGGCTCCCGATTCTACGAGCGCCGTGACCGCGCCCGTGAGCGCTGCGATCGTGCCATCGAGTGACACTTCGCGGTTGCGCCCTTCTCCGCCGACCGGGTATTGCGCGGCCGTGATCAATCCACCGAGCGCGTCACTGATGTAATTGCGAAGTGTCTGTTGGTCCGTAAGGCCGAGCGACGTGAACGGAGCGCCGCGATATGGATACTGGTCGCCGCCGCGGGCAAGAAAATCTCCCGTGGCGATGTTAACGGATGGAGCATCGGCAACGACCTCGCCACCCCTGACGATCTGAGTCCCGTCATTCAGCCGGATGGATACGACTCGTGAGCCGGGCGTCACGACATTGCCGTCTTCGTCCAACTCTTGGGGCACCCCGTCGGGATTCCACTTCATAGTGAAGCCGGCGATTTGTGCAAAGCGACCTGTGCCGCCGCCGGCCCCTACACGCGACACCGCATTCTCCATGATCTCGGCAAACTGCTGCGCCGGAATGTCCGGCACGATCGTGAGGAAATTCCCGAACGGAAGAACGTCGAACGTCGTCAACTCGCTGATGTCGCCAACCGGCAGAATATTGTCGTTTCGAATCCCGCCTCCGTTCTGGAGGGCAACGTGCGGCGGGTCGACGCCAAAGTCAGCCGCGAGCTGCGTGGCCTGCCACAGCAAAGCGTCTGCGATCAGATTACCCTCGTTCGTCTCGCGTGAGCGCACATTGCCACGAATGCCATCGAGCTCCACCTCAGTAACGCCGATGATGTTCGCAGCGAGATCTGCTACAAACGCGGCCACGGGATCTACGATATTCGCCTGAACATCGGGATCAGGTGTAACCGCGTCCGGCGCGACACCACTCACACGCACCGGACCGCTGGTCGGATCGACACTGGTGACAACACCGTCTGCGTCAAAAGTCACTCGGAGGCGCCCGACGTAAGCAAGCTGACCGCTCGTTGTCACAACAGGAACGTCATCTCCATTGACGTCAGTGCCGAGAATCGGATACGGTCCGAACACTTCGGATTCGTCTCCCGGTACGAGGAGATCGGACGGGTTGGCGAGCAGCTCGTCACCGCCACCCGCTATTGCCACATCGATGCCGTCCAGCTGGCTAATCAGGTCCAGATCCTCATCCACACCTTGGAGGTGGCTGATGAGGATGATCTTGTTGACGCCTATTCCTTGCATGGCCGCTATTTCGGCCTGAACGGCGCCGACGACGTCACCATCGACGATCACGTTGCGAGGACTCGTGATAAACGGAAGGTTCGGCGTCGTGGCACCGATTACGCCCACTTGTTGACCGCCAAGGTCGACTACGGTGCTTTTCGCGATCCGCCCAGCATCAACAAGCGCCTGAAGTCCCGGCTCTAGACTGAAGTCCAGGTTCGCACTCAGAAACGGCACACCGTCGGTGATCCCGGTGATGAAGTCCTCCAGGTTGTCGGGGCCGAAGTCGAACTCGTGGTTACCGATGGCCAACGCGTTATAGCCGAGGGCCTCTACAAGCTGAGAGTCAAAAAACGGGACACCGTGAGCCAGGCTCGCATTGTACTCCGGTCCGGCCAGAAAATTGTCGCCCGACGAGAGCAGCACGACGCCGTCCGACTCGGACCCGCCCGCAGCCTTCAGAGCATCGACTGCGGCTTTGAAGCGAGCCGCACCGCCGAAATCTTCGAGGCCGGAGCCGAGATTGATCAGTTGCGATTCCGCGTCATTGTTGTGCAGGATCGTCAGTGTGAAGTCCTGTGCCGAGACGGGCATCCACGACGCACCGACGACGGCCACGCACAGGCTCGCGCATAGAAGTCGCAATAACTGTGAGTAGAGTTTCATGGTGACATTTCGGGTATTTGTTGCCGTGATTATCCGGGTGGGCACTGATTTCTTCCCACCTGGCGGCGGCCCGAGCGCTTTGTCAAGCGAACTGCAGACGGAGCGTCAAAGCTGAGTGAGACACCGGGCGCCGCCTCTGAGAATGATTCCAAGGACTTTACTGGCCGCAACGGACAGTTGCAAGCGGATTCATGGATATAGCATGACCTGACGGCCAGAAAACTTCTCAGTCCAGCAGCCGGACCACTCTGACCCGAACGACCCCCGCCCGAATCGAGTCGAGTTCACGTGCTGCGCGTCTTGAAACATCGATGATCCGCCCCTCCCGAAAGGGCCCGCGATCGTTGATCCGCACTACCACACTTTTCCCGTTGGCGAGGTTGGTAACGCGAACGCGCGTTCCGAACGGCAGCGTCCGATGGGCTGCGGTAAGCTTGTTCTCGTCGTAAACCTCACCACTGGCCGTGCGTCGGCCGTGAAACTCGCTTCCGTAGTGGGAGGCCAATCCGGTCTCCGCGGCTGCACTGGCCGTGCTCCCCTGTTCCGTGGCGCAAGCGACCAGAGCAGCAACCGCCGCGAATACGAGCGCCAGCATTAGACACCGTGCACCTCCCGGCAGGAAATCTGCGCGAGTTAGGCGTACCAGACTTGCGCTCATGGTGTTCGTACGGTTACTCTCGAACATCGTTTTATCTATCGTGTCATTCGGGCAATCTTTTCGGCGAGCCCGGTCGGCTCGGCACGGTATCGTAATCGATCCCACTCAGTGCGGGCGGGCCTAACCTGCAGACCATTACCTCATTTTATGTTACTTTCGCATCGCTAACAAATGGGGGATAGTCGGGGATTAGTCGATGCTGTCTGTTGAAGGCGGTGCTCCCGGCGAGACCCCTGCACCAAACGATTGCGTCTCAAAATGCCATTAGTCGATCTGCGCGGCCAGTCCACAGTCCGAACGCCGGACGAGATGGTTCGTCACCTCACGTCGTTCGAACTCGACCTGAAGTTCTCCGCCGGCATCTGGTTCTTTTCTCCTTTCGACAGCCGCTTCCACAGCAAGTACAAACCGGACCTTGATCTCGAACAGCGGTTCGAGATCGCTGCGAGCCTCAAGGATTATGGCTTGTCCGCACTGGAAGCGCATTATCCAAACGAAGTCAACGAAGACAACGTGCATCTGTGGCAGGCGTTTGAACGGGACACCGGCATCCGCCTTCTGACTGTTATTCCTCTGCTGTTTTATGACCCACAGTTCGAGTTCGGATCGCTCTCCAACCCGCTCGAAGGTCCACGACGCAAAGCGGTAGAGCGAACGGCCCGATCACTCGCTCTGGCGAAAGAAGTTGGCGCCGACTTTTCAGTCGTGTGGGCGGGTATCGACGGCTACGAGAATCCGTTTGGCATCGACTTCGCAGCAATGCGTCGGCGTTTTGCGGAAGGTCTGGCCGAGGCGATGGACGCGTCACCCGGTGTACGCATTGCGTTTGAACCCAAGCCTTATGAACCGCGCGGGCGAATCATTTATGGCCTTACTCCGGAAGGAGTCCTCCTCGGGCACCAGGTAGAGTCGATGCTAACTCACAAGGAGAACCGAAAACTCCTGGACGATGGGCACAAGCTCTTCTGCATGAACCCGGAGTTCGGTCACCTGCTTATGGGCTTTGAGGATCTTCCCTACGCCTTGAGCTGGCCGTTGTCGGAGGGTCGACTTGCCCACGTTCATTGCAACGCGCAGCCGCTCGGGAACTACGATCAGGATCTGAATGTCGGCGTGATCTCGCCTGAACAGCTCGAGGCCGGTCTCTACACCTGCAAGATGCACGGCTACTCCGGATATTTCGGGATCGACGTGAACCCGGAGCGGATGCCGGTCGATGTTTCGCTGAAGAACTCAATGGATGCGATGCGTGCCGCGAATGATCGGATCAATGGTCTCGACCACGAGCGTGTAATCCAAGCCGTCGAGAAGCCGGACCGCTTCCGCGGATGGCTGGAAGCCTACCTGATTCGTGCCCGTGCACCGCAGTCGAGCAAACTCAGGCCCATCGACGACGCCGTTAGCAGCCATGAGATGGCCGGCGACACGGCTTAGCGACCGGTAACCAGCGCAAACCGGCCTGGTCCGACGCGTGGCGGGCCATCGTCACCTGTCCAGCCCCGCGGGATCTTCCAGGCAGTGTTGAATGCTACCTGGTGGCCTGGATCGGTAATTCCGAAATCGTGAGTTTTTCGAGATTCACGACTGTTCTTCGGCGGGACATTTTGTCGGGTCTGCGTACAATCCGGAGAGCGGAGCATAAGCACACAGCGGTTACCGACATGACGCGACAACCGATGGACAGCCGCCGCCGCACAACTCTGACACGGACTACGTTCGCTGTTTGTCTGATGTTGTTCGGTACCCAGATTCTAACGCCGCCGTGCATCGCCCAGGACTACCCGGACGCCCGCCACGAGATGGTGCGCGATCAGATCCAGAGGCGGAAAGTGACGAGCCCCGCCGTCCTTCGTGCGATGCGTTCCGTGCCGAGACACGAGTTCGTGCCGGCGCAGCTTCGGAGCCAGTCATACGCGGACCATCCGGTGCCCATCGGTTACGGACAGACGATTTCACAGCCCTTCATCGTTGCCTACATGACGGAAGCCGTCCGGCCACGACGCAAGGATCGTGTGTTGGAGGTAGGTACGGGCTCCGGCTATCAGGCCGCTGTCCTCGCCGAGATCGTTGACACCGTGTATACCATCGAAATCGTCCCGCAGTTAGCCGAGTCCGCCGAGGACCGCCTGAGCCGCCTGCAATACAAGAACGTTATGGTTCGACACGGCGACGGTTATCACGGCTGGGCTGAGGTCGCCCCGTTCGACGTCATCGTCGTGACCGCCGCGGCGGAGCATGTTCCCCCACCGCTGATCGAGCAGCTCAAAGATGGAGGCCGCATGATCATCCCGGTCGGCACACCGTTTATCATGCAGTATCTGATCTTGCTCGAAAAGTCGAACGGCGAGGTAAAGACTACGTCCCTACTCCCCGTCCGATTCGTGCCGTTCCGCCGCGCGAAAGAGTAACCGACGAGGAATTCGGTTGTACGCGCGACTTCAGATCGCCATCGGGCTGCTGTCGGCGGGTCTTCTCGCGTGCCAGATTGTCCTGCTCCAGGTCTTCTCGTTTGTGCAGTGGTATCACTTCGCGTACATGATCATCTCGGTGGCGCTGCTCGGGTTCGGTGCGAGCGGCACCGTGCTCGCTGTCGCGCGCTCGTGGTTTACGAACCGAGCCGAAACGGTGCTCCCCAGTGCGATGCTGATGTCCGGCGTGTCCGTGCCGCTGGTGCTCGCGCTCACGCAACTGCCATTTGCACGCTTTGAGTCGTACCTGTTACTGACTGAGGCGCGACATGTAGCAGCACTCTTCGCAACGTACCTACTCCTCTCGATACCCTTCTTTTCGGGCGCGATCGCGATCGGACTCTCGTTTGTAGTGCATACGGGACGGGTCGGGGGGCTCTACTTTGCGAACCTTGTCGGATCCGCACTCGGCGGTGCGCTGGGTTTGTGGCTGTTGAATCTTGCTCCACCTGAAGCGCTCATTGCCGTGACCGGCATGCTCGGGGTTGGAGGTGCATCAGTGGCCACGAGCCGGTGGACGCCTGCACGAACACTGGCCTCGACGGCGGGCTTTGCCGTGTGCGTCGTTTTCACAATCTCGGCGCCGGCGCTTAAACCGTCCGAATACAAGGACCTGTCGCGTACGAGACTTTTGCCGAATGTCGAGACCGTGGCGGCGCAACCGAGCGCACATGGGCTCTTGCACGTGCTTCGGAGTCCCTCACTGCGCCGCGCGCCCGGGTTGAGTCTGGCCTACCGTGGCAACGTTCAAGCGGCGGATGCTGTCTTCATAAACGGCGATGCCGTTGGCGCGATACCCTCGGATGTCGATTCCACGGACATTTTGGACTTCACTACGGCGGTACTCCCGTATGCACTCAACGAACATCGCCGCGTGCTGATATTGGGTAGTGGTACCGGCGAGGCGATCGCACACGCCTTGAGCAGACACGCAACCAGCATAACCGCCGTCGAGCCCCATCCTCAACTCACGTCTTTGCTCACCGGCACACTTGCGGCAGCCTCGGATTCCCTGCTCCTTCGAGACGGTGTACGACCGTTCGCCGTCGAACCAAGGACATTCCTTGCCTCCGACACTACGAGATATGATCTGATCGTGCTGCCGACGATCGGCTCCTTCGGTGGATCGGCGGGTCTGTTTGCATTGCAGGAGCAGTACGGCCTCACCGTTGACGCGTTCACATCGATGTGGGAGCGACTCGACGAGAGTGGAGCCCTCGCGGTCACATCATGGATGGACTACCCGTACCGAAACCCCCTCCGTGTCGCGGCGACACTCGTCGAAATGCTGCAGCGGGCAGGCGTTGAAGATCCAACCGACCATCTCGCAGCAGTCCGAAGCTGGGGGACGGTGACTTTCGTAGCCCAGCGTCAGCCATTTACCGCCGATCAAATCGAACGCGTGCGTCTCGTCTGCCGCCGGCTGCTTTTCGATCCGGTGCTGCTGCCTGGCGTCACCGGCAAAGAGCGCGTCCAGTACAACCAGGTGCTGGACAACTCCTTCTTCAACCATGTCGACGCGATTCTCTCCGACGACCGGCAGTCATTCTACAGCGCGTATCCGTTTCGCGTTGCACCAGCCACCGATAACCGACCGTACTTCTCACAGTTCGTCCGATGGAACCACATCGACGTACTTCGAACCCACTTCAGCGACGGGAGCATTCCCTTCTTCGAGCTGGGCACACTGATCGTCGCGCTCACGTTAATTCAGATTGCGATTGCGGCTCTAGTGCTGATTGTAGTTCCTCTCGCCAGGACCGGCTGGGTCGGGCGACGTCGCTGGTGGACCTTCTTATATTTCGGAGGGCTCGGAACTGGATACATGTTCTTTGAGATCATCATGATCCAGCGTTACGTGCTCTTTTTCGGTCATTCCGTGCTGGCGGTCGCTGCGGTTTTTACGATCCTCCTTTTCGGCTCGGGCATCGGCAGCCTGCTCTCGCAGAACCTCGACCCGACACGCCGTTCGATGGCCCTGGTCGCGGGCGGAGTGGCGGCCATGATTTTCCTGGTCACTGCATCCCTCCCCGCGATCATGGGGGCCACCATACACGCCGCTTCAGGTGTCAAGGTTGTCATTGCGATCGCGACGCTCGGGCCCGTTGCTATTCTTATGGGCATGCCGTTCCCTGTCGGCCTGCGTTCGTTGGCGGGCCGGAGTCCCACCCACGTTCCGTGGGCATGGGGAATAAACGGCTGCCTTTCTGTAACGAGCACGGCAGCCGCGACGCTCCTGCTCGTCGAGGCGGGCGCGACTGCGGTGCTACTCCTGGCGGCGGCGGCCTATTTGGGCGTCGCGGTAACGGCCGTCATGCCCGGACACACCTGAGCAATTACACCTTCCATTGCCACGGACGCGGTCCGAATTCGCACCCAGATGTGCTGCTCGGTCCCGCTACATGTCTGTCTTTTCCTTTTCCTTCTCTTTGACCTTCATTTTGGCCGTGGCCTTCAGCTCGACAAGAATAAGTTCAAGCGGCTCATCACCCACGTTCTGAGGAAGGTGCTTGCCGCCGGGAGCCCAGTCGGCGTGATTGGCTTTTCCGCCGAGATCGACTGTGGATCCGTCCGGTAAGTTCATCTTGACGGTAGCGTCGGTTAGGTACACGGCAACTCCAACAGGATGATCGTGCATGACGGATTTCTCGCCGGCTCCGTACGTAATTCGAACTACGCGAACGTGCTCGTTCTCGAATTCAACTTTGTAATGATCCGCGTCGACGACGCTTGGATCCTGTGCCTGCGACGTACAGAGCGGCACGATCAGCATCACTGAAAGAAGAACAACAAACCTCTGCATGGTACACACCTTGGTGGTTGGTTAACTAGGCGATGATAGGGCGAGGTGAGTGAAGTAGCAACGGAAAGGCTGCGGCAGAGCGGCGTCCCCGGCTCTCTAACTCGGGAAGTCGCAGGACCGACACGAACGATCATAACCGAATAGCCTGAAATTCCTATTGCATCTTATATGAGGAAGGTATA
>JBFHWK010000129.1:0-8532 GCA_041589075.1 Rhodothermales bacterium
CGGTTCCTGACCGCAATCGAAGCCGCTCGAACGGCCCGGCATCAGAGTTGAAACTGCTTCGTCCCATTTTCCCGCTGCTTCTCGGGAGCCTGATATCGCTTCAAGCGGATGCACAGTCCGCAGCCAATCCAGCCCGTGGCGTCGACTGGCTGTCCTTTCAAACAGGGATTCATGAAGCCGAAGCCTCCAGTAGGAAACTAATCGTTGACGTATACGCGCCGTGGTGCGGCTGGTGTTCTCGGTTGCAGGCCGAGGTCTACACAAACTCTAAGGTTCAGAAATACCTTGCGCGTCACTTCAAGGTTGCGCGGCTGAACATCGACGTGATGGATGATGTCATACGATTCAAAGGTTATAAGCTGTCTTCCGGTGAACTTGCCATGGGCCTTGGCGCAACCGGAACACCGACGACCGTCTTCCTCGACTCCGGCGGCGACTACATCACGCGACTTCCCGGCTTTGTCGGACCGGACGAGTTCCTGAACATCCTCCGCTTCATCGCTACGGACAACTACAAGAAGATGTCGTACGAGGACTTCGTGGCCTCGCTCTAAGGATCATCTTCGTGACCCGACGACGACTCTGTCGCGGCCGGCTAGGTCTGTGATCAGCCGTACGTCATCCAGGGCGTTGCTAAACAAGCTGAACACATCGTTGCCCCTGTCGGCATGCACCTCGACGGCCATCGAACCGCCTTCGGCAAGAGCGTCGACGCACCGGTCAATTAAGAGTCGATAGAATTCGAGAGCATCGGGACCGGTGAAGAGCGCCTCCTTCGGTTCGAACGCGACAACTTCACGATCCAGTTCTGCACGTTCGGAGGGATGCACATACGGTGGATTCGACACGACGAGATCGTAGGTCGCCTTCGCCAGACGAAAGTCCGCGCCGCGCAAATCGGCACAGCGAAACGAAACGTCCAGATCAAGCGTGGCCGCGTTTTCGTCCGCAACGGCAATCGCATCGGGACTGACATCCGAAGCCTCCACGACGGAATCCGGAAGCGATTTTTTCAGGGCGAGCGCGATGCAGCCGCTTCCCGTTCCTACGTCCACGATCCGCGGACCACGCACGCTCGACACCGCCCTCAGAGCTTCGGAGACCAGTACTTCGGTCTCCGGCCGCGGCACTAACACTGCGGGTGTAACTTTTAGGCGAAGCCCGTAGAAATCCGCATAGCCGGCAATGTACTGAAGTGGCTCACCGGCAATCCGGCGGTCGATCATATGTTCGATTTGAGCCTGCTGACTGCCGCCGACCTCGCGCTCCCCAAACGCAATAATTGACGCTCGAGGCTCACCCAACACGGCAGTGAGTAGCCAGTCAGCCTCGGCCCGCGGCGCCGCCGAACCTGATTCGGAAAGTTTTCGTACGGCCCGATGTCTGATATCTTTCAGCAGCACTTCTCCATCCTACCCTTGACCTAAGATCACAGAATCCTCTCTGTATCTTTAACGGAGGCATGTTATACTTAATGTTCCGGATTGTGGACTACGTCCTCTAGAATCTCAGTTACCGGCCTCGCTTCGCCATACCCCACCGGCTTGACCCCACAGGCTAACGGCATCGCGACCGATCGGCACTGCGCTCACACTAAAGTTCCCGCAGCCCGTATGACCACCAGAGAGCAACTGCAATTCATCGCCCGTAACCTGTGGTGGTCGTGGAATCCAGACGCCCTTGACCTGTTCCGCCGGGTGAACCCTGACGTCTTTGCCGCAACGGACAACAACCCGCTGCGTGCGCTCAAGCATGCCCGCATCGAGGTCCTCGAAAATACGGGCTTTGCGCAGTCGGTCGACACCGTGTACCGGCGTCTCCAGGATTACCTCACCACACCGGGCGAACTCTCGGACATCCCTCGTACGGCCTACTTCTGCATGGAATATGGCCTGCACGAAAGTCTGCCACTGTATTCCGGCGGTCTCGGCATACTGGCCGGAGATCACACGAAGGCGGCCTCCGATCTCGGCGTGCCGCTGACGGCTGTCGGCTTGTTTTTGCGTGAGGGTTATTTCAAGCAGTACTTCGATCGCAGTGGCGTGCAGCAAGCGGACTACCCGGCCAAACCGGTTACATCGCTACCAATCGAACTCGCCACGGACGCCAACGGCGACCCGGTAACCGTCACCGTCAACCTTGGAATTCAACCGATCACAGTGCGCGCGTGGACTCTGATGGTTGGCAAGACCAAGCTGATTCTGCTGGACTGTGACATCGACCCGAACCCGTTTCCGTTTCGATACCTGACGCGCCGGCTCTATGCCGGCAGCTCGCGCACCCGCATCCGGCAGGAGATCCTCCTTGGCATCGGTGGGCTCAGAATGCTCCGAGCCCTTGGTGAAACGCCGGAACGAATCCACATGAACGAAGGGCACTGTGCATTCGTAGCGCTCGAGTTGTTGCGCGAACACCTCGCGTCCGGCATGGATCGCGTGTCCGCCGAACACGCCGTGCGCGAAACGTGCGTGTTCACTACGCACACGCCGGTCAAGGCGGGCCACGACCGTTTTGATGCCGAACTGTTTCTCGAGCAGATGTCGCTATTCAAGTCCGAGATCGGACTATCCGACGGCGAGTTGATGAGCTTTGGACGTGCGAATCCAAACGACATCAGCGAGCCATTCACCATGACGATCCTTGGGTTGAAACTCGCAGGGATTTGCAACGGTGTTTCGAAGCTCAACGGCGAAGTCGCGCGTGCGCAATGGCACCACCTGTATCCCGATCGGCCCGTCGCTCAGGTGCCCATCGGACATATCACCAACGGCATACATTTGCCGACCTGGACCAGCCCGATAGCGCGCGACTTCCTCGACAACCACCTTCCGGGTTGGCAGTATGATCCTGACGCCTGGCAGCGGATCGATGCCGTTTCCGACCAGGATCTGTGGGATTACCGCCGGATGCTTCGCAGGAGCTTGCTTGATTTCGTCAGTCACAAGGCGCCGACGCAGTCCATGCTGCAGTCGCCGCACCTGGACCCCGAAGTCCTTACGATCGGATTTGCGCGGCGCTTCGCAACCTACAAACGTGCTCCGCTCTTCTTCTACGATGTCGAACGGGCACTCGAGTTCTTTAACTCCACCGGCACGCCGCTGCAGATGATCTACGCGGGAAAGGCCCATCCGGCGGACAAGCACGGCAAGGAGTTTATTCGACGCATCTACGAGCTTACACAGCATCCTGCTCTGCAGGGCCGACTCGTATTCCTGGAGAACTACGACATGATGATCGGACGGATGCTGGTCTCAGGTACGGATGTCTGGCTGAACAACCCTCGACGTCCGTACGAAGCGAGCGGCACGAGTGGGCAGAAGGTGGCTGTCCACGGCGGACTCAACTTTTCGATCCTGGACGGTTGGTGGCCCGAGGGCTACGACGGCACCAACGGCTGGTCGATAGGCTCAGATGCGTCCGCGGAATACCTGGACCCCGAGGTTCAGGACAGGCAGGACGCCAACTTCATCTACGAGACTCTTCGGGATGAAGTGCTGCCGGCGTTCTATACACGAGACGAGCACGGCCTGCCCTCGTCATGGATCGCGAAGATGCGAAGTGCGATGCGCCGCCTCACCTATCAGTTCTCGGCACGCCGCATGGTGCGCGAGTACGCTCTCAATTACTACGCCGTAACCGAAGTGACGACGAGTTGAGTCGCGCAATCACCAGTAGCGCACCTCGAAACGGCCTGTAGAAACCGAGCCCTCCGGAACGTCCTCCATAATCACGCCCGTAACACGCGCGGAGCGAGGTCCCGCGGCTAGCGCTTCACGTAACCTGTCGAGGCGTTCGTCAGTGCCGTCCGCGACGACAAGTACGGACCCGTCCGGTTCGTTACGAACCCAACCACTGAGACCAAACGCACTCGCTCTGCTCGCCACGAAATGGCGAAAACCCACACCCTGGACACGACCCTGCACTCTATAGCACCTCACCGATGAAGTCCCCATTGGCTCTAGGGAATGGGCGCTAAAGAAGGCCTTTGCGGCGGGTCCAACTCTTGAAGCCCTGAACGAGTTGCTCGAAGGATTCGAGCGCAAACAGCACATCTTGAAGGTGCCAGACATCGTAGTCCTGTTCGACAATCCTGTCGGGATCGAAATCGTGCACGACGACCTCGTCCGACAGCGCGTGGAAGACTTCGTTCTTGGAGGAGAGAATGCCCGCGCCGAAGACACGCATTCCGTCGGGCTGCCGGATCAACCCAAACTCGACGGTGAACCAGTGCAATCGCTCGAGTCGAGGCCTGTCGGCACCACGGGCGCCGAGCGCGGCTTTGCCGAACATCTGATAGAAGTCAGCGAACGCCGGCTCCGTCAGCATCGGCATGTGACCGAAGATGTCATGAAACAGGTCCGGCGCCGGCGTGTAATCGAGTTCTTCGCGACCGCGGATATAGTCTGTCGACGGGAAGACTCGCTCCGACAGCAATTCGAAAAAATCCTTCTCATGAATCAATCCGGGTACGCGTGCAACACGCCATGCAGTCGCTTCCGTCAGTCGTTGGCTGAGGTCTGACAGGGCCGGGATTCGGTCATGGCTCATTCCGAGGATGTCCACACCCTGCAGAAACGCATCACCGGCCCGGCCATGCAGCAGTGCCACCTGTCTGTCAAACAGAATGCGCCAGGTTTCGTTATCGAGGTCGGGATAGTCGGGGTAGACGATCTCGTCACCGACGGGCGCGCCGTCCTTCGGCAGGTGCTGCGGCACGCATCGTGGGTCAACGCCGTCTGCCGCCGCCTTCTCGTACGCCGAAAGCTCGTCGACCGGCGTCGGTGTATCCTGGTTAAACATTTTGAAGCTATTCTCTACTCCTGTGTGGGATTTCGGAAGAACCTCGGAGCGTTTCGGAAGCGCTTCCAGCGCCGTTTTTACACCATCTGAGACACGTTTGATCCGGGTCTACCTGGTCAATCGGTCTGGCGATCGGCGACCTTAATCGCCCCACCCACCAGCAGATAGCCGACAAACATGCCCAGGGCAATACCAATCGCGGATCGCGACCACACGAACGCGCCGTCCAGCAGGTAGTCCATCATGAGAACGGGCAACTCGAAGAGAATTGCAAAAACGGTCGCCCCAAGAAATATCGAGGACCACGATTGGAAAAACTGGTTGCCGAACAGTCCGGTCATACGACGAGCCCCGCTATTAGGTAACCGATTAGGGATATTGCGGCGAGGAGGAGCGCATACGGTAACTGTGTGTTGACGTGGTCCACGTGATCGCACGCCGCCGACATCGAAGATATGATCGACGTGTCAGACAGCGGCGAAGACAAATCGCCAAAGACACCGCCCGAAAGCACGGCGCCCAGCATCAACGGTAGCGATATGCCGAGACCCTCAGCCAGCGGGAGTGCAATCGGTATTACGATAGCAAATGTCGTCCATGATGAGCCCAAAGTAAACGACACAAAGCACGAGACCACAAATACAAGTGCGGGTAACCACCACGAAGGGACTCCTTCTCCTATAAGACCGACGACATAAGGGCCCATCTCCAGGTCCCGTGATACCTGTCCCAGCGCGAACGCGAGGACTATCAGCACGGTTACCGGCACCAGGCCCGAGCAACCTTTCAGAACGATGTCCATCGATCGAGCGGGCGTCATTGCAGCGCGCCCACCACGACTCGGCAGCGGTATGGCGAAGAGAACAAACGCAACAATGATGCCCGACGACACCGCCCAAAGTACGGACGTAGAGCCGCTTCCCGCCATCAGATCTCCGTCACCCGTGATATAAAGGCCAACGAAGATCATCCCTACCATGGTGGTGATGGGGATCAGAAAGTCCGCCGCAAAGCTTACGGCCCCCGGCGGTGGCCCGATTCCGACAACCTCGTCGGCTATCATGGGGTGAGAGTCAGCTCTGGTGAGCTCGCCGCGCGACTCGGCCCGCACCTCTGCTTTTCTCATGGGTCCAAACGACCAGCCACTCAGCGCGATAAAGAGCGCGTACACAATTGCAAGGATGCTCAGGAAATTGAACAGCAGCGACTCCGCGAATAACGGGACGCCCTCGGCGATTCCCTGCGTTGCGAGTAGCCCAAGCACGTACGCTCCCCATCCGTTTAGCGGAATCGACATGCACACGGGCGCACTGGTGGCGTCGCAGTAGAACGCAAGCTTTTCCCGTGGAAGTCGCACGCGGTCAAAGAGAGGACGACTGACAGCACCAACCGTCAGGCTGGTAATACTCGACTCGACGAATATGAGCATTCCCACGACCCAGGCCACCAACTCGGCGCCGCGCCGCGTTTCACCCCAGCCGCGCCCGCGGACCCACTGTATGAAACCCTCGACGCCTCCCGACCCCTGAACGAGCGCAATCAGTCCACCGACAAGAAGACAGAAGAAGACAATTCTTGTGTTGCCCGCGTCGGAGAAAACGCGCACGAGTTGATCGCCCATGGCCACGAGTCCGGATACCGGGTTGCCGCCGGCCAGAATTGTCGTTCCGAGCCACAACCCGGTCAGCAGCGCGAGAAATACCTGCCTGGTCCACAGGGCCAGCGCGATCGCAACGACAGGAGGGGTCAGAACGAGCCAGTCCACGCGATACTATGGTCGACGAGGGTTCAGATGGACATCAACGATAAGCGAAGCCGGTAGAATCGTTACCCTCGCATCACCCGGTTCTGCGCCACTTGATACTACAGCCAACCGAAGGGTACTGCGGCGAATCTATCACACCACTTTTCAGGAGTTCGTCAAGCGCGCGCCTCAAGTCCTCACCATTTGATTCACCTTTTCCGGGTCTCGAACCGTCCAGCCTACCGCGGTATACAAGTTCTCTCGCCGAGTCATATACGAACACGTCAGGCGTGCACACGGCACCATATGCGCGCGCCACTTCCTGGCTCTCGTCGTGCAGGTACGGAAACGTGTAGCCGTAACGATCCGCTTCTTCGACCATTTTCTCGAAGGAGTCCTCCGGATACGCAGCGGCGTCGTTCGAATTGATGCCTATGAGTTGAACATCACGGTCCGTGTAGTCATCGGAGAGAGACACAAGCTGATTTCGAACGTGTTTTACGTACGGACAGTGGTTACACATAAATACGATGACGATCACTGGGGCCGACGCATAATCATCGAGTGATCTCGTGTCACCGGCGAGTGTATCGCATTGTGGATTCGCCGACCGCAGACTGAAGTGATGTGCAACGGTGCCCGTGTTCGCAGCTTCCGAATAAGTTGTCGCCAATTCGACCTCCTAACTTTGCGCCGATGGTACCGGTGTGCCCCGAATGTGATCGAAAGGTCCGGCCACCGTCGAGGCTATATTTGCCAGATGGGAGCTGACACGACTCAGCATCCGCGCCGCCAACGCAAGAACGATTCCTTGATTAACACTCAGTTCCTCGTTCTTCGTAAGCTCTTGGACATATACGGAAAGGCGCTCCTTCATACCTTCCTGCTCGCGCATCAGGCGCTTGGCGATCGCCTCGTTATCGTCAACGAGGCTGTCGTACACGCCGTTGATCATCTTCAGTATCTGGTCCCGCTCACCACGAAGCGTCTCCACCACCGGACCCATGCGCGGCTCCTTCGCCGTGTCCGCAACCTCCGCCAGAGACTTGGCCAGATCTCCGATGCGTTCGGCTTCCTGAACGACACTAAGAAGCTTCAAACTGAAGACCAGTTCCTTTTTCGGATTAATCGACAGGTGCTCTAACAGGACGCGGCGCAGATCGATTTCACGCTGGTTAATCTCGTCGTCCAGCGCGTCCAGGTTGACGTCAAGAATTTCGTTGTCCAGTAGATGTCCCGTGGCGGCAGCCAGCATCTGCCCGCCTGTTCTCAACATGATGCGGATGTCCTCAAACGCCCTCTTGACCAGTGGAGGTCTCTCGCCGGTGACAATGTCAAAGATTCCCATTCGTTGGATCGGGTTGATGATCCTGTAGCCCCACTATGCGCTCGAAGGCGGCCCTTTGCGACGCTTCGACATCACTGAAGGTACAAACTCTCTGACGCACCGGCGGCACCACATCGAAAATCTCCTGTGCACCGAAAGCGGCGACCGTCACCTCGTGGCCGCGATCGCCCACGAGGTCATGAACAAATCTCTTTAAATCTTCGGGAAGGCCGAACCACTGCCACGCCGCCGGCTTGGCCACCAGCGCAACGTAGACGCTGTCGGCATCATTGCTGCGCGTCAGAATGCGATTTCGTTCGGACTCCTCACTCTCCGCGCTGATCAGATCGAAGCACCCCGCACCAAACCTCTCTTCGACCAGCGCTTGCAAGGGTTCGGGGGACGGATCCAGGTGCGTTCTGAACGGCCGAACCATCACAAAGTGCGGCTTCCTTGGCACCGGGGCGGCGGGAGCCGTGCCCGTGTCCGAAGTGTCCGAAACCACGAGTCCCTTTCGCGCCACTTCAAGCGCTTTGAGCGCGTGCAACTGCATCTCGCTGCCGGTCGGAGCCGGAGGAGGCTTCTCAAAAACGTCGCTGCCGAACCGCCGCACAACACGCTCCTTCAGGGCCCACGACTTGCGAAAAGCCCGATCCAGAAC
>JBFHWK010000130.1:0-8445 GCA_041589075.1 Rhodothermales bacterium
GCGGCCCGAGGTCGCCGATTCCGAATCGCCCGGGCAGTGACGTCACGTGCAGGAGTATGCCGCAGGCGCGGTGGGGTGCCATAATGAATCGGTTGTCAGTGTGCGCGACCGGCGGCTCGAGGGTGCGGTCCGCGCACGAAATATAAACGTCCATCTTGCCACAAGTAGGAAAGTAATCGTGAAGTGTACGGAGGGTCGAAATTGGCTCGTAACAACGCAGCCACATGGGCGTACGTGTGAGAAACTCCGCCGAGAGTATGCGTGACATATTTGCGACGCTGACGGTCGCCGACTACGCCTTCGTCGTGGAGGTGATGGCGAGCAGCGTGAACTTCACTGACGACGCCGAGCTGTCCCGCCGCGTCCGGGTGTTCGAGGCGTCGGCATCGCCCGATGATCGGGAAGCGCTCGACGTCAAACTTGAACGCGAGATCCGGTATCTCGGAAGCTCCGAGGTGGCCTACTTCGCGCGATACCTGCTGGGCCGCGAACCGGGTGTCAGCTTTCGTGAGATCCTGCGAGATACGGCCCATGCGCTGAAGGTTCGTCCCGACCGGGACGGCACGGATAGGGAAGTACTCGAGGATCTAGTGCGGCAATATGCCACACGCACGTTTGCAGAGCTGCCCAGGGAAGAGCAACAGCAGTTGCTCGAGGACCTCGGTGTCGACAAGCAGAAAGCGGCGGCTTTTCTGGCACGGTCGGCGGGTGTGTTTGCCGTTCCGCTGATGATTCAGGCGTTCAACGCGATCGTCGTAGAGGGCCTCATCAAACGGGTGATACTTGGAGCGATTGCCAAAATTCTCGGAGCGCAGCTCGCGCGGCGGTTGTTCATGCTCATCGCGGGCCGCTTTCCGTGGTGGGTCGGATGGATCGGCCCGGGTGCGTGGACGCTGTCGATCGGGTGGACGGCTATGGACCTACAGGGACCGGCAATGAGGAAGACGATACCGGTGGTGCTGTACCTGGGTCTGTGCTGCCTTCGCGACCGGGAGGGCGACGCGTCGCAGTCACGTCTTGAAAGCGGTGGTAGAGCCGGCGCATAAGTTCGTCCGCCGTGGGCCCGGGGATGTCGACGATCATCGGGAAGTGCACAGCCGAGGCACCCGCGGTATCAACGTACAAGGTCTTGAGTCCGAGGCGTCTCTGAAAGATCGACTGCGCCGAGTAGAATACGTGCATCTTTTCGATGGGTATGTACCAGAGCTGCTTGCGCACGACACCCTTTCGTATGACCAGTGCGTGACGCGTGAAGGCGTAGCCGTGGTTGCGGTATTGCAGATATGCCCAGACGGCTACCAGTGGAAGCCCGGCTACTGCGTAAACCGCAGGGGACCACCACAAGTAGACGATGCCGGAGAGAATCAGCAACGAAACGCTGTATCGAATGAACATCCGGCGGATGGTAAGCTTCGACACGGTGTGTAGAAAGTCCGGCCACTGTACCGGAAGGATCACGCCGGTCAGTTGCTTTACTTCGAGCTCTCGACCAAACGGCGCGGCCACCTGATACCCGTGCTCGCGAATATTCAGTCCCATGGTTTGTAGCTCGAGAATCCACCAGTGAAAACGCGCCATCACAGGATTGCTGCGGCAGATGAGTGTCTGTACTTTTTTGAGCGGAATGGTCCCTTCCGAGATTGTCAGAAGCCCGTGACGCTTGTGTAGTTTGTCTTTTTCGAGAGTGAGTCGAAATCTGAAATACTTGTTCAGGTTCACCAGAATTCCGCTGATCCACGACAATAAGGCGGCGGCGGCTGCGACGGCTATCCCGGCCAACCAGGGCGAAGTCGCGATTGCCTCGCCCCATTGACTGAAGCGTCCGCGCGTTAGCATTGCGGCGAGGGCCTCCGGGTCCGGCTCGAAGAACTGGAGGAAGGAGAAAATGAGTGCGATATAGAGCAATGAGAAGCGGAAGACCCCCGACAAGAGGACCCTGCTGAGCGGCATGTCCACAAGGACTCGTTCCCGGGCGAGTGCGGCAGGCGCCGGTGTGGTCGGTGGCGCTGGAGCACCGGTTGAAACCGTGGGTCGCGGTACTTCCGACGGGACACGCACGTCAACGGTCTCATCTTTGGGCGTCAGCATCGCGCCGGAGATAGAATCTGCGGCCTGGAGGCGCTGATAGGAGCGGATCACCTCGCGGATGCGTGCGGCCTCGCGAACCGATACGTACTCGAGTACGCCCTCCGCAGTCGCACTGCCTGCAGTCACCACCTTTACACTTGCTGTGCCTAGGAGCCGCGGCAGAAGCTTTCTCTGGATCTCGATGTTCTGTATTCGTTCGATCGGGATATTGCGCCGGCGCCGTGTCAGCACACCGCTGTGAATGACGACCTCGGCGGGCGTTATCCAGTATCGAAACCGGTGGTACTGGAGGTATATGAGCGGCAGCGCCACGGCGCCGTACAGCACGGCGATGGCCAGATTGACCCAGTTCGTATTGGATGGTGTTCGTACGACCGGGATGAGCAGAATGACAAAGCCCGGCAAGCTCACGACAAAGCGGTGCAGCAGGGTCCATGGATGAAGCCGTCGCACGTCGTGTATGGCTTCGACGACTTCCGATGTGGGCTCACTCGCCACGAAACGCTAGAGGGTATCTTCGAGGATGAAGTGTTTCAGTTCGTCCCGTAATCGCTCTGCCTCAGCGAACGCCAGACCGGGCAGGACGACGTCGCTGCTCTTCGTTCCCGCAGTATGGACAATGAGCTTCCCTAGATCGAACTCCCTCTCGATGATGTCCTGCGACACATCGAGGTGCTGAATGCGTCGCAAAGGAACAACCGTCGAGACGCGGTTGAAGATGCCGCGCACCAGATACAGCTCCTCACCCCTGAGACTGTACCTCCAGAACCGGTACCAGAGCCTCGGGAATACAACGCACAGGACGACTATCGTCATCACGGCAAGTCCTGTCGCAACGCCAGGAGGCATCAGGCGGTCACCGCTGACGAGCCCTGTGATGTCATACAGGATAGCCAGAAAGACGGGAATAGCACCGGCAAGCAGGCTCTTTATCGTCCAGACGGTGCGTGCGGATGGGTGCAGAGGCTGGAGTCTCTCGGTGTCGACGGGGCCATCCGGTTGCCTCTCCACGGAATACTGACTGTAAATCTGTGAATCGCTCATTGCCAGCCGTTCCGCTCCAGGGTGGCGGCAGCCCGTTCTCGGATTCGCACTTCCTCCGTGTTCTGTGGTGACAGAATCTGCGTCTGCCTCAGGTGAACGATTGCTTCGTCCGGCCGATTCATTGCGAGGCACGTTTGAGCAAGCTCCCAATGCCCAATGAGCAATGTCCTGTCTAGCGAAATGGCTTTTCGAAGCAGCTCTTTTGACTGCTCCAGTGTTCCGGAGGGGACGCCGCCGAAGAGTGCGTTGGCAGCGAGCCGCTGCACCCAGTTCAATTGTGAGACTTCTCTTCTGAAAATCCCGGCGACGAGGTACGAGGGTGCGTAGTTGGGGTCCAGCTCGATTGCTTTAGTGACGTACTCTTCGACGGCGCGGCCGGTTCTGACCTTCTGCTTGCCGCCTTGGAACTGTGCCAGCTTACCGGTTGTTGCCGCCAGCATGAACCACGCAGCGCCGCTTTCGGGATAGGCGTTTCGAAGGTGCTCAGCATAACCTACGGCCGTATCGAACATGGCGCGGGCCCTTTGCTCGTGGCCGGCCGCCTCGGCATCCTGAGCCACGTCGTTCGCCGTTCGGGCGCGTTTGAGGAGTAGCCCGAGGCTGGTATCGCCGGCGTCAATTGCCGACTCGTACGCTTCAAGTGCCCCCTCGTTGTCGAACTGTGCGTAGAGAGAATCGCCTAATGCGACGTAATCGAGGCTGCTGCTCTGGCCAGTCGCACCCGTTGCCGCCGCGACAATGACTGTCAGGAGAATAGCGAATCGCGTTTTAAGCATGTGGACGAAACCTGCGTGGGACCGAAAAGCGACGTGCGTACGCTGTGTGTGCACATTGGTTCGGCATCAAGCAGCCAGTTTGCGGAACGTCCGGTGATGGCGTATTTATGAAACGCATCGGCCCAAAGTGTGTCCAATGATGTTTTAAGCCTGGAAGTAAGCTCTGTTCATTGTTATGCAGGTAATAACGGCAGCAGGAGATATCGACGAGCAAGCCCGCGTGCCGACGAGTCCGGCGCGGTATCAAGCAATTCGGGCGTTAACCACGAAGCTCTGCACACCCCTCGTGACGGAGGACTACGTCATCCAGTCGATGGAGGACGTGAGTCCGACCAAATGGCATCTTGCTCATACGACGTGGTTCTTCGAAACGTTTGTCCTCAAAGAGTTCGCGTCAAGATACAAGGAGTACCATGAGGACTTCGCCTACTTGTTCAACTCGTACTACGTTCAGGCCGGTGAGCGACATTGCCGTCCCAAGAGGGGCCTGCTTTCACGGCCCACCGTCGAACAAGTATATGCGTATCGTGACTTCGTCGACCGGCACATGATCGATCTTCTGTCGGAGACCGGCAACCTCAATCCTGAGCTGGTCAGGCGGGTAGAGATCGGCCTTAACCACGAGCAGCAGCATCAGGAACTGATTCTCACGGACATCAAACATGTCCTGTCGGAGAATCCTTTGCATCCCGTTTATGCCGACGGGTCTGTTGCCGGACATACCGCGCTTGCGCCGGATATGTCGTGGATCGGTTACGAGGGAGGCATGGTCGAGATTGGGCACATCGGCCACGGCTTTTCCTACGATAACGAGGGTCCGGCTCACAAGTGTTTTCTCGAGCCTTTCGAGCTGGGCTCGCGGCTTGTGACGAATCGCGAATATCTGGAATTCATTCGTGACGGAGGCTACGAAGCGCAGTCGTTATGGCTCTCCGAGGGCTGGGCGGCCCTCACGGCGGGCCGGTGGAAGGCGCCCGGTTACTGGCAGCAGCGCGACGGGCAGTGGTGGAGTTTTACGCTGCGAGGATTCCGACCCGTAATACCGGACGAGCCGGTGTGCCACGTCAGCTACTTCGAGGCAGACGCGTACACGCGCTGGCGTGAAGCGCGGCTGCCGACGGAATTCGAGTGGGAGACAGCCGTCACGGAAGTGCCGATCCGAGGCAATTTCCTGGATGATGAACATTATCATCCCGCGCCGGTGGTTCCCGGCGACGGTCTGTTGCAGGCGTTCGGTGACGTCTGGGAGTGGACGCGGAGCCACTATTCCCCGTACCCTCGCTACGCCCCAGAGCCGGGCGCGCTCGGTGAGTATAACGGAAAGTTCATGTGTAATCAGTTTGTGCTGCGCGGCGGGTCCGTCGCAACATCGCGAGCGCACATTCGAAAGACGTATCGAAACTTCTTTCCTCCCGGAGCACGCTGGCAGTTTTCCGGGATTCGTCTTGCGCAAATCTGAAACGACCCTTCTTCATGAGTCATCCGGCAACCTGGACCCCGACGCCGCGCCGTGCGCCGGCAACTGCGGATTCTGAATTTCTCGAAGATGTGCTCGCCGGTCTTTCGTCCAGACCTCCCTCGATACCGGCGAAGTATTTCTACGATAGAGAGGGATCGAGGCTGTTCGACGCCATTACCGAGCTCCCCGAGTATTACCTGACGCGTACTGAGCTGTCGATAATGAGGAGATCGCTCGGCGAGATCGCGTCGTCGATGGGGTCGAGAATCGTCCTTATCGAGTACGGGAGTGGCAGCAGCGTCAAGACTCGAATGCTTCTGGATCAGCTTGCGGACGGCTCTGCGTACGTCCCGATCGACATATCCCGTGATCATCTCCAAGCGACCGCCGCAGAATTGGCTGCGGACTATCCGCATATTCGCGTCGAACCGGTGCATGCCGACTATTCATCTCCGGTTGATCTGCCGGGCCTATCGGGTCGACGCGTTGTATACTATCCCGGCTCGACGATCGGAAACTTCGAACCGTGTGAAGCCGAGGCTTTCCTCCGAAGACTTCGGTGCGTCGTGGGCGATGAGGGCGCGATTCTCGTCGGAGTCGATCTGACGAAAGACAAGAAGATCCTGGAAGCCGCATACAACGATAGCCGGGGCGTGACGGCGCGTTTCAATCTGAATCTGCTGACGCGCATCAACAGAGAACTGGGGGCGAACTTCGACACGTCCGGTTTCCGGCATCGCGCTGTCTTCGTAGATGACATCGGCAGAATCGAGATGCATCTGGTTTGTCTGAGCGATCAGACGGTGTCCGTCGCTAGGAGGTCGTTCTCGTTCCGCAAGGGCGACTACATTCACACGGAGAACTCGTACAAGTACACGATCGATCAATTCAGTGCCGTGACGAAGCAGGCCGGATTTGAGGTTTCCGACATGTGGTCGGACGAGCGGCAGTGGTTCGGTATGTTCTATTTGACGGCGGCCAAGACAGGAGCATGAGATCACTTCACCTCGCCATCCTTCCGTTACTGGCGGTGGCTGCCGTCGCCGTCGTGTTTCATCTCCGAGGCAGCGAATTGGGTGCGGCCGGTTCTTCGCCAGAGTCCGATTCGACTTCGTCGCTCGCCGATTCGTACCGAGGCTCGGCCTCGCGGATCATTGACGCGGCGCTCGCTGACAGCGCGGGCTTTGAACGACTGGCCTACCTCGCTGACACGTACGGGCCGCGGCTGAGCGGCAGTCCGAATCTCGAAAAAGCAATCGACTGGATTCTTGCGGCGATGACGTCCGATGGTCTCGAGAACGTTCGGGGGGAGGAGGTTGTCGTTCCGAAGTGGGTTCGAGGAAGGGAGTCGCTCACGATGGAGCAGCCGCGGCAGGCAACGCTCGCCATGCTCGGTCTTGGAGGCAGTATTGGTACCGGACCGGAGGGTGTTGAAGCGGACTTGCTGGTGGTGGGCGGATTCGACGAACTGGCTTCGCGCGCTGCGGAGGCGGATGGAAAGATCGTACTGTACAACGTGCCGTTCACGACATATTCCGAGACGGTGCGGTATCGGGTCGAGGGTGCAAGTCGTGCGGCGAGGACCGGCGCCGTCGCCAGCCTGATCCGTTCGGTGGGTCCGGCGTCGATGTACACGCCGCACACCGGCATGATGCAGTATGAGCCGGGCGTGCGCAGGATACCGCATGCAGCAATAACCCTCGAAGACGCGGCAATGATGCAGCGGATGAATGATCGGGGACAGCACATTCGGCTGCGGTTGATGATGGAAGCGCGCCACGAAGGTGACGCGCGGTCGCGCAACGTTGTCGCCGAGCTTGTCGGCAGCGAGTCTCCGGACGAGATCGTCGTGATGGGAGGACACATCGATTCCTGGGACGTGGGACAAGGAGCGATGGATGATGCGGGGGGTTGTGTGGCCGCGTGGCACGCGCTGCTCTTGATGCAGAAGCTCGGTCTGCGTCCGCGCCGAACAGTTCGCGTCGTGATGTGGACCAACGAGGAGAACGGTCTCCGAGGCGCGGAAGCGTACAAGACTGCGCACGCGGATGAATTGCACCGCACGGTTCTCGCCATTGAGAGCGACTCGGGCGTCTTCGCTCCGAACGGGTTCGGGTTCTCCGGTGCACCGGAGGCGCTCGCGATCGTAACCGAGATTGCTCAACTCCTCGAGCCGATCGGAGCGGCGACGATCACGCAGGGTGGAGGCGGTGCCGACATCGCGCCGCTGATGCGTGAAGGCGTGCCGGGAATGGGCCTCTCCGTCGATACCTCCCGCTACTTCTGGTACCATCACACACACGCCGACACGATCGACAAGCTAGACCCGCACGAGTTCAACCTGTGCGTGGCGGCGCTGGCGGTTATGGCCTACGTGGCGGCCGACATGCCCTCGACACTGCCAAGACCCCCGGGTACCAACTAGCATGCCGGCTGATGCCTGTTACGAAGCGAATATGTCTCTGGTCAGGGCCGCGCAACGTGTCGACGGCGCTCATGTACGCCTTTGGCCGGCGGTCGGATACGCGCGTACTCGACGAACCGCTGTATGCGCACTACCTCAGAGCTTCGGGAGTCGATCATCCCGGACGCGATCTCGTGCTAGCGGCGCAAGATTCGGACGGAGAACGGGTCATCCATGAACAGATCCTGGGTCCCTGTCCACGGCCGTTGCTGTTCGCCAAAAATATGGCTCACCATCTGATTGACGTCGACTGGAATTTCTTAAGTCAGACCGTCAACGTAATTCTGACGCGGCATCCTCGTCTGGTATTGCCGTCACTTGCAAGAAAGCTGTCCAATCCTCGGCTCGAAGATACCGGTTATGACGTACAGGTCCGTTTGCTGGAGTACCTGCGATCTATAGGGCAGGAGCCGCCGGTAGTCGATGCACGTATCCTCCTTACGGACCCTGTGGCGGTTCTGTCCGAGCTGTGTCGCGTGATCGGTATCCGGTTTCATCCCGACATGCTGCACTGGCCGACAGGACCAAAACCCGATGACGGTGTCTGGGCAGAGATATGGTACCACGACGTGCACATGAGCACGGGGTTTGCTCCGTATCGAGAGAAGTCGACC
>JBFHWK010000131.1:0-8346 GCA_041589075.1 Rhodothermales bacterium
CTCATCGAAGAGTTCATCGAGGGTCGTGAGTACACGGTGCTAGTAGTCGAAAATCCGGACGATGCCTCGGAGCCGATCGCCTACGAACCCGTCGAGTTCGTTTTTCCACCAGGCGAGACCTTCAAGCACTACGATATGAAGTGGACGGACTTTGAAGCCATGAAATGCGTCATGTGCGATGATGCGGAGTTGGCGAAGCGCCTCAAGGAAGCCTCGAAGAAGATGTTTTTGGGTCTCGATGGTCAGGGGTATGCCCGGTGCGACGTGCGGGTCGATGAGGCTGGCCGCATCTTCATGCTGGAGATTAACCCGAACTGCGGGGTCTTCTATGAGCCGAAGGATGCCGGCAGCGCCGACTTCATATTGCTCAACGAACCGGACGGGCACGTCCGTTTTCTCAACACGATCATGCGTGCGGCGCTCAACAGGCAGGCCGAGAATCTCGATCTCAGCCGACGTGCAACGCGGGCCGCTTACCGGTAGTTTACAACTCGGAGCCGCTTTACGGCCCCGCTACGTTTCGGCAGCACGCCACGTTCGCATGAGCTACTTTTAAAATTGTTCGATCGACTATCAGTGCACAAGCGGAGATGACGACATCCGAACTCGAGGGAGTCCTTGAATTCCTTCGTCAAGCCGAGCGCCTAAAGTCGACGATGCGATCGGCGTACACCTCGAAGGGCCGACAGGAGAGCGTCGCCGAGCACACTTGGCGCTTGTGTCTGATGGCTTCGGTGCTTGCGGACGAGTTCACTGACGTGGATTTCTCGAGGCTCATAAAGATGTGCATCATCCATGACCTTGGTGAAGCGATTGGCGGTGACATCCCGGCACCGAAGCAGGACAGTGACTTAGGTAAGGCTGAGCAGGAGAGGCGAGACCTTCTGCGTCTTGTAGAGTCGCTGCCTTCACGCAGCCGTACTCAGATTGTGGAACTGTGGGACGAGTACGAGGAGGCCGTGACACCGGAGGCAAAGTTGGCAAAGGCGCTCGACAAGCTGGAGACCATCCTTCAACACAACCAGGGCCTAAATCCGTCCGACTTCGACTACAGGTTCAACCTCGAATACGGTGCACCTTACACGGGCCACCATCCGCTAATAATTGCCATCCGGGACGTGCTCGACGCAGAGACCGAGCGACGAGCTCGGGAGTCGGACGCTCGCACGCGGAGTTAAGCGGATCCGAAGACGAACACGCTCAGCGTGATTGCGAAAAGCGCTGCCGTCAACACGGGCCAGTACGACTGCTTGACGAGCAGGTTGTCACGGTAGTGGATGGCAGGAAGGCTCGCAGACGACGAGAAGAGGAGCGAGTTGGTCGAGACGGCCAGGATAGCGAAGTACATCACAAAGTAGAAGTACTCCATGTAAATGATTCCCTGACCCGCCAGCGTTTCTCTGAGGTGCACGTGCGAAACGATAAGAACGAAGAAGAGTGCAGCGCAATACGCAAGGACAGCAGAGGTGCTGAATCCGAGGATCCCCATCCTTTCCTCATGCCGGGTCGAAATCATTAGCACGGCAAACACAAGGAACGACACTACAAGCAGCGGAATGATGTCCGCCACAAAAGGGCTGACCGGATTACGGCTGAGTCCGATGTTGAAGTACAGTTCGAGCGAGTTGTCGGAACGAAACCCGGGCTGTCCGAGGTTCACGTTATAACGGTTGGTCCGGTAGCTGAAGTAGCTGTCTTCGACGGTCCAGCCTTCGAGCACAAAGTCTCGCTCGAGCCCGGGTTTTGTCCACGGTCTGAGGTCTGTGTAGCTGGCGAAGTCCGGCATTAGTACGAACCTCTGGTCGAAGCGGCCCGGCCAGAGCCGGATCCAGACATCCTCGCGATCAAAGGGGTATCGCGAGTAGTCGAACTGCTGACGCAGAGTCGTTTCGAAATACCAGCCTTTCACACCTGCGCTCTCATATGCCGGTTCGATGGAAATCTCCTCGGCCTCTGGAAAAATTATTCCGGGCAGGCCGTCGATGCCGGCGATCGACCTCTGCCAGACGTAACCGGTGAGGACGACGTTGTTGGCTCCCGTGAACCGAACCGACTGGACGAAGACGCCCGTTGGAACGGTGATCGAAGTCGAGTTGCCAGGAAAGCGTCCTTCGTGCTGGCGCCAGATGGCGTTCGCCATGGCGCCGTCGAGCACGCGAACGTCGCGCTCATCGATACGCGACCCGCTCGTTACGAAGAAATACCAGGTCGCGACAATTCCCAGCACGAATACGAGTGAGGTTAGAACCGAGAGCCACCAGAGGGGCCTCTCCGTGCCCCTGTATGCCCGCAGCAGAAGCACGAGAAGAGAGCACAAGAAGAATACTGTGGCCACGGTGATCCAGCCGAGGTGCTCCGCGTCGGTACTCGAGGCATCCAGCGTTTCCTCTTGATCCAGAAGCACGACGGCGGTCCACCCTGTCGAGTTGACTCTCTTTGCAAAGTACCAGTACTTCTGTCCCGTATCGGAGTCGACTATGACCGAATCGGGCATTCGCTCCGCAAGCGGCTTCCTGAGGGCGCGCAGGATCCGGTCCCTCTTAGCAAGAGAGCCGAGAGATTTGCCGGAGTAATCGACGATCGGGTGTGTAATGATCAGACTATCCCGCGAGAGCAACAGGACGTAACTGGCGCGCATTGACGAATCCGGCTTCAGGGGCTGCGCGTTGGCGATTATTTGTCTAAATCTTTCCAAGTCAAAATTTATGCGCGCCACGCCGGCGCGCCGGCGAGATCCGGGAGACGTGTACAAGGGTACTGCGAAGCCCGCGGTAACTTGCTTGGTGGCTCCTCCGAAATACGGCTCTATCCAGCGGGAGCTGTCTGCCGTGAGCTTGAACCACGTACTATCCTGATAGGTGTATGCGTCCTCGACTTGAAAGAACTGTGGTTGTCCGTCTTTGAGTCCGTAGTGCGGGGCGCTGGCTCGTCCGGGTCTCCACGGATTCTGAGCGGGCTCCCACGCGACACCTGCCTCGAGGAGTCCCAGACTGTCTCGGTTGTTCTCGAAGACCCTCTTCAGACGGTGCCTGGTCCGATCTTCCTGGAGTCCGTCTTTGATGAGGCCGGTGACCATTGTATCTGCCGTCCGCTGAAGCCTGTCGAGACTTTCACCTATGTCACTGACAATCTGCTCCGCGATCTTGTCGGCTTCTTCTTTCGCATCAGCTCCACGCCGATCGTCCAGTTGCTCGAACCGCATCCAAAGGAGAGCACTCAAACCCAGACTCGTGACGCAAATAATGAGCGTGAGGATAAGCATCCATCGCTGTGCGCGAGGTGATAACCCAACTTCATCCATTGGACAGGCTCAAGATCGGCAACTTCGTAACAGATGATTGCCACGGACTCGCGCGGACCTTTATACGCCCAGGTGATCCACACAGGTGCTAGTTTGCACCATCTGATAGCGGCTCGCACGGAGTATGTGACCTTCGCAGAATCGCACTTCCAACGGTCAAGTACAAGCATTTACGAACGCAAGTTTACTGCGGCGCAACGTGTTGGGACTGTCCAGTGGCGCGCACACCATCACCGGGCAGCTTAGTGGTCATCTGCGCTGGCGGACCTAATCAGGCGTCTAATGCGTACATTAATGTTGCGCATCCGTGAGGGTCGATTCGAGCCGGCGCGGTCGCGTTAACAAGCGTTTCATCAATGCGCCGACGCGCAGTTTCATGGCAAAACAAGAACCGATAAAGCAGGGCGGGGTGGTTACGGAATCACTGCCCAACACCCAGTTTCGTATTCAGCTTGACAACGGCCACGAGATCCTCGGATTCCTCTCCGGCAAGATGCGGAAGTTCTTTATTAAGATCATACCGGGCGATCGGGTGGATGTCGAGATGTCGCCCTATGACCTTACGAAGGGTCGAATCGTGTATCGATACAAGTAGGCTTGTCTCTGTTGTCCCTGGGTCAGGGACATGACGCGTGATGGGGCGTCGGTCCTGAATCTGATTTGCTGCGAAGCGGCACTCCTCATCCCGCACGCGGGCCGTCGTTTCAATCGGACGGAGAATTCATTTAGCGAAACTTGCGCAGGGTAATGCGTGGTTCTTACTAGGACGAGTGACACAGATTTCCATCACACGGACCATTGCCGCGCCGACCGACCTTGTTTTCAGGACGGTCGCTGACATCAGGAACTTCTCCCGGGCGATACCGGACATCGTCGGCGTCGAGTTCTTGTCGGACATCGAGTCCGGCGTCGGTACGCGATTCCGTGAAACACGTCGACACGGCGGGAAGGAATTCTCGAACGAACTCGAGGTGACTGAGTACGTCGACAACGATCGGGTCCGAATTGTTGCCGACAGTCACGGCACGGTGTGGGACACCGTGTTCACCGTCGAGAGCGAGTCGGACGGCACACTGCTTCGCATGGTCATGGACGCGAGGCCGCACAGTTTCGTCTCGAGGCTGTCGAATCCAGTGATGAAAGGATTTATCCGGAAGGCCATCGAGCGAGACATGGATGCCGTAAAGGCGTACTGCGAGGCGAAAGAGGTCTAGATTGCTCTTCGACCGCGGCGGACCGGTGCTCGAAAGCGTAGCCCGCTTACTGTGCCTGGCATAGTCTTCCGGTCTTTCGAGGAGTGGCGTCCGCCAGATTACAGCGATGCGGCGGGCCTGAGGCGAACAGCGGCTGTGATCGCATGTATATCTTTCTTGATTATTTCTTCGTCACGTTCCACAGCGCGCTCGTCTTTTTTAATCTGACCGCGTGGGCATGGAAAGTGACACGGCGGGTCCACCTCGTCGTGATTTCTTTAACGATGGCGTCGTGGTTCGGACTCGGGCTCATCTTTGGCTGGGGCTATTGCCCGTGCACGGACTGGCACTGGCAGGTGAAGTACACGCTTGGCGAGCGAGGATTGCCTGCGTCGTACGTCAAGTATTACCTCGACCGACTCACAGGTTACGACTGGAATCCGGATGTCGTCGACGGTGCTGTGCTCGTACTCGGTCTCGCAGCGTTCGCGGTGTCCGTGTGGCTCAACTGGCGCGACTGGAAGCGCTCGCGGCACCCGGGTGCATAGGCCCGCGGCGTGTGCCCAAAATTGTCATGTCGCGTCGAGTCTCGGGGATTTCTCTCGAGCCGTGCACACATCCGACTTGCCCCAATCCCCGCCGTTGCTGTAGAATCGGTCGGGCCCCGGTTCCTCCACATATCGTCACGCTGGTTCACGAAATATGACAACATCCACCGGCCAGGTATCGAAGTCGGCGGCCGAGGTCTACGAAGAGTTCTTCCTCCCGGCACTGTTCTCTCAATGGGCAGCGAGTATCATCGACGTTAGCCGTCCGCGAGAAGGAGACTCGTTTCTCGATGTCGCATGTGGAACGGGCGTTCTGGCGCGAGCCGCGCTGGGTGTGGTCGGACCGTCGGGTAGAGTAACCGGACTCGACATCAATCCCGAGATGCTCGATGTGGCTCGCAGCAAGGAGCCGGGTGTCACCTGGGTCGCCGGGCCGGCGGAGTCGCTGCCGTTCGAGACGGCCAGTTTCGACATCGTCGCCTCTCAGTTCGGACTGATGTTCTTCGAGGACCGCGCTCGCGCGATTCGAGAGATGACGCGCGTCGTTCGTCCATCCGGCGTCGTCGTTATCGCGGTGTGGGACTCGTTGGAAAACACGCCGGGCTATCATGCGGCCGTCGATCTATTGAGCCGGCTCTTCGGTGACGCTGTTGCGGATGGACTGCGGGCGCCGTTCAGCCTAGGCGACCGCGCCGCGCTGCGACAGATGCTCGAATCGGCGGGTGCAAACGGTGCCGAGATCAGCACACTCCACGGTGAGGCGCGCTTTCCCTCGATCGAGTCATGGATGTATACCGACATCCGGGGATGGACGATGAGCGACGACGTAAGCGATCTACAGTTCGAAACCCTTGTGGACGCCGCAAAAAAGGATCTTCGCCGCTTTGTCCGAGCCGACGGAACTGTGCAGTTCGAAATGAGTGCGCACGTGGCCGTGGTCAGGAATTAGCCGCACATTGAATAACCGCACAATCGCATGCTGCTGAACACAACCCCGGTCCTCAGGATACTGGACCAGGAGAAAGCTCGCGAATTCTACGTCGACTTTCTGGGCTTTACTGTCGACTGGGAGCATCGCTTCGGCGACAACTTTCCGCTGTACATGCAGGTGTCGCGTGATTCTTGCGTCCTCCACCTGACGGAGCATTATGGCGACTGCGTCCCGGGCTGTGCCGTGCGCATACGAACGACGGCCGTCCATGAGTACAACCGCGAACTCGTAGCGAAGGATTACAAGTACGCGAAGCCCGGCTGCGAAGCTACTCCGTGGGGCAACGATGAGATGTCGGTGACCGATCCGTTCGGAAACCGGCTGACATTCTTCGAAGAGCAGAAGTCCGGTAGCTAGAGGGATGCGGCGCCAGGTTGCCGAGTGCAGGCGCGGTCGTTAGTTTCGTTAGTTATGACCTTCGTTCTGTTTGCTCTCGGTGTCGTGCTGCTAATCGGCGGTGCTGAGATGCTCGTTCGCGGTGCGTCCCGGTTGGCTGCCGCCGCGCGAATCTCGCCACTGGTCATCGGCCTTACGGTCGTAGCATTCGGTACGAGCGCCCCGGAGTTCGCGGTCAGTTTCAGCGCCTCTCTCTCTGGTCAGGCGAGCATAGCCGTCGGCAATGTTATTGGGAGCAACATCTTCAATGTTCTGCTGATTCTGGGCATTTCGGCGATTATCGCGCCGCTGGTGGTTTCGCAGCAGCTCATCCGCATCGATGTGCCGCTGATGATCGGGGTTTCGGTTCTCGTGCTAGTGATGGGCTGGGACGGAAGCTTCAGCCGCTTTGATGGAGCGATCCTTTTTGGCGGTCTCGTCATATACACCGTCGTGTTGTTGTATTTGGGAAGGCGAGGCGCGACGACGGCAGCCGCGACGTCTGATGAGCCTGCGCCGCTGAGATCAACGCCTGAAGGTGCCTCCAGTTGGCTCCGCAATCTCGTCTTTGTCGCGGGTGGTCTGCTGCTACTCGTATGGGGATCGAGAATGCTTGTCACGAGCGCCGTTGATATCGCCCAGCTTCTCGGTGTGAGTGATCTCGTGATCGGCCTGACGATCATCGCTGCCGGAACTTCACTGCCGGAAGTCGTCACGTCAATTATCGCCAGCCTGCGCGGCGAGCGCGACCTCGCGGTCGGCAACGTCGTGGGCAGTAACCTGTTCAACATTATGGGTGTGCTCGGCCTGGCCGCTATCGTGGCACCAGGCGGCATCGAGGTTGCACCATCGGTCGTCTCGTTCGACATTCCGATTATGATCGCCGTGGCCTTCGCGTGTCTTCCCATCTTTTTTACGGGTGGTGTTATATCACGTTGGGAAGGCGCACTGCTGTTTGCATACTATATCGCATACACAACCTACCTTATACTCGCCGCAACTGATCACGACGCGCTCGTGACATTCGGTACGATCATGCTTGAGTTCGTGATTCCGATTACGGCGGTCACACTTTTCGTGCTCAGCATGCTTGCGATCAGAAGGCGGGGCGCACGGACTAAGGGCAAAGTCGACTAGATAAGGTGCTTATCATGGCCTCGGATGCAACGTTTCATGTCAAGTCGTGGAATGAAGAGTCTTCCGAAGAGCTTCCCGGTGGTGCGAAGGTGACGCGCGCGAGCGTGACTCAGACGTACAGCGGCCAAATCGAAGGGCTGAGCCGCGTTGAGTACGTGATGTTTCACCGCAGTACCGGAACGGCTACCTTCGTGGGCCTTGAGACGATCCAGGGTTCTGTTGGTGGGAGGTCGGGTGTGTTCGTGATACGACACACAGGTGTTTACGAGGGCGGCTCGGCTCGAAGCGATTGGTCGGTCGTGGCCGAATCCGGGACGGACGAGCTGGTTGGAATTCGCGGCACGGGCTCCTTCGAGGCGGATCACACCATGACAGGCCAGGTGTCGGTGAACCTTTCGTTCAGTTGACGCTCCCCCCTGTGGTCCCCCCTCAAAACGAGGGGAGACGGAACGGGTTTGCGTCTCCCCTCGAACGAATGGACGAACATGCACGCGCAGTGAGGCGATGGGGACAGTTCTAGATTGTGAGTTTCCCTCTCCTCTTTGAGGAGAGGGCGGGGTGAGGAGCTGCTCTTGCTGGCACCACGCCATCCCCGACCCCTGCCTCCGCAGGGGCAGGCTTGATCGGGGATCCATCTACGGCGTGGGTGACCTCACCGATACATGGATTCCCGCTTTCGCGGGAATGACGTTGCAGTGGAGGAGCGCCACGTCTTGAGGGGCACCACGTCATCAGCGGCACCACGTCATCCCCGACCCCTGCCTCCGCAGGGGCAGGCTTGATCGGGGATTCATCTACGGC